>JBLNEL010000038.1:0-15526 GCA_050262615.1 Bacillota bacterium
CTAAAAACGAGGATGAAACCCCAGCTCAGAAAAATGGAGTTATAAGTCAGCCCAGGCAAAGAGATTCCTATTTAATTCAGGCTACTCCCGGAACAACCGTTAATATTGTAGTCAATGGAACAGGTACGAGCGGATTACCGGATCCTTTAGTTGAAGTATATGATCCTGAAGATTTCCTTGTTGCAGCAAATGATAATGATCCTGGCAGAGGAAAGAATTCTTTATTAACAGTTACGCTGCCGGATACAGCAGTTCCATTAAGAGCACCAATAAGCCGTGGAACGGGGCAGACTTTTGAAAATCCAAGTACATACCGGATTGTGGTTATGGGTATTGACAGTAAAACAGAACCTCCAACTTCTGTGGAAGGCGGCAATGCTTATTTCCGCAAAGTAAACGGCGGGAATTATGAATTAAAAGTATTTACCGGCAGTACAACTCAAAAGCTGGCCGTAAGCGGTTTATCTCCAAATAAGGTTATTCAGGGTTTAACGGATCTGGAGATAATTATTAACGGTAATAAATTTGTAAAAGGAGCGGCAATAAACTTCAGCAGAACCGGTATAACAACTAAAGCCGTCAATTTCACCAGTCCGAATCAGTTAAAAGCCACTCTGGATATAGCATCTGCGGCGCCAACCGGATTTTATGATATTACAATTACAAATCCTGATGGACAAAGTGTAACACTTACCAATGCACTTGAAATAAAAGCTTTTTTAGGCAAAATAGTATTAAAATGGGATGCGCCTGCTTCCGGCGGGAATAATCCGCCATCAAATTTAACTGCACAATACACTGTTAATGAAAATGTGGAATATGTAAATCATACTAAATTAAATTCGGAAGCAAAATTATCGTCGTACAGGGTTTACCGTTCCAACGCAGCTAATGCATGCACCAGCGGTAAAGTTATATACGAAGTTAATGCTTCAGAACAAACATTTACAGACACTCTACCCTGCTCGCGTGCATTTTTCTACCAGGTTACTGCTGTTTACGATCAGGGAGAAAGTGCTCCATCCAATGAAATTACTTTTGTTTTAACACAATTAAAAGACATGCTTGCCGGCAAGATACCTGAGAATTTTGAGTTACGTCAAAATTATCCGAATCCTTTTAATCCGGTAACTAAAATACAGTATTCAATTCCGAAGCAATCTTTTGTGAGCTTAAAAGTATATGATATAATTGGAAGAGAAGTTGCCATATTGGTTGATGAGAATAAACAGGCTGGCAATTATGAAATAATATTTAATGCTGAAGAATTATCAAGCGGTGTATATTTTTACAGGTTGGATGTAATACCTGAGGGTAAAATTGAAACTGGTTTTAGGTCAACCAGGAAGTTTGTATTACTTAGATAAAATTAAATATGCCAGCGGGAAATAAAGGGCGGTAAAAGTTACGCCGCCCTGGGGTCCTTTAGCATTTTTCAAAACCCGGCATCAGAGAGTACCCCGGACATAAAAACATCAGGTGAATAAACTATTTTTTTTTCAAAGAGGTTGCTTATATCCTTATTATTATTAAAATTATATTACTTCTTTCACAAACAGGGGAATTGTTATGGGCAAAATAGGTCTCTTGATTGACTGCTTAATTACTTTTGTAATTACTTTTATTGCCAGCTCAGTTGTTACACTGCTCTATAACATTTTTACGGGAAGTAATGCTGTTCCAGACTGGTCAGTATCCGTCCGCTTTTCCGTAATTTTTGCCATTGTTCTGCCTGTCGTAAATTTGCTGGAAAAGAAAAGAAGGGTTAGCTGATTTTAGCAATCATTGAAGAATTAATAGCAGAATGCTTTCCCCGCAAAAAGGATATTTAACGTTTTAAATTAAGCGTATATTCTATTTTGACCCGAGCTTTTTATTCTGTCTTAAAAGCTCAAGAGCTTCCGCCGCTCTTTTTGCCTGAGTATCCTCTTTCTTTGCGCTCGTTATCCACAATATGTATAGTCTGCGGTAAGAAGGGGCAAGACTGCTGAAATTCTTCCATGCGAGGGCATCTGCCCTCAGGGCCTTTTCCACAAGAGGCGGAATATCCAAAACTTTCTTCTTCTGCCGGGGTGTTTTGTTTTCAGAACTCTCCTCAAGTGGAAACGTAACCTTCGATAGGCCGAACTCAGTCATCCTGCCTTCTTTGATAAGCTTTCTTACCCTTGCTTTGTTTACTTCGGACCAATTTTTCGTATTTGTCCTCGGCGTAAACTTCCTGGCATAGCGCTCTTCATCCAGCTTCTTAATTATACTGTCAATCCATCCAAAGCAAAGTGCCTCACCGACAGCATCTTCGAGGGGCAGTATGGGTTTATTGGCGCTCTGTTTGTAAAAGACCAGCCAGATGACATTTTCCTTCAGGTGATTTTTCTTCAGCCAGGCCCGCCATTCCTTGGCGGTCGTTACGTGCAGGGTCTTAAGAGCTTCCATTGCTTATCCTCTGTGGGATAGTTTGAAAATGTATGAAGATTAATGGTCAAAAGTTAAAAAGCCTGAAACCAAAAGGCAAAAGAAAAATCTGTCACTATGATGTTCACACTAATATTAATATTGGCAACATACCTGCCGAAATTAAAAGGACATACTTGAAAAAAGGAGAATGAGCTATAATTTATCTGTAGGTTTCAGCCTGCACAGACTTTTGAATAGGGACAATATAAAGTTTGAGAGGATTGCATTTAGCTTCTATAACTTGTATTTTGTTTTTCATTAAATCATTCCAGAATTAATTGTATAATGGGTCCTCTATGATTGAACTAAATGTCAATCGGAGATATAATATTGAAAGGTTGCAAAAATATCTCAATTACGAGTTATCAACTTCTCTTCTTTTCATTTTATATTTACTAAGTAGTTATGCAATTGTACTATTGGCTTTAGCCGCTATTTTATTTACCCCTTTATTATTAAAGACACTTTTCCAGGAAAGAAAATTCGGATGGATCACTTTTTTTATTATAGCAGTAGTTGTACCTGTTATTATAATATTATCTTTGGAAATAAATCTTCAATATAAATTTCTGTACCAGGCAATCCCCGTTGCTTGTTATTATTTTTACTGTTTTATCCTGAAATTATCTATTTGTGACTGGTAAGCATGGCTCAGGAATAATTCCTGGTATGTCAATATTCTTGTTTTAAGTATTTTATAAGTGTTGACCAAAACTTCCAAGGCTGATGAGGTTTCAGGGTAGTATAAAATGAAAAAACAAAATCGTTAGATCTTGAGTTTTTTATTTAAGTGCGGAGAGACAGGGAGTCTCGTGATGTTAATGAAAATCTTTGATTTCAGCTTGTTATCGCATATTTAAATCATTAGAGACCAGGGGAGTTTTTAATTTATCATGCTGCCGGAGCCTACATCCCTCCCTCAATGCCCATAATTCAAGAAAGATGCATCCAGGCAAAAAGAAAATAAAAAAGTATCTGGATGTTTCAAGGAAATATTTATCAATAAACTTTTGCATAAAGTATCAGATCAAATGGAGGTTCGAATAGGGAAAGTTCCACAGGAAGACAAGCAGCCGGAAAAACTATCCGGCTGCGTTATATAAGGGTTTAATTTAGACGGCTACAGGTTCTTCCAACCCAACCGTAATCCTGGTGGGATTTGAAATATTGTCAAAAACCGGGGAATAATTTTTAGCCATTTCACAAAGTTGTCTTTTCTGTTCATCAGTAATATTATCCCCTTTAATCCTGAACTTTACATCAATATTATCAAATCCATTCCTTACCTTTTTAGTCAGGCCAAGGAATCCCTGCAGATCTACAGTGCCTTTTATTTCCGTATCTACACTTTCGATTTTAATTCCCTGCGCGGCAGCGTGATAAATAAGAGTTGTAACCAGACAGGACGCAAGCGCTTGCAGTAAATATTCACCAGCGCCAGGGGCTTTATCAGTTCCCAATAAAACTGCAGGCTCGTCTGCCTCCAATGTAAATTGTTTAGTCCTTACCGTATCCTCCTGTCCCGCAGCATAAAAATCTTTGATGGTTGAACGGCTGTTGGCACCACTAATCCATTTATTTTTAATTCGAAACTCACATTTAGCAATCGATGGAGTTTTCTTTATGGCATTAAGTGTATCATTTAACTGAGTGACGTTTATACCGTTAGTCATATTTCCTTTGTTCATAATTATCCTCCCTTTTTTAGATAAGTGATTTACCAGATTATTTACTTTGTTTAATAAATTGATTCAATGTATAATTTTGTGCACTACGTAAAGTCCTGAACTCCTCTTGGTTCAATCCAAAATCATGAACCTTGTGAATGGTTTTATCAGCTAAATAAAATGAAGTAAATCAGCTATCGGGGACTCAGTAGGAAAAACTATTTTGAATATCTGTTTGAACAGGTGATAAGAATCAACATCTTTATCTTTTGGGGCATTCGAGAGAGAATTCTCGTTATCGGGAATCATCTGGGTCATCTGTGCAGTAGGCATATTGTTTTCGGTACATCCAGGATTACTACTATTAATTAAATATCTTTTTTAAAAACCAGATGTGTAGCTTTTCCCGAGGGAGTAAACCCGACACACTTATAGCCAAGCTCGACTAAATTAATATCTCTAAATAAGTTCTCACCTGTGTTCAGAAGAACTGGTGCTATGGCTATATGCATTTCATCCAGCAGTTTTGCTTTCAGATACTGTTTAACGGTTTCAACACCTCCGCCCAGACGAATATCTTTTCCGGCGGCTTTTTCTTTTGCCATTTCCAGGGCAGCTTCTATTCCATCAGTAACAAAATAAAAAGTAGTTCCACCTTCCATTTCAAGTGGAGGCCGTGCATAGTGTGTCAAAACATAAACAGAAGTGTGGTAAGGAGGATTGTCTCCCCACCATCCTTTCCAGGAGAAATCCTTCCATGGACCTCTTTCCGGCGTAAACATATTTCGCCCCATAATCCAGGCGCCAATATTTTGGAAACCTTTATCAGCAAAGTCATTATCTATTTGCAGAGTCCCTTCAGTTTTAGTTCTGTTCTGCGTTTTGCCGTGCATCTTCTGGAAAGCATTGGTAGGAAAAAACCATTCGTGCAGCGCCATCCCATTTCCCCCCATAGGGTTTTCCAAACTTTGACCGGCTCCTGCTCCAAATCCATCCACAGAAACTCCAAAGCACAGTACCTTTAATTTGCTCATATATAAAACCTCATATTAAGAAGGGTTACAATAGAAATAATAAAACAAAAATCTGTGAAACATTCTACGGGTCAGGCAGATTACTTCTACTTGTCGAAATTATTCCCTTTAAAATTTCCTTTTTGCTGTTATATTAAAGCAGTAATAAAGCTCTCATTTACTAATTAAATGAAAGGAATAAAAATGTCATCGGTAAGTATATATCTGAATTTTAAGGGCAATACGGAAGAGGCGTTTAACTTTTATAAATCGGTTTTTGGCGGTGAATTTATGTCCCTGCAGCGCTTTAGGGATACACCCGAAGCCGGTAAAATTCCGGAAAAGGACCGCGATAAAATCATGCATATTGCACTGCCCGTCCTTAATGGTTATTTGCTAATGGCAACTGATACTTTGGAATCAATGGGCCAAAAATTAACTGTTGGGAACAACTTTTCTATAGTTCTCTATTTGGATAGCGAACAGGAAGTAAACAGACTTTTTGACCTCCTTTCCTCAGGCGGCAAAGCACAAGTGAAGCCTGAAAAAGCCTTTTGGGGCGCTTATTTCGGTATGACCACTGACAGGTTTGGAATTCAGTGGATGCTAAGTTATGGCAGCAGCGTACCTCAGTAACTTCTTAACTCAAATAAACCGGGGGAATAACAATATCCCCGGTTTATTGTTTCTTAAATCCTGCATTCTGCTCACTTCAAAAATATCTCAAATGCATACCCTGCATCTAATAAAAACAAAATACAATAAAAGTGTTACATGTTATTAATGCTGATCCAGGGGCAAGTAAATATATACAAAGGCAGAAGTATTCATTGAGCTTTACACTGTCCCTATTCTTTCTGAATTTCTTCAAAACCAAAGTTCAGCTAAGACTTGAAAACATAATTCTCAGAAAACTCTCCCGATGGCAGGCCGGTTCAGATAGCAGGTAAAATTGAGAAAATTCCTGCCGTGAATGGGCTTCATCACGTCTATTACCGGCAAGCTGCCTAATCGAATTTATTTTATTCAAAAATTATATCCCGGATGGGAAGGGGATATCTATGCTCTATTGGCTACAACTCAGGCGTTTTTAGCAAAATGCTGACAGAGTGGTTTGCTGAAAAAAGGCGGCGTATACTTTAATGATGAGGGATTAGCTCTGGTGAGACTTTGAACATTTCCATTAAACTCCGTTTAAGGCAGTCACCAAATGGGCACGTGAAATTGCAATTTATTATATTTACTGACATCATTGCAGGTAGACATGACTCAGCAAAGAATAATCCTATTTGACATTTACATTCTATACGCATTATTTTTGTCCAGATCTGCAAATCTTTTATCTTTCTGATATTCAGTTGCTGTAATCATGAAAACTAAAGCTAAAAATATCTTATTCCTGGAATTATATTGAAAAAGAACAACTTGTTTCTGCTTTTACCCTTTTTGCTTCTTGTGCTAAGCTCCGGAGCTTTTTGCCAGGATGTTAATGAGAAAAGCCCAAAGGGTTTTGAATTTCTCCGTCAAATCTTGTTTAATGAGGGCGTTAAAGATTCACTGCAGATCCAGGTCTATTTCAGCAAATATAACCAGCTCATGCAGGAAGTTCTGAAAAACATTGACAGAGAAGATGATATATACGACCAGAACGAAGATCTCTTCAAATATCTTCATAAAAACTGCCTGATAAAATATGTCGAAAATCTTCGCTTCCGCGAGATCTTCGACCAGAAATATTATAATTGCGTCAGCGCTTCTGCACTATACTATGCTCTTTGCCTCGATCTTGGCTATACTTCCAGAATTTATGCAACACTTTACCATGTGTACCTTAAAGTCTTCCAGGGGAATAAACCGATAAGAATTGAATTGACAGATCCTGTTAACGGTTTCGATTATAAGGAAAAGAAAAGTAAAGAGGAGGAAATTAAATCTCTTCTGGAATCAAAACTGATTACGCAGGATGAATTGGATAAGCGCGGCATAGACGATATATATAACGAGTTTATTGGCGAACTGAAAGAAATATCTCCCCTTAACCTCGTTCAAATCGTCAGGAGCAACGCTGCAATAGATCTTATCGAAAAAGAGAAATTCGATGAAGCCTTTTCTGAGGTGCGAAGCTCATTAAATACAGATACAAGTTTTTCTTCTCTGCAGATAAATTACTGGTATGTATGGCAGGAAGTTTTTGATCATTACGTAAAAGTAAACAACTATGTAAAACTGGATTCGCTCCTCAGAGATGCACTTATATATAAGAATTTTTCAACAGACTTAAAGAAGGCAATTCTCTCAAATGCCCGAATCTATATAAATAATTCTATTGTGGACAGCAGACCTGTTGAAGAGATCGATCCTGTTTATGAAAAATGTAAAGCTGTATTGCAGAATGAATCCTTCTTTGCAGAGTATATGAGTGAAGCAAAAAATAAGCTTGAACTTTACAGAACTACCGATCTTTTAAAGAAAGGGTTTATCCCTGAAGGCTATAAGCATATTTCGGCCCTGTATAAGAATGATAAAAACAATGGCAGGGTAAAAGACATTTATATGGCTGCTTCTGTTTTATTCATATCCTGGCTTATTCAGAATGAAGAATATGAGAAAGCTGTTACGGATGCCGATACTTTGCTTCAAACGTTTCCCGATTATCCCTCAATACAGGAGCTCTACCTGAATTCTTTAAGTGCATGCGTTTCAAAGCAGGAGGAACCGGCCCTTGAATGGAATGAAAAAGTTTTTCTCAGGGTTGCTCAGATTACACCTGCTGGACCAACCATCAAAAAAGCTATTGGTAGACTATATCATGAATACGCTATGCTAATGGTTAGAAAGAATAATTATAAAGAAGCTCTTAAAATAATTGAGCAGGGACTTAAGTCAGACAGCAGCAATAAAGATCTGTTAGCTGATATGGATCTAATTAAACCAAGAGTAAAGAGGTAAACGTTGCCAAACCAATCTTATAAAAATAATCATTTGGAAATCTGTTTTACTATGAGAAATTATATTCCGGTTATCATTTTGATTTTATTATCTATTTCTTCTGCTGGCCAGACAAATGATAGAATACAATACAGGAGTTCAGTAACAATTCTTAAGAATGAGCGTTTACAACTGGCAAACTCAACAAGGAAAGCGGCTTTTCTTGAATACAATTCAGTAAATAAAGCTCTGGGAGATATTTATTGTTTTGATTTTAAGACTTCCGGTAAAATGAAAATTGTTGAAAACAATTTTAGCTTATCAACTCTTGCCTGGTCGGCTGACGGTACTAAACTATTTTTTGCAACCAAACCATATAGAGATGAGGATAATGATGATGATTTAATGGATGATGATGGCTTTGGCAGAACCTATGAATTTGATTTAATAACAGGGCGTATCAGGACTATTCAAATTCCTTATAACAACAGTAGAAAAGAACATTTTGAAGAATATTTACACGGGTACTTCTCAATTAATTGGACAAATAAAGGAATTTACTACTACTGCAATCCCCATGTTATAAGTTTTGTTAATCCTGGCAAAGATAGCGCGGAAACAATAACGGAATTTGACGGTGACTGCTTTGTTTCAAGTCTTTCAGTCTCAAAAGACAATAAAAGCATGGCATTTCTTATTTCTAAAAAGCTTGGTAAAAGAGTTCCATACGCAATTGGAGTAATGGACCTGCAGACAACTGCAATTAAATATCTTGACAGGCAGGTGGCCGGTAATATATTCGACTGGAAACCTGATAATCAGACTATTTTAGTGGAAGACGCATCTGAACTTTATGAATATAATGTGCCGCAGAACAAAGCAGTTAAACTTAATATCCAGGGACTTCCGGGAGAATTCTTGATTAAAGACTGCAGATACCTGGATGACGATGAAATTATTTACAGGTATATTCCGGTAACAAAAGATCAGGATATGTATAGAAGTGAAATAAGAATTTACAACCTAAAGACAGGCAGAAGCAGGGAAGTGGTCTCAGGACTGAATCAAAGAAAGTCCCTGTCTTTTTATAATAAAAAGTAAATGCCTGGAATCAATAGAGCTGGGAATATTTGGGTTGTGACCAGGAGATTTAAGTATGACTTCAAAAGTCGCAGTTTCTTTGAATCCCTGTACTGCCCTGCCTGAGGGGAATGAGCTATAATTATCTGTAGGGCTTCAGCCTGTATGGAGTTTTGATTATGGACAACATCTTATTTAAAATATTGTCAAGAAATTTAAATAAGATGTTTCTTTATTAAAATTATTCAAGAAGATCTTTAGTTATTCGCAAGGTAGTTTTATTAATCTGGAGTATTTTTTAATATCGGTAAGCAACGGGGGCAAAGCTCAGTTTTAGGGGCAGTCCTAAGAAAATGGAAAAAGCCCAAAATCGTTAGATTTTGAGCTTTTTATTTAAGTGCGGAGCGACAGGGAATCACCGGATGTTCTAAAAAGCTTCAGCTTTAACTTACAAACGCAATATTTTTAGAGTCAGTGGCCAGGTTGTGAGCATGAGGTTTAAGTTATTTTAATAATAACATTTTTTTAATTTCCCGGAAATCTTTTGATCCATCTGTTGTAATTGCCTCTATTTGGTAAAAATAAATGCCTGAGGGGATATTTTCCGCATTAAAAATCTTAACATGATAACCTGCATTTTGCACTGAATTATCAAGAATTCTTACAAGTTTTCCTATGCTATTATAAATAGTAATTTTCACCCTGCTTTCCTTAGGCAGCACATATTTTATTGTTGTGTTTGGATTAAAGGGATTAGGATAGTTCTGCATCAGCTCATAGTTGTCCGGTAAAGGTTTGTCTTCTGAAGCTGTTTCTTCATTAACACCGGTGGTTGGATCGTATGAAATAATTCTTACAGCATCGGCTACAACATAGCTGCCTGTCTTGGCCCTGTTTGTAATTATAACTTTATCAGTTGAGTCACCCTTGAAAGGGTATTTCCCGATCAGTGTCCATGCAGAACCGTTTGCAGTCTGATCTGTATAGACTGTATCCGTCCCGTTTTTGTGCTTTATGATAAAAGGGGCATCTTTTGCCCTGTTGCTTGAAGCAACCCACCATCCGTAAACTTCATATACTGCTGAGGCCGGAGGATTGAGGCTGAAAGTGCAGGTGGCAGAGCTGTCGCCCGCTCCGCAGAGCATTGCCGGAGTTGTTCCGTAGTAGCCTGCATTTGCTGAGGCAAACCAGCCTCCAGAAAGCCAGACATCTTTATCACCTGTGTCAATTATTTTCTGAAACACTGGCGTTTTGGGAAGTCCCATTGAATCAGGATTAACTATGGCCAGTATAGAAGGAAGTGCCCTGGTGGATGCTATAAGATTCTGGTTGCCAATGCTCATCTGTGTTGAACCGCCGCCGTCCAGATTCATCGCTTCTGTGCACCCGAGGCTGATGAATATCGAGGGGAGTTCTGATAATGGAAGGGGAGAAGAGCAGAACAAAATAGCATGTTTGCCAGGCGTATAACCGATGGCAGTACGGAACTGCTCTGTTGAAAGATCAACGCCTGAACCCCACATTACTTCTTCATTATAGGTCAGCTTTTCGGTGCCGTTTTTAACCAGCGTGGGCCCGCCCCCAATGCCCGCAAGCAGATTCAGGTACTGTGTGCCCCCTGACTTTGAAGGGGCAGATTTAGGATTGGGATCGTTATAGATATATGGCAGAGGTGCAGTAAATTTATAAATGTCTGACACGAGTGGCCCGAAGTTGTATATCCAGTCAACAGCCATTGACCTGTCCGATTTTATCCCAAAGAAACTTCTGATTAAGGGGTAAGATGCTCCGTTTCTGGTAACAGTGGGAACATTCTGTGCCTTTACTTCATTAGGGTATACAACAGCAGAGTATGCTGATGTGCCTCCGAAAAATCCGCCGTTTATGGCGGCATAAGCTCCGGTTTTCTTCAGGAATTCCGGCATCGCAGCCGGTGATGATGTAAGATAGGGTCTTATGGCGACATTCGGATTGTTTAGATCCACATCAATATAAAATGCATAAAAAGAGGGAGCAGATGCTTTTGAGCCTGAATATACCTTAACTCCAGGTATGGGCGAATAGGAGGATGAAACTTCCTTCCAGGTAATGGTCTGTGCCTGCAGAACTGATGCAAGCAGCATCAGTGCAGTTAGCGTTCTTTTCATAATATTTCCTCATTGTCAGAATACTATAGATGGATCAGAGATTATCTTCTTACTGGGACAGAATTAACCCTGAAAAATATAGCGGGTTTTAATAAAAGTAAACGACATCATATGGCAGTCTGGAAGGGGCACTATTCCCGGTATCGCTGTTCAAAACTCGATTTATGCGAATTTAGCTGTATATTGCTTTATTCAAAAGGAATCTTCCCTTATCTTTCAACTTTCAACTGATTCCCCAAATGGTATATTGATTACCAATAGTATAATACTTATACTTTTGTAAGAACGCTTTTGGTCAAATTTCCGGAACTATTTTAATTCCGTTTTTTTTGTGAGGGCATAAATTACAGGCCACCTACAATAATATGGAATGACTAAATGGAGAATATTTATCTGTTTCCTTTTACCGATTACTGGTGGTTTTACCTTGGCTTCACAGCCTTTGTTCTTTTAATGCTTGCACTTGACCTTGGAGTATTTCACCGCGAAGCACATGAGGTATCGTTCAAGGAGTCGCTCACGTGGAGCATCATATGGATATCTCTTGCACTTCTGTTCAACTTTCTGTTCTATGCATATGCTGCATGGAAGTTTTCAACAGACCCGTTGCTGCTTGCAATTCCGGGCTTTGACCCCGCGGCTGCCGCACGGCAGGTAGGGCTTGAATTTCTAACAGGCTACATTGTTGAAAAAACTCTCGCCGTGGATAATATATTTGTATTTGTTGTCGTATTCGGGTTCTTCAGCATACCAATTGAATACCAGCACCGCGTTCTGTTCTTCGGCATATTAGGTGCACTCATATTCAGAATAATATTCATAGCTATGGGCTCGCTTCTGCTGCAGTACCACTGGGTAGTGATTGTTTTCGGTATTTTCCTCATGCTGACGGGACTAAAAATTCTTTTTGCACCTGAAAAGCCGATTGACCCGGAGCGGAATCCAGTCATAAGGTTATTCAGATCGATTTTCCCAGTTACTCATACAATGGAAATATTTGAAAGAAGGGAATTGATCTAGGATTAGCTGCAAATTTAAGCTGTACGGACTTTTGTATAGGACCAGGTCCCGAGTCTTGATATTTTGCCAACAATTATTTACCCTTTAGGCAAGAACGTTTTGCAAATTCAATAAGCCCGGAACAGATAAAAAGTTATTATTAAAAGTATAAAACTGCCCTGGTTTTAGCTAAATAAAAATAACAGCTTTATTTACTAATCTCAAAAATACGGGGGCACTAAGATGAATGAAAAAAACATTAGCCCTTTAACTGGCAAAATATCTGCCAGCCGGGGCACATCAAATCGGGATTGGTGGCCTGAAAAAATAAACCTAAGCTTACTTCATCAGCACTCGCCAGCCTCGAGCCCGATGGATCCTGACTTTAATTATGCGGAAGAATTCAAAAAACTTGACCTTGCAGCCTTAAAGCAGGATTTATATGCTTTAATGACAGATTCCCAGGATTGGTGGCCGGCTGACTGGGGTCATTACGGTGCTTTGTTTATTCGAATGGCCTGGCACAGTGCAGGCACCTACCGTATTTCAGATGGCCGCGGCGGCGGAGGAAGAGGCAATCAGCGTTTTGCCCCCTTGAACAGTTGGCCGGATAATGCCAATTTGGACAAGGCACGGCGACTGCTTTGGCCAATAAAGCAGAAATATGGAAATAAAATATCATGGGCAGACCTGATAATCCTGGCAGGTAATTGTGCACTGGAATCAATGGGTTTCAAGACATTCGGCTTCGGAGGCGGCCGGAACGATATCTGGCAGCCGGAAGAAGAGGTTTACTGGGGCAGGGAAGATACCTGGCTGGCAGACAAACGCTATAGCGGCGACCGGGAACTTGAGAATCCCCTGGCTGCTGTACAGATGGGACTCATTTACGTTAACCCTGAAGGCCCAAACGGTAATCCTGACCCGGTTGCTTCAGGCAGGGATGTGAGGCAGACTTTCTCCCGCATGGCAATGAATGATGAAGAAACAGTGGCCCTCATTGCCGGCGGGCACACTTTCGGCAAAGCACATGGTGCAGGCGATCCCAAATTGGTTGGACCGGAGCCGGAAGCAGCGCCCGTTGAAGAACAGGGCCTGGGCTGGATCAATAAGTTTGGTACAGGAAAAGGCATTCACACTACTACAAGTGGAATTGAAGGCGCCTGGAAGCCTAATCCTACTAAATGGGATAATGGTTATTTCAACGTGCTTTTCGGATATGAGTGGGAGCTTGTTAAAAGTCCTGCCGGGGCCTGGCAATGGCTGGCAAAGGATGTCAGGGAAGAGGATATGATACCGGATGCGCACGAGCCTTCCCGAAAGCACAGGCCTATGATGACTACTGCAGACTTATCGCTGCGTTTTGATCCATTTTACGAAACTATTGCGCGCCGATTTCATAAGGATCCCGAGGCTTTTGCAGAGGCATTTGCCAGAGCTTGGTTTAAGCTCACTCACCGGGATATGGGGCCCAAATCACGTTATCTTGGGCCTGAGGTGCCAAAGGAAGACTTAATTTGGCAGGACCCTGTTCCGGCTGTAAATCATCCCCTTATTAATTCAAAAGATATTGCGGAGTTAAAGGCGATGATTCTAAACTCCGGTTTAACTATTTCAGAACTTGTTTCAACTGCCTGGGCATCTGCTTCAACATTCCGCGGGTCTGATAAGCGGGGAGGAGCAAATGGCGCACGCATCCGTTTAGCTCCTCAAAAGGACTGGGAGATCAACCAACCGGCAAAACTTGCAAAGGTCCTTTGTAAAATTGAAAACGTTCAACAGGCATTCAATAATTCTCAGCGCAATGGCAGGAAAGTTTCCATGGCCGACCTGATTGTATTGGCGGGATGTGCTGCTGTAGAAACTGCCGCCAAAAACGCCGGCTTTGCTTTTGAGGTCCCGTTTACTCCCGGAAGAACTGATGCATCTCAGGAAATGACTGATGTAGAGTCATTTTCAGTACTCGAGCCTCTGGCCGATGGTTTCCGGAATTACCAGAAAAAAGGTCTGGCAATTCAGGCTGAAGAAGCATTAATAGATAAAGCGCAACTGCTTACGTTAAGCGCGCCGGAAATGACTGTACTGGTCGGTGGAATGCGCGTCCTGGGTACTAATGCAGACAATTCGGCACACGGCGTGTTTACAAAACGTGTTGGCTCGCTGAGCAATGACTTTGTTTTTAACCTTCTTGATATGGACGCGGTCTGGAAACCCATTTCAGATTCCGGCGAAATATTTGAAGGGCGTGATAGGAAAACCGGAGAACCAAAGTGGACAGGAACCCGTGTTGACCTCATCTTCGGCTCAAACTCACAACTGCGTGCTTTAGCGGAGTTTTATGCACAAAATGATTCAAAAGAGAAATTCGTACGTGACTTTATAAACGCCTGGAATAAGGTGATGAATCTTGACCGCTTCGACATTCTTAATAAAAAGCCAGATGAATTTTTGTTTCCTTTAAGTGAATTACAGGAACAATAATCAACCAACCGGATTCAGCGCAAGGGGAAACTCCCGCCGCTGAATCCGATCGGAGTCTACAGAGAAACTTAATGGTGATTTTTAACAAATCAATGGATCCGATGCTCACAATAATGTAAATAGAGACCAATGTGCCTGCTGAAATTCGAATTGAAATATTTAAAGAAGGGGAATGAGCTATGATTAGCTGTAGATTTCAGGCTGTACAGAGTTTTGGGTAGGGACAGTCAGTATTACAATGGGTAACTTGTTTTATCTTGCCAAAACCAAGAATTTCTTGTTCACCCATTGCCTTTTCATCAATTTGAACTGCTTGTTTTTCTGCGCAACCTGAAAAAATAAATATCAGTATGAAAAGAAATAGAATACTTAAAGATTTCATAACCACCCCTCTATAATTATAAATTTATATTGAAGCCGGTGCGGAGGACGAAAATGTTATTTGAGGTGTAGGCGGCTTCGAGCCTTAGGACTGTCAGGAAGCCTGTGAAGCCTCCGTATACTTCCCAGTAGACCGGGATATCTCCGGCTGTTTTGATAACATCTGAGTCATTCCACATCTTAAGTGCGCTTACACCGGTTATTATGCCAATGTTCATTTCGGCTAATGACCTTAAGCCGAGGGACTGAAAGATCACACTGCGCCAGTTATGCTCAACGTGAACTGCTGCCAGTTTGTCGCCAACATATTCGTAAGGATTCAACCCTTTGAAGGCACCGAATGTTGACAGAAAGGCCAGTGAGTTTTCAGGAGTCA
>JBLNEL010000039.1:0-5737 GCA_050262615.1 Bacillota bacterium
GACACTTTTATTTGGATATGCAGTTGATGATGTTGTCTATTATGCTGGTAATCTGTATAAGGTATTAGACAGTAATGAGAATTTAACAATTCTTAATAATCTGGACCAGCCAGAACTTACAATTACATGTAAAACAAATAGTCCGATGCTGAAAATGGCAGAGGATGATAAACAAATAAAAAAAAATAAAAAAGGGAGATAACTAAATCATGTCAGGAATTGAAGAATTTGTTGATAATTACAAACCTAAAAGGAAAGGACCAGTTAAAAGAGAGTTTGTACTAAATGATGAAATGAAGTATATGGCTCAGGAGATTATCCGGGAAAAGAAAATTGATGTTCATCCGGCAAAGATTGAATATATTACAATTGAGCCAAATATTTCAAAGTCAGTTGCAGCTAAGTGCGTAAAGACCGGCAAGGAATTAAAGTTCTTTTCAGGGTTCGATTATATAATCGAAGTTTCAGGAGAATTGTGGAGTATCCTGGATAAAGAGACAAAACAAATTTTACTTGAAAACCAACTCAGAAAGATCCTGGTGCTGCAGAATGATAAAACCGGTGATTGGAATTTCAAGCTACGAAAATATGATGTCTCTCAGTTCTCTAAGGTCATGGCTGAGCATGGCACAGACTGGACAAAGAAGATTAAACTTTGCATAGGCAGCTTGTATGATCTTACTCCAGCAGAGGAAGATTCTATACAAATTTGAAAAAATTATAAAATTAAGTTGAACATTACCTAATAAAAAGCAATATTAGACAATCATAGGAATTAATTATAAGGTCCTATATGCTTTACATCGTTTTCTTATTGTGTCTGACCTATATCGTATGGATGGCAATTGAAATGAAAATTGCTCCATGGGGATATGAAGATTCAACAGGCTTTCATCTGGGAAAGCCTGACGTAATTACAACTGCAAAAGGTGTCGGTGAGTTTAGTGATACTGATAAGTAAAGACCTTCATAAAAATGGGAATGAAGAAAGACTACGCATGTATAGAAACCATAAAGGGTATGGTGAGTAAAAAAGACGGTTCTATTCTAATTACTGATTTATTAACTAGCAGGAATCGAAGAAAATGGGAAGAAAAATATTCTCAATCCTTTCAGTTCTCATTCTGGTTTTTGTTATATCTCAGGCAATTAGCCCCCCAGGTATAGCTAAAACTACTCCGAATGCTGAAATAACCTTTGCTTTTGATCAGCAAACGTCAGCTGATCTGCAGTCCGCAATGGTTCTCCAGCAGATCAGTTCGGAGGGGATAATAAGCCAGTCCCATGAGACTATTAACAACTCAACTAATAATAATTATGTGACAATCTCAAACCAGGCATTTAGATGCTCTTTGGAGGGAAAGCACTTAAAATATCCGCCATATAACCAAGCAAAATATGTGATCGGATACCAGAAAAGGATAAAATTCTTAATACCGAATTCAATTACACTTTAGCTCAAATTCAAATTGTTCTTAAAATAATGGCTGTATTAACGATCGAGCAAAATTATAAAGATGTTACTGTTCTCAAGGTCCTCTTAATACAGCCTATTCTTCTTTCAAAGACTGAGGTGGTGCAATTGGCAGACACAAGCGCGGTGAGTCTGGAGCAAAGTTAAGGTTTATGAAATCCTTCGCGCTATAACACTCAGGCTAACTTTTTCGGTTAAAGTTGGTACTTCGAGAAGAAGTATAAAGCCGATGCCGGTTCGAGTCCGGTCCTCAGTCCAAAATATATTTCAAACTCCATAAGCTATGAGTGTGGAGGATAAACATGGGAAAATTTCAACGCATTTATTTCCCTAACCATAGCTGCAGTCGACATATTAACTCCTTATTGGGGCCCTTTACAAGAGCCCCATATTAAAGTGAACTTTTTCTAAACAAATAAAGGATAAACTAAATGAAATCAATATTTCTTCAAGAATTATCCCTTTTAAACTTCAAAGGGATTCCGGAATTAGTTGTGAGCTTTGATGATATAACCAATATCTATGGCGCAAACGGTACCGGAAAGACAACAGTTTTTGACGGATTCTACTGGCTATTGTTTGATAAAGATAGCAGCAATAGAAGTAAATTCGAAATCAAGCCTCTCGACAAATCAAGCCAAGTACAACATGGCCTTGAATCTACAGTAATTGGAAAGATACTCATCAATGGCAAGCTGAAAATATTCCAGAAAACATTCAGAGAGAAATGGGAAAAGGAACGCGGAACAGCTGATAAAAGATTTACAGGACATGAGACTTTGTATTATATCAATGGAGATCCGGTAAAAATGTCAGAATACAATAAAGCTGTAAACGACATGCTGGATGAAACAATATTCAAGATGCTTACTAATCCTCTATACTTTTCACAAACCTTATCCTGGGCAGAAAGAAGAGCAATTTTAATAAGCATCATAGGTGACATTCCGCTTAGTGAGGTAATAAAGTATGATCCAGAACTTGCTCCACTTGAGAATATATTAATTGATTCAGATACAGAAACATTGAAAAAAAGCTTTAATGCCAGAAAAAAGAAATTAAATGAAGATGTGGAAAAAATACCAATCCGGATCGATGAATGCCAAAAGTCAATTCGCGAAATTGATTCAGCTGCATTAAACAAGGAAATTGAAGAACATCAGGGTAAGCTTGATGGAATTGAAAATCAATTACTGTCTCAAACTCAACTGGATCCTGCAATTACAGCTAAAAAAGATAAACTGAAGCTTATTCAGGCCAAGGTATCAGCAATTGAAAGTGAAAAAGATAATAAAAAGTATGAAGAAGAAAGGACCTTAACAAGGGATCTGAGAAAAATTGAAAGTGATCTGAAAGAGTCCCAGAGAGTAATTGAAGATACCAAATCTCAGATTAAAAATAATCAGGAGTTGAAAGAAAACTATGGAAGACAGGCTGAGCAACTCCGTAAGGACTGGCATACTGAGCACGATAAACCTTTTGAACTGAAGGAGGATTTTATCTGCCCTACTTGTCACAGAATGTTGGATGAAACTGAAATTGAAAAAAAGAAAAAACAACTGCAGGAAAATTTCAATAACGAAAAAGCCAAGAACCTTGGAAGTATAACTGAAAAAGGCAAAAATATTGCTGAAAAAATAAAAAAACTGGAAAAAGATATTACTGATCTTGAAACTAAAGTCAATAATACTGAAAGCTCCATAGAGACATTAAAAATAAGCATTGATACTAAAAAGAAATTAATCCAGGAGCAGAAAGAAAAAGAAAGTGACTACGGACAGGAACATAAATCTTTGAAAGAAGAGATTGCAACCTTAGAAAAAGAAATTGAACTGCCAAGTGATAATCTGCAGCAGATTGAATTGCTTTCTAATCAGAAAAAAGAGTTGCAAAAGCAGATCGACCGGTTAAAATCAGAACTCAGACAGGATGAATTAAATAAGCAGATGAAAAAGCGTATTAATGAACTTGAACAGGAAGAAAAGAAGGTATCACAGAAAATTGCCGAAGTAGAAAATCAGATATTTCTTCTGGAAAGGTTTGAAAAGACAAAAGCTGAAATGATGGAAAGTTCAATAAATAAAAAGTTTGAGAATGTAAGATTCAAGTTATTTGACATTCAGGTAAATGGTGCATTAAATCCCACATGCGAAGTGCTAGTTGATGGTGTACCTTTTAGTGATGCTAATAATGCCGGCAAGTTCAATGCAGGGATTGACATCATAAATACACTATCAGATCATTACAAAATTACTGCCCCTATTTTTATTGATAACCGCGAGAGTATCAATGAAATAATTCCAACATCATCACAGATTATAAACTTAATAGTCACTAGGGATAAACAATTAAAGGTAGCTTAAAATTATGGCAGAAAACACAAACCCGAACAATGAGCTTGAAAAAGCTCCTTCAAGACAACAAGAAGTAATTGAAAGATTCAATTTCTTCAATCCAGAACACTTTGCAACAATGCAGAGAGTTGCAACATTATTTGCAACATCGGAACTTGTACCTGACATGTACAGGATAACCGATAAGAACCCGAAAGAAAAGGCAATTGCCAATTGTATTATAGCTATTGACATGGCCCAGAGGATTGGAGCGAATGTTTTAATGGTAATGCAGAATCTTGTAATCGTTTATGGACGTCCTTCATGGAGTTCTAAGTTTCTAATCTCTACGGTAAATACATGCGGAAGATATGAACCTCTTCAGTACAAATTTGAGGACCTTGGCGAATTATCAAATGTTGAATATACAGAATACGAATGGAATGGGCAAAAGAAAGTGGCTGCAACAAAAGTGCTGAAAGATACCATTAGAAACATTAGTTGTTATGCTTATACATCATCTAAAGGGACCGGCAAAATACTTGAAGGTGCTCCCATATCTATTGAAATGGCTATCAAAGAAGGATGGTACACAAAAAACGGATCCAAATGGAAAACCATGCCTAAACAGATGCTAATGTATAGAGCAGCCTCCTTCTGGACAAATGCCTATGCTCCTGACCTATCAATGGGTATGAAGACCGAAGATGAGATAAAGGATATTGAGGAAGCCCAGATCATCGAGGAAAATGAGATAGATAAAAATGCAAATAAAGACATAATTGATATTAAGCCTAAAACAGAATCACAAGGCGAAAATACACAACCGGCAGCAAATACGGAAGTAAAGCAGACTGAAGAAAAGTCAGAGAAAAAACAGTCTGATAAACAGCAATCAGATAAACAGCAGGATACTAAAAAGAATAGCACTAAAAATAACGTTGATCTGGGATTTGCAGGGCCAGGATTTTAATGAACATCAAAATTTTAGGGAGCAGTAGCTCCGGGAATTGCTATATACTTTATACTTCAAGAGAGGTCCTTTTGCTTGAGTGTGGAGTGCAATACAAAAAGATATTAGCTGGTCTTAATTACAAACTGGATAATATTGTCGGATGTCTTGTCTCACATGAGCATAAGGACCACTCAAAGTCAATAAAAGAGATTATGAAAGCCGGTATCGATGTTTATACCTCAGCAGGTACATTTCAGGCAACTAAAGCATCAGGTCATCGAGCACATGTAATAAAATCTCTAGAGCAAATTGAAATAGGAGGATTTACAATCCTCCCTTTTCAGACTCAGCACGATGCAGCTGAGCCACTTGGCTTTCTAATCTATCACGAAGAGATAGGAAAAGTTTTATTTGCAACCGATACATACTATATCCAATATAGGTTCCCGGGATTAAATTATATAATGGTTGAATGTAATTTCAGTAACGATATATTACAAAAGAACTTAGATGCTGGAGTATTAAATAAAGCATTAAAGAATAGGCTTTTAAAATCTCATTTCAGTCTAGAAAATGTAAAAAAATTTCTTCAGGCTAATGACTTATCAAAGGTTGAATATATCTTCTTAATGCATCTAAGCAGCGGTAATAGTGATTCAGAACTATTCAAAACAGAAATTCAAAAGCTTACTGGTATTCCAGTGCATATATGTTAGTGGAGGGGAAAATATTTGATGTTAAACGATCTACGTCTGCCTTTTAACACAGCAGAAATTTTTGATTTTAATTTAATATTTGAAGGGGTTGACTTGTTCTGTGGAGCAGGTGGAACTACAAGCGGAGTCGAAAGAGCAAAATACGAAGGGAAAAAAATTGCCTACGTTATTGCAGCTGTAAACCATGATCCACTCGCAATAGCAAGTCATGAGAGTAATCATAAAGCAGCAAAACATTTTATTGAGGACATCAGAACGC
>JBLNEL010000040.1:0-4063 GCA_050262615.1 Bacillota bacterium
ATGATAGAAACTGTTCAGGCGCATGATCCTCCTGATGAAGCTATTGAATATCAGAATTATCTCTCAGCTACTACAGTAAATAAATATTTCGAGAGAACGTTCGGAAGTTCTGATTCTAATATTAAAAACAAACTGATCGGATACTTTGATAAATTCTTTTCCGGGAAATACAATTCAAAGCTTAATAGTTCTCTAAATGCCATTATTCCGGATGCCATTAAAATACATCTTAATTCCCAGGAAGATTTTATTAAGCTGGATATTGCTTTTCTTTTTAACCTTATAAGTGCTTTTGCTGACAATGCTTACTATTTGCCCGTGTCTTTCTGGACAAAGTATGATAATATAAGCATTATTTATTTCTACCTGAATAGCCCAGATGCTGAAAATTATATTGAATTGATAAATCCGCAAATCCAAAACGAAAGGACACTAAGCATTGAAGTAACTGGTAATAATTCATTATCAGATGGCAATAATCAATCAGCTGCTATAAATAAATTGCTCGAGAAACAAGAGCTAACATTGAGTGAATTACTTGAAAAGATTCAGGAAAGTAAAAAAAGGAGTTTTAAGTTTTGGCAGAAGTTAATGAAATAGAATTATCGGAATTTGTTCAAAGTTATTTAGAACCTATTCCTGGCAATTCTCCTGCAGGTTCCGATGCAGCTAATACTGAGGAATATTTTAAGCTAAACATGGAAATTCCAAAGGTTACACCTGATTATAGACTATGTAAGGAGCTTTCTAATACAATTCTACTTGAAAAAAGTAAAGATCTGAAAATTGCATCCTGGTTTTGTTTTGTCTTATTCAGACTAGATAAAATGAAGGGTTTTAAGGAAGGTCTGAATATTATATACAACCTGCTTATTAAATATCAGAATAATCTTTTCCCTGCTAATGAGATTCATAGAAGCAAAGCCCTGCAGTTCTTAAATACCCCGAGAGTCTTTAAACTTGTTGAAAAGGAAGAGATAAATTCATCGAATGCATCTGATGTCATTGAGGCTAATAAATTATTGTCTCTGATTTCCGAGGAATGCCAGAAATTATTTCCCGGCAATTTTATTGGCTTAAAACAGCTTCAGGAAGTTCTTGAAGCCCAGTTCCAGAAATCAATTCAGCTGACTGCCGGTGCCAGTATAAAAAAAGATGAAAAACCTGCCCTCCCTGCAGATGGTAAAACAATTAATGAAGAAAAACCCGTAAAGCCGGAAGAAGAAAAGATTGTTGTTACTTCATCGGGGAAAATTGAGGATGTTTCAAAAGTTCAAACTGCTGCTGCTTCATCTCCATCCGTAGCATCTAAAGACATTAAGGTCACTAGTGAGAAGGAGGCTGTCATTCAGCTTAAGCAGCTGCTTGCTTTCTTTTTTGAAGAAAATCAGGACGGAGTAAAAAAAGAAAAGGTTCCCTCATCGCCATTTGTTTTCGGCTTTTCGCGTCAGTTAGTATGGGAGCGTCTCATGCGGCCTGTCGAAACAGATAAGGTAACCCAGATCTCTGCTCCAAACCAGGTTGCCTTAGGAAAGATAAGAGAATGGTTCTCTTCTGGAAATTGGGATGCTTTAATTCCCAGAATAGAAATTAACCTGCTAAAAAGTGATAGTGAATTTATTTATTGGCTGGATGCTCACAGATATGTCTCTAAAGCTCTTGAACAAAAAGGTGGTATATACATTCAGGCTTCCGAAGATATCAAATATCATCTTTCCAGACTGCTTAAAAAATTTCCTGACCTTGCCCTGCTGAAATTTAAAGATAAGCAGACTCCTTTTGCTGACCCGGAAACAATTAAGTGGATAAACGATGAAGTAAAATCCCAAGCCTCAGGCAGTGCAAAAAATGATATGGTTGTTTTACCTCCCATATTAGGAGAAGATTACGATCCCATAAACAAAGAATATGAAACAGCTTGCAGCGAGCTTCCTGAAAAATTCGAAGAAAATCTGTCATTAATGCAGAAGTCTATTGAAGCGGACACTCGTATAAAAGGCAGATTTTTAAGAAAACTTAATTTGTCAAATTATTTCATCCAGGCCAAGCAATTTAATTTGGCCGAAGTCTATCTGACTGAACTTAAAAATAATATTGATCAACTGAACCTCACTGAATGGGAACCAGCTTTATGCACTGCAGTATGGGAATCGTTGTATGTCGTAAACTCTCACTCTATTGCAGAGCTAAAGGATGAGGAATCTAAGAAAATGCTGGAAAAAGAACAAAAAAAGCTGTTCAGCATGATTGCAAATTACAATGGTTTATTAGCATTAAAAATTGTACAAAAAACTAAATAGGAAGAATAACTATGCCACGATTTAATACCCCCAAAATTGCACAAAGAGTCAAAGTATCCATCCTCCCGAGCAGTGATGCCAAGGAAAGTGTCGAACTTGATTACAGGCTGCTCATTCCAGGTAACTTTAGCAGAAGTGAACCTGGCAGCCTTGGTTCCGTTAAGGACCGAAGACTTAGAATTATTAGTCGAAGAGGTGACTTTCAGAAGATACTTAAAGACATAAACCCTAAACTAAAACTTACTGTTCCTAATAAGCTCTCCGACGATCCGGACGCGCAGATGGAAGTAAACCTTGACTTCCAGGATATGAAAGACTTTCATCCGGATGAAATTGTAAAGAAAGTTGAACCGCTACAGCAGCTTCTCGAAGCTAGAGAACGCCTCAAACAACTTAAGCTTGCCATTCTAAAAGATGTTAATCTGAAGAAAGCATTAGAAAGTGTCTTAAAAGATGGCAGCGGAAGTATTGAAAGCCTTCTTGAGAAACTTAATGTTTCTGAAGAGAAGAAAAGCGAATAATTACTATTAAAAAATATTTATCTCTGGAGGATATAAAATGGCTGAGGAAAATGTAAAAGGAACAGTTCAGGAACAGCAGGTAGAACAGACATCTGTTGATAAACTTCTCTCTATGCTGGATGAAACAAAGAAAAATGCAGTCGCAGAGTTTATTGGTAAAGTTGGAAAAGAATCGCAGGTATTCAAGGTAACTGGAACTTTAATTGATTCATTTATTGCAGATATCGATACTGTACTCAGTGCCCAAATGGATGAAATTATTCATAATGAAGAATTCCAGGCTTTGGAATCAACCTGGCGCGGCCTGTGGTTCCTGGTTCAGAATACTGAATTCAGTAAACCTGTAAAACTTGAACTGCTTGATGTAACAAAGGAAGAATTGTACGAGGATTTAAACGAAGCCTCGATGGGTGAAGGATATGAAAAGGATTCAGGCCTCTGGCACCACATTTATTGGGGTGCATATGATAAAGTCGGAGGTCATTCATATTCATCAATTATTGCAGACTTCCAGGTAAATAATTCTGCTCAGGATATTGCGCTGCTGCAGCACCTCTCAGTCCTGGCTGAGGCAGCACAGATCCCGGTTGTTGCAAATGCAAGCCACCAGTTCTTCGGTGAGAAAAATATTGGTGACGTAATGAACAACAGGTTCTTAAAAGAACAGATTACCGATGGTGCAGAATATATGGCCTGGAGAGCTTTCAGGGATGATGACCGCTCTAAATATATTGGGCTTACTCTGCCAAGGTTTTTAAGCCGTCTTCCTTATAATCCTGAATCTGAACCTACTAAAAACTTCACATATAACGAAGGTGTCTATAGAAATAATAAAGACCATAGCGTTTGGTCCAGCGCCTCATTTGCTCTTGCAGCTAACATGATTAAAAGCTTTGAAAAATGGGGATGGAGCGTTAAGATTGTTGGCGTCGATTCCGGCGGAAAAGTAGAAAATCTTCCAACTCCGACTTATGAAGAACATGGACAAAAGAAAGTTAAAGTCCCGGTCGAGGCTTCAGTTGGTCAGGCCAAGGATCAGGAACTTTGCGATTTAGGCTTTATTCCACTTGCTCACTGGGATAGAACTGATTACGCCTGCTTCTTCGAAGTCCCTTCGGTAAACAGGCCAAAACAAATAAAGAATGACCCTGAAGCAACTGCAAATTATTCTGTTGGAGCCAGACTACAATACACTATGCTAGTTACAAGAATTGCTCATTACCTTAAGTACCGGCAGCTGGC
>JBLNEL010000041.1:0-3321 GCA_050262615.1 Bacillota bacterium
ATGTTCTATATTCCATCCGGCAAAATAGCATTCACCTATCAGCACTCCGCCATCATTAACCCACTGTTTTATTTTGCTGCAGATGGTTTCATCGAGTACATATGGAAAAGGTATATAGAGGACTTTATAATTTTTTAATATTTCGATTTTTATTTCATCCGGGTGAATGAAATCAACATTTATATTATGCTCATATAAAGCTTTGTGAACACCAAGCAGTGAATTAGTAGCATTCTTCTCGTTACCTGTTGACGCCCAGGCAAAGATTTGATTTTCAGGATTATAAAGAAGTGCTGCTTCTGCTTTTACCGGCTCGGCATTCCATAGAAATTCAGCATTCTTCTGGAGAACTCTTCCGATATTTGAAAAAGCTTTTAACCATGGAGTCTCTTTCCCATCGAGTGTAGTAAGACCCCATGTAGGAGCTTCCCTGCCAAGAATCTCCGGCCGGTATTGCCAGAATATAAAGCCTTTCAGATTTCCGGCAACACCGCGGAATATAAGCCGCTTAATGTCATTTTCATCTATGAATCTCGGAATATCCAGTGTGTACCCCATCAGCATAAGCATTTCAGCAGATATAACCGGTTTCCCTTTTGCACATGAGCGGAGAACATCAATCATCATTGCGTCATCCATCTGCGTAAAACCATGAAGATCTCCGTACTTTCCAACATTCCATGGATCGTTTGCAGTTGACGTGATTGGAAACCCCTGAATAAAAACATGATGACACATTAAAGGGTGTTTCCCCTTATCTTCTTTTTGCGCAACCTCAAAACGTTTCTTAACATTTTCACCTAAAATATGAACAAAAAACATCCTCCAGTCAATAATATCGTTAAATGTATTTCTTGTCTTTGGAATTTCAATTTCATCAAAGCTCTGATAGTTCCTGTTCCATGATTCATTAAGCTTTTCTATACTTTTGTATTTATAATTTAACCAGACCTTAAATTTTCTTTTGCAATTATCACAGTAGCATAGCATATCACCCATTTTCTCATGATTATCAGCATATAGACGAATTTCGGCCATACTGCTTGTTAATTCCGGCTCACTCCCAACATTCCAGATTTCAAGTGCAGGATGATCTTTGTACCTTTTTATTGTCTCTGTAAGAAAATTGAAGAAATGCCCGATAACACCATCGTGATTAAAACAATATCCTAACCCTCCTATTTGCCTGTGAGGCTGCGTCTGAGGACCAATCTGCCTTCCGATTAAGGTCACCATAGAAGCATCAGGATATTTTTGATATATCCATGCTGGAGCAACATCAAATATTGTGTTCAGCATTACTCTTAATTTATATTTTTCAGCAATATCCATTAGCTGATCAATATCATCAAAATAGAATTTCCCTTCGGCTGGATTATTCCACCTCCATTGCACCCAGAATTTAACAGTATTAAAACCCAGATCTGACATGTTTTTAAGGTCACTCTCCCATTCATCTCTTAATGGAGATGGGGCACGGTAATATTGTGAGCCAAATGGAATGTATTTATCTGTAAATATTTTCTTCATCATTACTCTCCTGATAAATAGAACCAGTCATTAAATCACCCTACATCAATCCACTTATGTTCATTGCTGCTTTTAAGTACGGCTTCGACTACAAGATTTTCATAATGACCATCTATAAAGGTTGGGAAATCTTTTTTGTCCGTATCTGGATTCTTCCCCTGCCTGATGAATTCATAGACATTTATAAACAAATTCTTTAATCCATCCGGATAGCCCTCCGGATGTCCTCCAGGGTAATGCGCATATGACCTGACATCTTCATTTAACAAAGAAGGATCTTTGATTACTATTTCGTTAGCTTTCTCACGATGCCCAATCCATAATTCATTCGGTGATTCCTGATTCCAGTATAAAGCCTTTTTGCTCCCGTCAATCTCAAGAGTAAAATGGTTCTTTCTTCCTGCACTAACCTGAGATACAGTAAATACCCCGTGAGCTCCGCCGCTGAACTGCAGCATTACAATACCCGCATCTTCAGTATCAATTTTAATATCTTCATTATTAAATGTTGGTTTTTCTTCCTTGCCCTTAAATGTAGAAACCTGTTCTAATGGTCGCTTTCTTTTTTCATGTATAGTAATTAGATCGGCAAAAACCCTTTTGATTTTTTGTCCTGTTATAAATTGTACAAGATCACACCAGTGAGAGCCTATATCTGCTACTGCACGTGATTTACCGCTGATGCTGCTTTCAAGCCGCCAGTTATAATCTGTTTCATAATAAAGCCAGTCCTGGAGATAATTGCCATGAATAAGATAAATATCACCTAGTTCACCTGATTTAACCATGCTGCGCGCATGCTGCGTCAGAGGATAAAAACGGTAATTGAAATTAATAGCATTTACCAGGTTAGTTTTTTTTGCCAGATTGACTAACTCTGCAGATTCCTTTGAAGTCATCGTCAGCGGCTTTTCAGATATGATGTGCTTGCCAGCTTGCATGGCAGCATTGTTAATTTCGAAATGCAGATTGTTTGGAGTGCAATTATGAATTACCTGCACATTTTTATCGTTTACAACTTCTTCCCAGGAAGCATATGCTTTGGGAATGGAATATTGTTTAGCTGCTGACTTTGCACTATTTATATTTACCGAAGCTACCGCTTCTACATCTACCTCAGGGATTCTCCGTAAAGCTTCAATATGGGCAGGACCTATAAATCCAGTACCTATAACTGCTGCCTTCAGGTTTGCCATAAAAGCCTCTCAAAATGTTAATAATTTCAGTGATATCTTTTAGAATACTTATTCAATTTCGATTGTCTTAATGTTCTTTTTCTCTACATCCTCTTTCGGAGTATTTCTTCTGAAGATAACAAAGTAGGATGAAACATCTTTCCCAACCGGGATGCAGGCACCATGCCATACTGCCTTGTTAATTACTACAGCCTCACCAATACCCACTTCGAAAGCTTTTACATTTTCATCATCATCTCCTGAGAGAAGCAAAGGCAATTTGAAAGGCGCATCTATTGGAATAAGTATCTCCGGAGTATTTATATGCCTTTCCATTCCATTTATCTTAGTTTCATTTTGTTTATAAACTGTGCATATGCCTATCTCAGTTTCGCCGGAAATATTATAGGCAGCAATATCACTCCAGAATTTATAATCAGCAGCTTCTGAAGTTGGTTCACCCTTTGGAGAGGTAACTACGCTGCCGAAAGCATTAAAATTATTATCATTTATATGATCTGCTTTTATTCTCATACTAAGCTATTCCTATTTTTCAATTTTTACTATATAGATTCTGCCGCCCTCCATTGCAAGGTTGTTAATTGAAACAGAGTTA
>JBLNEL010000042.1:0-10205 GCA_050262615.1 Bacillota bacterium
GGCACTGCAGAACGTGCAGAGGAAAGTTGGTGAAATTGTAAATAACCTTCCCTCAGGAGCAAAAACCCCAATTATGACCAAGTTCTCACTGAAGGAACTGCCGGTTATAAGAATGGCTGCAACATCTAATCTGCCTTCAAGAGACTTCTACCAGTTTATGAAGGATAAAATTAAACCTCAGCTTACAAAACTTGCCGGAGTAGGTCAACTTACATTTATCGGAGGAGATGAAAGGGAAATAAAGATAAATCTGAACCTGGATAAGCTTCAGTCCTATGGCATATCAACCCTGCAGGTGCTTCAGATAGTTAAAGGCTCAAATTTTGACTTTCCAGTAGGCAAGGTTAAAGATACCGACGGACAATATATTGTAAGAATATCCGGAAAGTTCGAATCACTTGATGCTCTTAAAAACCTGGTTATATCAAAATCCAAGTCAGGCGGAAATATAAAACTGCAGGATGTGGCTGAAATTGAAGACGGTGAAAAAGAAAAGGTTGCTTATGCAAGGTTTAATGGTAAAAGTTCTTTAGGCATTTATGTCCAGAAACAGACCGATGCAAACTCTGTTGAAGTAAGCCGGCTTGTAAGAAATGAGCTGAAGAAGCTTGAACAGGAAAATAAAGACAAGGGACTGAAGTTTGAGATCGCACAGGACGGATCTGTCTTTACGCTTGAAGCCGCGCATGCAGTAAATAAAGACCTTACTATAGCTATTATACTTGTTGCAATTGTAATGCTTGTCTTCCTGCACAGCATCCGTAATTCAGTAATAGTTATGATCGCAATACCGGCTTCTCTTATTTCAACCTTTATTGCAATGTATGCTTTTGGCTTTACTCTGAACTTAATGAGTCTTCTGGCTTTGTCGCTTGTAATTGGTATTCTTGTAGATGATTCAATTGTCGTACTTGAAAATATTTATCGCCATATGGAAATGGGCAAACCTAAAAGAGTAGCTGCTTTGGACGGACGAAATGAAATAGGATTTTCAGCCCTTTCAATTACTTTGGTTGACGTTGTTGTCTTTCTGCCTCTTGCCATGATCCAGGGAATTGTTGGCGATATTGTCCGCCAGTTTGCTGTGGTAGTTGTGGTTTCCACTCTGTTAAGTTTATTTGTTTCTTTTACAATTACACCAATGCTTGCCTCAAGATTCAGTAAACTGCAGCATCTGACAAAAGATACTCTTTTCGGCCGCTTTGGCAAATGGTTTGAAAACTTTTTTGAAAAGCTGACTAAAGAATATACTTCTATTCTTCAGACCAGCTTAAATAACGGCTGGAAAATAATTTCTCTTGCCGGGGTATTGCTTATTCTTTCAATAGCTTTAATCCCGACAGGTTTTATCGGCAGTGAATTTATGACTCCATCTGACAGGGGTGAACTCTCTGTTGTTCTTGAATTCCCTGAAAGGATCAGACTGGATGAAAACAACCAGTATACTCTTCAGGCTGAACGCATGCTTTCAAAACTGCCTGAAGTTAAAAGTCTCTTTGTTTATGCAGGAGCTTCTTCTGAAGGGTTCATTGGCTATTCTTCCAACAATATCTCTGAAATAAATATTTCACTCGTCGATAAAAGCAGAAGAAGTAAAACCGATATTCAAATGAGCCGCGAAATCAAGAAACTCCTTTCTGATATTCCGGGAGTTAAGGTCCGTGTCAGTCCAATAGGTATTTTCGGTTCTTCTGATATGGCGCCAATTGCAGTTGTGGCAACAGGAACTGATTACCAGGAAGTTGAAAAAGCTGCACAAATTATAGAAAAAGTTGTAAAAAAAGTGCCTGGTTCTGCCGACGTAAGACTTTCTTCAGGTAAAGGAAAACCTGAGGTGAAGGTCGATATCGACCGCGAGAAGATGGCTTCACTTGGACTTAGCTTAGACCAGGTAGCTGCAACTTTAAGAGTTGCTCTTACCGGTGATGATGAAAGCAAGTTCCGCGAGGGAAGTAATGAATATGATATCAGGATCGTTTTTGATCAGTCTGACCGTGACAGGACCTCGGAGCTTGGTAAAATAAGCTTTACAAATTATAAGGGTGAAAATATCCAGCTTCAGCAGTTTGCAAATGGATATGAAAACACAGGACCTAGTGAACTTTCACGAAGGAACAGATTAAGTTCTGTTATGGTGCTTTCACAGGCCGTGGGCCGCCCGAGCGGTGATATTGGTGCAGATATAAAGAAAGAGCTTGAAAAAGTTGAACTGCCTAAGGGAGTAAACATTACATACGAAGGTGACCTCGAAAACCAGGAGGATTCATTCGGAAGTTTAGGCATTGCACTTATGATAGGTATACTCTTTGTCTATCTTATAATGGTTGCGCTTTATAACTCCTTTGTTTATCCGTTTATTGTCTTGTTCTCAATTCCTGTTGCAATTGTAGGTGCGCTTCTTGCTCTGGCCTTAACAATGAAATCGCTTAATATATTCTCTATTCTTGGTATAATAATGCTTGTGGGCCTGGTTGGCAAAAACGCAATACTGCTTGTCGACAGGACCAATCAGATGAGACAGGAGGGACTTGATGTAAGAAATGCATTAATTGAAGCAGCACAGACAAGACTGCGCCCTATACTTATGACAACAGTTGCAATGGTATTTGGTATGCTTCCTATAGCAATTTCAGCAGGAGCCAGCTCTGAATTAAAATCGGGTCTTGCAACTGCACTTGTAGGAGGATTGATCAGTTCTTTATTACTTACTCTTGTGCTTGTTCCGGCAGTTTACGTAAAAGTAGAGAATTTGAAAGTAAAAGTTTTGAATTTCATAGAACGCTTCAAGAATCCGGATATGGAAGGTTCTGTAAAAGGAGGTTCTGATAAAGAGGGTGAACTAACCGAAGCTGCAGGTCCTGCAGCTGAATCAGGTATGTTTAATTTTAGAAAGCTTATCCAGAAATTCTCTGTCTTCATGCTGATTACTTTTTTAGCGGCAGCATTTATGCCGGCGCAGAAAGTCTCAGCTCAGTCATTTTCAACTCAGTCATTTCCAGCTCACTTAAGAAAGCTTTCACTTAATGATGCTGTTCAGATTGCTCTTGAACAAAACCGTGATCTTAAGGTCGCATACTACGAAAAAGCTAAAAACGAACAGAAGATAAAAGAGGCCTACGGCACAGCTTACCCTGAAGTATCTGCTGCAGGACAGTTTATAAGGAACCTTAAACTTCCGGTTTTTTATATGCCGAGCTTCGGATTTGATCAGAACGGAAATTTGGCTCTTGGTCCAAGTTCCCCAATGGAGATAGGACTTAAAAATAATTTTTCAGGTACAATCAACGTGCAGATGCCTCTTTATCAGGGCGCTATTTACGCAGGTATACGTGCTGCAAAAATTGTAGATGAAATTAGCTATGAAAGTATTATTAATCAGAAGGCTTCGACTGTAACTGAGGTAAAAAAGGCTTACTACAATATACTTATTGTAAAAGAACAGTATAACTTAATTGATCAGAGCTTAAGGCGGGGGAATCAGGCCCTTAAGGATGTAAAGCTTCTTTACCAGCAGGGTATGGCCTCTGACTTAGATACTCTTAGAGCATTTGTTGCAGTTGAAAATCTCAGACCAATGCTTATCAAAACTGAAAATGGAATTTCAAATGCCAAGTCATACCTGGTTACACTTTTAGGGCTTCCGGGTGATGAGAATATTGAGCTTACTGATTCACTCGCTTTAAACTCTCTTCAGAATATAAGGCTTGATTATACATCTGCACGGGAAGAAGCTTTAAGCAAACGTCCTGAGCTTAATCTTCTTGACCTCCAGATCAGGGCCAATGATGAAGTTATTAATTATGAGTTTTCTTCACATATGCCTGCACTTGCTGCATTCGGACAGTTTAAGATGGAGCTTCAGGTAGATAACTTCAGGCTTTCACGCTATAGCTGGCCATCAAGTGCATATGTGGGACTTCAGCTCTCAGTGCCGATTTTCTCCGGATTCAGGACAGAGGCCAGGGTTGCACAGGCACAGATAGAAAGGAAAAAACTGGAGACTCAGCTTGAGAATGCTCAGCAGATGATAGGTACTGAAGTTAAAGTAAATATTTCCAATGTGGCTGAAGCCCAGAAAAGAATAGATGCACAGACTAAAACTGTCCAGGCTGCAGACAGAAGTTATGAGCTTACAAGAAGCCGCTGGTTAAAAGGCGTAAGTCGCCAGAACGAGCTTTTTGATGCAGAACTTGCACTTACACAGGCAAAGACAAATTACCTGCAGGCTGTCTACGATTATCTGACGGCCCAGGTTGAACTTGAAAAAGCTCTTGGACGCACAGGAAGGAAATAAAAATAATGTAGAATTTAATTATTAGAATGCAGAAGTTTGTATTGAAAACTTCTGCATTTGTTCTGCCCCTTATCTCCGAGGCAGTATAGCCGGATTAAATGACAAAAAAAATGCAGAAAGAAGTAATGGATACAATAGAATTTGATAATTGCAGGCAATATAAGGTGAAGCACTACAGGGATTTTATTAAAGAGAATAAAACTTTTCTTTATGACAGGGGGTTCCGCATTCTTGGAATTCCGGTTATAGGCATATTTGTCTATTTAATTATTGTTGTGATCAGCCCTGTAAAGGAAGAATATGCGTCGTTTTTCACTTTCGGACACATTTTAAATGATATTATTCTTGCTGTTGTGATTTCAATACTTGTGTGGGAAGGAAATCTTATTATCAACAGAAGGATCGACAAGTATCTGGACTGGAACCTCCAGCCATTGAAAAGAATTATCTACCAGGTAATTTTTAATGCTGTGTATACTAAAATTGTTATTCTCTCTTTAGTCTTGTTAGACCTTAAATATATTATCGATTATCCCTTCGATGCTGCATGGCCATTTATTAAGCTTACTGTTTTTGTTGCAGTGATTGTATTTCTGCTGATCCAAACTATTTATATCGGAACATATTTTTTCAGGCAATGGGAAAAGTCAAGATTTGAATCTGAAGAGCTTAAAAGACAAAACCTGCAATCACAGTTCGAAGCCCTGAAAAATCAGGTCAACCCGCACTTCCTTTTTAATAGCCTGAATGCATTAACCACCTTGATATATGAGGATCAGAAACTTGCAGTAGATTTTGTACAACGGATAGCTAACGTTTACCGCTATGTTCTGCAGAGCAAAGATAAGGAACTTATCGGGTTGAAAGAAGAAATTGAATTCATTAAAGCTTTTCTTTTTCTTCAGAAGATTCGCTTCGGTGATAATCTGAAGGACACGATTGATGTTGCTGCAAAATATAATAATATGCTGGTTGCACCTCTTACACTTCAGCTTTTGGTTGAAAATGCAATTAAGCATAATATAATCTCAGCTGAAAAGCCTTTGAACATAAATATATTTATCGATGAAGATGAATACCTGGTAGTCAGCAACAACATTCAGAAAAAAAACATTGCAAACAATTCAACCGGAATCGGACTGGAGAACATAAAGCAGCGCTACAGCCTTCTTGTTCAGAAAGATATTGATATAATAAACAGCGAAAAAACATTTATTGTAAGAGTGCCACTGATCTGACACTTACTATTATAACTAATACCAGTAAAGCGTCAGGGTGTATTGATAAAAAAATAGATTTTGAAACAGAAATGAAAGTGCTTATAATCGAAGATGAGGCCCCTGCCTCACGCAGGCTTCAGAAATTATTAAATGAAATTGATCCGGCAATAGAAGTCCTGGAAAGCCTTGACAGCGTCGATTCATCAGTGCGCTGGCTTAAAAGTCATCCTGCACCGGAATTGATATTCATGGATATTCAGCTTTCTGATGCTTTAAGTTTTGAAATATTCCAAAATGTTAATGTTGACTGTCCGGTAATATTTACAACAGCTTACGATGAATATGCAATTCAGGCTTTCAAGGTAAACAGCATCGATTACCTCTTAAAACCTATAGATTCAGATGACCTTTCAAGAAGTCTTGCAAAGTACAGGAAAATCAAAGATGCCTATTCTGTAAATTATAAGGCAGGTGAAATTGCAGAACTGCTCAAGACGCTTACTCCAAGCCAGCCGGTTTATAAATCGCGTTTTCTTATCAAGATCGGAACTAATCTTCTGATAATCCAATCGCCTGAGGTAGCATATTTTTACGTTAGCAATAAATTGACCTACCTTGTTACTTTTCATGGGAAAAAGCATGTTGTTGATTACACGCTCGATGAATTAGAAGAACTGCTTGATCCGGCAGATTTCTTCAGGGCCAACCGAAGCTATATAATAAATATCAATGTTATAGACAACATCAGCTCAGTCTTCAGCGGGAAGCTTAAGGTGAAACTTAGACTTAAAACGGAAGAAGATATTATAATCAGCCGCGAAAAAACCTCACCTTTCCGGGAATGGCTCGATAGATAATAGAATTAAATAATTAAAATTAGTAAATTTATACTCGCCTTCTCTTATAAGGCCTATTGGCTAAAAAAAGAGGTGAACAGGATTCTATTATATACTAAATCTTAAATTCCGGAGCAGTAATAATGCGTTATAAAAAACTTTGTAAAAATGGCCCTGAAGTCTCTGTGGTTGGCTTTGGTGCATGGGCAATCGGAGGCCGCGATTGGGGTAAGACTGACGATAGTCAGTCAGTAGCTGCTATCAATGCAGCTCTTGATAACGGTGTAAATTTTCTCGATACGGCTGATGTATATGGATTTGGTCATTCTGAGGAATTGATTGCAAGTGTAATTAAAAAAAGGGGAAAAGGGGATATATTTATTGCAACAAAAGCAGGCAGTGACTTTTATGATTATAAAGACGCTGAAGGAAATGTTGAGGTAAAGCCAAACTATACAAAAGAATATTTAATAAGTGCTGCAGAAAAGAGTCTTAAAAGGTTAAATCTTGAGACCTTGGACCTTCTTCAGCTCCATAGTCCGGTTACAGACCTTCTTAGGAGTGAAGAGCCGTGGGAGGCACTCTACCAGCTGAAAAAATCAGGAAAGATCAGATTTGCCGGACTTAGTGTACAGTCATTTAAGGAAAATGAACAGACTTTCCTGATAGAACAGTATAATGAGCTCTTAGACTGCCTTCAGATAAGGTATAACTTGCTTGAGCGCCAGGCTGAAGAGCAAATGTTCCTGAAAACTCAGCAGTATGGTATTGGAGTTATTGCAAGAATACCTATTTTGTTCGGTTTTCTTGCAGGAAAGTTTAACAGGGATTCAAAGTTCGGTGAAGGGGATCATCGTCGCTGGAATCTTTCGCCTGAAAAACTTGAAAAGTATTTCTCGGAAATGGAAAAATATGAACCGTTCTATAATAAATATAAAGAATATTCAAAAGCTCAGTTAAGCCTGGGCTTCATACTCTCTAATCCTGCTGTCTCTACTGTAATTCCGGGCGGCAAGACACCTGAACAGGTAAAAGAAAACATTGGTGCTTACCTGATTGATCCTTCGATTTATAAGGGACTATAAGTTCTGCTAAACACCTTGTATTTATTATATATAACAAAAGATCCCGCGGTTTTAAGCGGGATCTTTTTGTTATATATTCACAAGGAAGTTTCTTTGAGAATTAATGATGATGCCCGTCAGGGCCATGTGAATGTCCATGTGCCAGTTCTTCTGGTGAAGCATCACGAACATTAACTAGTTCCAGTTCAAACGTCAAAGTCTCACCTGCAAGCGGGTGATTGAAGTCAAGCGTTATATTGTCACCTTCTATCTGTGAAATGACAAACGGCATCTGCTGACCGTCAGGTGTATTTGCTACGAATTCCATCCCTTCCTCAAGTTGTGTGCCTTCTGGAAAATTTGAACGGTTAACAACTTGTATCGATTCAGGCTGATATTCCCCATAAGCATCTTCCGGTGATAAAGTAATGGTCTTCTTGCTGCCGATAAGCATTGTTCCGATCTCTTCTTCAAGTTTAGGCAATATCTGATTCTGCCCGCTTAAGAATGAAAAAGGACGTTCTTTTGTTGTCGAATCCAGTGTCTCGCCGTTTTCATCTGTAAGATTATAGTATACGGTAACTACCTGATTAGGTTTTAAAGGCATAAATTGCTCCGGTAAATAAAACTTACTAAAATTAGATTTTATTAATTATTTTCTCGTTAGTGGGAGCCAAGTAATTAATAAAGAACGAAGCACCGTAGAAAGTTGCCCTCTCCAATGCTTCGTTTCACTAACAATTATAAGTTATTTATTTCATTATTCAAAATAATTAGACAAATTTTTCCCATTATTTTGGACTGAATTCAGGGATTTGGGATCTTTAACTCTTGTCCGGGCTGGATTTTATCAGGATTGTTGATATTATTATACTGTGCTATTTCATTATAACGGTTAGGATTGCCGAAGTACTTTTTAGAAATTGCACTTAAAGTCTCACCGCTTTGAACTTTGTGCGTTGCGTAAAAATCGGAGTTCTTTACCTTAATATCAGCTTTAATATCTGTAGGATTTTCGCCGCCTATCTCTTTAATTTTATCCCAGATCTGATTTTTTTCGTACTGGGTATTTGCAGTTCCCTGAACTACCAGTGAACCCTGATCCTCGCGGACGTTTTCATCATTTACACCCATATTGTGCATGAGATTAATTACCGGTCCATACTTATCCTTAATCGACATAATTATCCTCCTTTTTTGTTTATTCTTACCGCAGGCAACTTTATTATTTTTTGAATTGCCCGCAATTTTTACGATATACCGCAATTAACGATATACAGTTATAGAATAATAATTATGTAATTAAATATGTACGGAAAAATTTATCCGTTGCAACATCCAAAATATACTGAGCATATTATTTTTTTGTCTTTGTATGCCATATACCACAGTAAGGCTATATAACTCTTTCTTATAAATTTCTCAGCCAGAGTTCTCTTAATTTCAGCTGGTCAGTATCCGGGTTTTGAATAATTCTGAACTGATGCTTTATCAGCGATGCTGCTAACTTAAGTTTAATTTCCTTCTGAGAATTCTTTCTTAATACTGTCAGACTTACCTCATCTCCGATTTTTGAAGAATTCTTAATTGCATAAAACTTCTGCTGCGCGTTCTGAAGACTTAATGTATCTCCCTGCACCATAATTACAATATCGCCTTTCTGCAATCCTGCGCTGACTGCATCTTCTGAAAGATCGAATACCGCAATTTTATTATCCAGCACTCCAAGTTGAACTCCCAGCCTGATATCTGAAGTATCGTAACCTGCTGATTCATTGTACTCAATTCCTATTTTATTATAATATTCTTTCACAGGGAGCTTCTCCGTTCCCTTTACATATTTATTAAAGAATTCTCCAACCTCAGGATATGTTTCTTTTTCAAATTCCTCAAAGAAACTGTTTTCATCAAATGATTTTTCAGAGCCGTATTTTTTTGAAAGATCAAGCAGCACTTCTCTTAAACCTCTTCTGCCTTTGGACAAATCAAGTAAAAGGATATCAAGCAGTCCTGCAACTACTGCGCCGCGCTGATAAATATTTACATACTGACCCTGAAGTTTATATGAATTTACTGCCAGATCTGTAAGACTTAAGGATTTATCAAACATATCATTAAGAGTAAGTTTCTCCTTTACTCTCTGAAGATATTCATCAAGTGAGATAAGACTGTCACGAAGTTCAATAATATTTGCCGCCCATTCTGTTACGCCTTCATAGAGCCAGAGATGCTTCGACATAACAGGTCTTTCGAAATTGAATTTCTCAACTAACTGACTGTGTAAATTCAGGGGAGTGAAAATGTGAAAGAATTCGTGCGATACTATCGTTCTTATAAATTTTTGGAAATCCTCAGTTAAGGGCTGCTCTCTGAAAACATATTCAGAACTGTAGGAATGTTCCCAGGCCCCATAAGTCAGATTCTGAAAATGAAAAAGGAAAGCATATCTTTTTACCGGCAGTCCTTTCAAAAATTTCTCTTCGGCAGAAAGTATATCCTTTAATGAGCTTAATAGTTCACCTGAAGATATTTCGCCTGATTTAGAATATGTGTAAACATCTATTTCAGTTCCGTTTACTTTTTCAGAAGCCTGTGAGAGTCGGCCAAGCAGTATAGGGGAATCTACAATCTTATCATAATTTTCAGCATTATAAAAACCTTCGCTGTCCTTCTCAAGCGCTGTACCTGCTGTCCATTCGTTTGGATATTCAAGCTTAATTTTAATTGGTTCGGACTGCAGGTTCTTGAAATATCCAAAAACACACTGCCCGTTTATAAGTACATTATCGTC
>JBLNEL010000043.1:0-3504 GCA_050262615.1 Bacillota bacterium
GTGTGGATATTTCAGTCTGTTCCCAAACAACATGCTAATATATGGGAAGTATGTGAAATTTGCTATTTCGAAATGATGAATTTCCGTGTATCCGAGAAACTGCCGGTTTTCAGTTTATACATATATATTCCATTGCTGAATTTTGTGTTATCCAGGTTGATCTCGTACATACCAGCCAGTTTTTTCTTATCTTCAAGAGTCGCAATTTCATTTCCCTTAAAGTCGTATAACTTAAGAGTGACATGATCAAGCTTTGTCAATTTATATCTGATCACAGTCTCTGCTCTGTTATTATCTGAATAGACCTGGTGAAAAATAAATTTTTCTGATATTGCCTGGTTACTTCCACCTAATGATTCTTTATTCTCATTCAGATGGAAATTAACGTGGTACCCACCATTTACTGTTGTCAGACTTGTATCACTTTGTTTATATTCCGGGTGATCATCATTTGAAGCGATAATATAATAATTACCGCTTTCTCCAAGAATCGAATAATTGCCATTTTTATCAGTCCTGGTTGTAATTACCCGCGTTCCATTTGTTGCAGTTATTACTGCCTCAGGCAAGGGAAGGTTACCAGATCCAACTGTTATATTACCTTTGATAAGTACTTGGGCTTTTCTGAGATCAAACAGAACCTTACCTGTATCGGATTTTACAGATATATAATCGGAGTTCAACTGGTAATATCCTTGCGGAATATTTTCAGGATTGATTCCTACTCTATATAACATATTCATATCGACATCCAGTTCAAATCTCCCATCTGAATTGACCCTTTTCCAAACGGAACCATTCTTGTTCCAGGCAGCTACAAAGATATCTCCAGTCAATTTGTCTTCAATTACGACCCTTCCTTTTATTTTTCCGGTTGTTTTTGTAAGCATTAAGTTGTTATTGTTTTTTATCTGATCTTCTGAAATTTCTACAGGTTCTGTTAAGTCCGGATAAAGATATCGGGGGAAAATAGTTTCTGCACTGAATTCCATTTTGTAAATTCCGCCCGGGACCCCAATTTTGTAAAATCCTGATGAATCCGTAACAGATGCATATTCTTCTGTTAAGGCAGGGCTATATATGTTACGTGCATATATTTTTACTCCGGTTACCGGGAAATTGAACTGATCGGTTATCCTTCCGCCAATAAAGGAAGTTTTTGGAGAAAACTCAAAAATGATTTCTTTTGTTTTATTGCCTTTTGAATAATAAATAGGTTCAGGTGAGAAATAATTATTATTCAAAATGTTCAAGCAATCGTTACATGAAATCCGGCATGAATTTTCAAATCCGGCAGGCAGGCTGAAGAAAAAGTATCCATTGTTATCAGAAAAGAACATGAGTTTCTTTTTAATAGGCTTATTTTCTGAAACAGCTAATATTCCAATATTTGGTTTATTTTCGGGTGTACTAATAAGACCTGAAACATACCAATTGCTGATTGGAGGATGAACCAACAGGGAAGCAGTACTCTTATTTATTCCATCGTCAATTAAAAAGAAAATCATTCTGTCAATTACTGAATTAACTTCGGTTTCTTCACCTGGGATTTGGGAGATAATTGTTTTATAATATGAATTTAATTTTTTATCCTTATCACTAAGATCTCCGTCAGAAAATTCTAAAGTATTTCCGTACTGGCGGTCATTTTCATCCTGTAGACCGTTATTGTCAGTATCTATATAGACTGAAAGTAATGCTTTAACTCTTCCAGGAAAAAAGCGGAATTCAAGGCAGACCGAATCTCCATATCCAATTTGGCAGTTGTTCTTCCCGTTTATTCTGATATCGGATGAGAATAACTGCAGTGATGATCCCATTGACTTTCTATCCGCGGATTTCCGAAGTTTGCAGAGCATACCATTTTGGTTATGACTTCCTCCGGGATAATTATCGGCTGAAGCTGCTGATGTAATTAATAACAAAACGATTATTATCTGACTAACACAATGATTTATAGTATTTATTATAACAAAATATCGACTGGATATAGTATGTTTTCCCGGTATATTCATAATATGTCCCTGATTTTGAACCATTATAGAAATTGGACCATCGTAGTGAATAATCGGAATAATTGGCGATAAGTTTAGAACTATAAAATATATACGCTTAAACTTTTTGAGGGGGTAATAGGAATAAAAGGGAGCACCTGGTGCCCCCTTATGATTAAGCAGAAAGTTAGTTAATATAAAAGCCAGCCGATAGGAATCCTACCCAATGCTTAAGTGAAAATGGTGCCGTTAATCCCATATGTGTATTTTTTATTGGAATTACACCTTCAGTCCAGGTATCAGAATATCTAAGAAGTTTTCCTTTTAAAGATTGGTGTGTTGTTTTTTCAATTACTTTCAAAGTTGTCAAAAGTCCAAATGGAATTGAATATCTTCCGCACCAGGAAAGGGCGGCCTTTCCTTCTGGAGTCTGAGCCCATAATTCCCGGGTAAGATTTTCAATTTCAGTCCTGCTGAGAAATTCGTTAAAATATTGGTTGGCTATTTTTTTATCTTTATCAGTTGCAAGTTTATGGGCAGTTTCATCATCGCCAAAAGGAGTATTATTAAAATCTGCCCCGTAATGATTAGCGTCAGAGGAAATCAAAAAGAATACATCTTCACCTGGTTTCAGGTTATTCCGGGAGATGTAATCAGCTATAATGCTGGAAAGTTCGTTGGAAACCGAATCCATTTGTCCAAATTGCATTGCAGTAACCATAATTGGTGTTATCTTTACATTCTTATTATAATGCTGCAGGAAAGGTATCATTGCCTCGATCGAATGCTCGAGAGCCTGTGCTTTGTTATTTACTACAAATGAACCTGGATTTAATTTGCTTTTTATCAATTCACGAAGTGGAGAAGTCTTCACTGGTCCTTCTGGTCCGATCCATTCTGAGAATTCATCCAAAATTATCACATTTTTAGGATCTTTGATTTCCTTTCTTACGGTGCCGTGTGTGACGCCGAAAATGACAACTTCACTGGCTTTTATATTCCTGAACAAAGGATAATATATATTAGATGCATAAAGATAATCATCATGGGGGGATATTCCTGCAGCCAATTTGCCGGATGGCCGTTCTGTATCCTTATTAATGTTGTCCAGGTAATCAATAAGAGCGTTAAATTCATTTGACCGCCAGCAAAAGCCGACATCATCACGAACAGATCTTACCTGCTGTGCATTAATCTGAAAAAAGAGAATAAGAATAAACACTGGCAGCAAAACCAGTATTTGAACAATTTGCCTGCTCTTCATTTTTAACTCCATAACTATTTTCCCTTACGAAATATATGAGGAAAATTTTGAAATCTGAATAACTGTTGTCGCTTTGTGAAAAATATTATCTGAAGGAGTAACAGTTTATTTATGTGATTCAATAAACTAAAATTGTGCAATTTTTAATACTGCTATTGACTTTATGTGTTAATGGGAATATTATTTATTGGTGAGATACTTCCGAAGAAGTTGTTTTGACCAAGGGACAGTCATCAAAGTCTTCAT
>JBLNEL010000044.1:0-3531 GCA_050262615.1 Bacillota bacterium
TTCGATTCAATATAGCGGTGAATACCAGGGGCTTTAATGTTTTTTTATTAAATTGTCAATAGAACTGCCTATAAAAAACCACTCAACTTAAGCAATTCAATTGATTTTTTTTATTTAACCACCTATATTTAACCTCTTAAAATTAAATAATTGTTTATTCCAATTAAACAGCAGAGCTATGAAAGATCTTAGATTTAGAATCATTCTAACCGTGTTGCTAATAGGCTTAAGTGTTTACCTATTACATTTTACATATGCGGATTACAGAAATACGCAGAAACTCGAGAACATTAGAGAAAATGTTATTTCGAACCTAAAAAAAGCAAATCCTGGTATGCCCAATGACAGGCTGCAGGCGATTGCAGAATCGAAAGTTGATAGCGTAAGGGCCAGTGATCCTTCGATTGCAAAGGACAAAGCAAAAAGGGTTAAACTTGGTCTGGATTTACAGGGCGGTATGTATATAGTAATGGAAGTTAATACTGCTAAATTACTTGAAAAACTTGCAAAAGATCCTGATCAGGCTTTCAATCAGTCTCTTAAAGAAGCTGAAAACGAATCTCTTCAGTCTGACCGTGATGTAGTTTCACTGCTAGCGTCAAAGCTTCAGGCAAAAGGGATCAGATTAAGCCGTTACTTTGGCACAATCAGAGAAAGTGACGGAGATATTGTTTCCAAACTTAAAAAACAGGCCGATGACGCAGTAACCCGTGCAATGGAAATTATCAGGACCCGTGTTGATAAATATGGTGTTTCTGAGCCCAGCATCCAGAAACAGGGTACAAGAAGAATAGTTGTTGAGTTGCCTGGTGTTGCTAAAGAAGAAGAAGCAAAACAGCTTTTACAGGGAAGCGCTCTGCTGGAATTCAAATTATTGATGGAACCGGAAAAAACAGTCGAGGTTATGCAGAAGATCGATCAGGTTCTTGCAGGAACGCTCAAATCTGATTCAACTTCTTCAGATTCAGCTAAGATTGCTCAGGCAGCTCAGAAGGCAAAGCAGGATAGCACAAAGCAGCTTTCGGCAGAAGAATTCACAAAACAGCATCCATTTTTCGCTATAGCTGTTTTGAACCCACAGAGCGGTAATGCTGAGGCATATGTTAAAGAAAGTGATAAAGCAAGATTAAACTTGTTATTAAGCAGACCTGAAGTACAAAGAGTAATTCCAAATAATATGGAATTCATATATTCAGCCAAGGCAATTACCGGTGAAGGCGGCGGAAAGTATTATATGCTTTACTGCGTTAACAAGAATCCGGAACTTACCGGCGGCTATATTACTGATGCAAAAGCAAATATTGATCAGTCAACAGCCCAGGCTGAAGTTACAATGCAGATGAATACTGAAGGTGCAAGAGAATGGGCCAGGATCACTGGTGCAAATATTCATAAAAGAATTGCAATTGTTCTCGATGGCCAGGTTTATTCAGCACCGGTTGTTCAGAATAAGATTCCAAACGGAAGTTCACAGATTACTGGTATGAAAGATCTTGAAGAAGCTAAGCTGATGGAAATCGTGCTTAAAGCAGGTGCTTTGCCTGCTCCTGTTGAAATTATGGAGCAGAGAACAGTTGGTCCGTCTTTAGGACAGGACTCAGTTCAGGCTGGTTCAAATTCAGCGTTGATTGGTTTTATAGTTGTTGCTTTGTTTATGATGGTTTATTACAGAAGAGCTGGTACAGTTGCTGATATCGCACTCTTTGTTACAATTCTTTTACTGATGGGCGTTCTGGCCGGATTTGGCGCAACTCTTACTTTACCAGGTATTGCTGGTATAGTTCTTACAATGGGTATGGCAGTCGACGCCAATGTGCTTATATATGAAAGAATGAGAGAGGAACTTGCTACTGGCAAGACGATGAAGGCTACTATTACGGCTGGTTTCCAGCATGCCTTACCGGCTATTGTTGACTCGAACCTTACTACTTTTATTACTGGTGTAATTCTCTATCAGTTCGGTACAGGACCAGTACAGGGCTTTGCTCTGACACTAATGATAGGTCTTGCAACAAGTATGTTCGGTGCTCTTGTTGTAACTCGTGTAATATTTGAGTACATGGCATACAAAAATCTACCAATAAGTTTAGAATAACCATCACGTATCAAGGAGAAATTAAGTAATCATGCGTCTATTTCATAATATTAACATAGATTTTCTTGGAAAGAGAAAATTCTTCTATATCCTCTCTGGAACAATATTCCTTATCGGAATGCTAAATATAGTTTTCAGAGGTCTTGAATTTGGAATTGATTTCAAAGGCGGTACAGAAATTAGATTGGATTTCCAGAAACCAATTGATGTTGCCAAACTAAGAGATTATGTAGGTGCAATGGGTATTGGTAATACTGAGTTAAAAACTTTCGGTAATGAAACCGGTGTTCTTATCAGAACAGAATTACAGGAAATTCCTAAAGCAATATTCCCGCGCGTAACTAAGAATATTGAAAGTGAAATTAACCAGTCGATCCCCGGACTGCAATTTCAGAAAGTAGATTCTACCGTAAATTCAGTGGTTTATCAATTTGCAAATGCCGATACAGCTACTGCAATTGCTAACAGCCTTGTTAAGGCGGGCTTTCAGGCAGGAAGGGTCTCAAATGAAGTTTCAAACAAACAGATCATAGTTCGTGTTGGTATCTCTGACTGGATTAAACAGAATCTGAGACATAAAATACCTGACAATCCGTTTACTATTGCAAAAGAAGATAAAGTTGGTCCTAAGGTTGGTAACGAACTTAAAACAAATGCTGTTATAGCAGTGTTCTTATCACTTGTTGGAATTCTGTTATATCTTGCTTTTAGGTTTAAGTTCATATTTGCTGCCAGTGCGGTTATTGCTTTGTTCCATGACGTGCTTATTACACTTGGTCTTTATGCAATACTCTATGGAGTAATTCCGGGACTTAACCTTGAAATATCTGTTACGGTTGTTGCGGCGTTCCTGACACTTATTGGTTATTCTATAAATGATACTGTGGTTGTTTTCGATAGGGTTAGAGAAACCTTAAAACTCCATAAGGACCTTGATGCCGAAAGAAATGTTAATGATGCTGTAAATAAGACATTAAGCCGTACAATTCTGACTGCTTTTACAACATTCCTTTCAGCTATTATACTTATGATCTTTGGCGGTGAAGTACTCAGGTCATTCGCATTTACAATGGCTTTTGGTATTGTTATCGGTACATATTCTTCAGTTTTCGTTGCAAGTGCAATTGTTGTTGATTATTCTAAGAAATACGACAAGAAACTGGAATTCTAAGAAAGAGCTTATTAAGACAAATAAAAAAGCCGGCGCATATTAAAATGCAGCCGGCTTTTTTTATTCAATTCTGAAAAGTGTCCTTCACTTAACAACCAACCTTTTTCACATACTATTTTTGCTATATCCCATTTAATTTAGTCTTAAATCTTTTTATTCAGTCTTAGCAGTAGCAATTAAGAACTTAGTAGCACCTGATTTCTTTAATACATCCAGTAGCTGAACAAAGGATCCATGAAGAGCATTCTTATCAGCCTTAATTATC
>JBLNEL010000045.1:0-12688 GCA_050262615.1 Bacillota bacterium
ATAGTACCTTCATTACATAAAAACTAAAGACATTAGAACTAAAGACATTAGAACTAAAGAAATTAAAACTAAAGCTGAAACAATTACGAAAGTTTTCTGACCGAAAATCAGACGGTCTGAAAATAAGAAACCGGTCTGAAAATAAGAAACCGGTCTGAAAATAAGAGGACGGATTGATTATAAGAAGCCGGCTTCAAGATCGATAAAACTCGAATATAAAGCCGGCGAGGCAAGATAAACTTTTTATTATTTGTATTTGGCTGGCACTGTTTTTTTCAGAATAAGATCATATTTGTTTAATATTTAGAGCTATTCTGAATATTTAGAACTTTTTTGGCCCTGTAATATAGCTGTTTCTGAAATAATCTGAAAACCCATAGAGATATATTTTGATATATATCATTTTGTCAATTATCGGATTAAAAGTTGACTAATTTAGATTGACCAGGGAAATAATGAAATGCTTTTATTATGCCATTGAAGATATTCTGAATATTGCAACTCTGTGTTAGGGAAAAGAATAAAAAAGAAGTGCAGTAATAAGAATGTAGTAATAAGAATGTAGTAATAAGAAGTGCAGTAATAAAAATTTAGTAATAAAAATTTAGTAATAAAAAAAGCAAGTATAGTTTATCTTCTGTACTTGCTTTCAATATCTGAAAAGTAGAATCCCTGTTAAAACCGTGTCTGAAAATTTAATGACATGCTTGATGTTGCATTCGGTGAGGGATCGAAACCAACCGACATGTTCCATCCGGTTTCCGTATTCTCAAGGTTTTTATTATATGACCTCGCTAACCGCGCTGCATTAAATGCACTAACCAGTCTGTTTACAATTAATGCACCTACGGCAAACCTTATATTGTTAAATGATTGCTCGCTTGAGACCCACATTTTTCTGTATTCTCTTAACTGACTTTCAGTCTTCCAGTTCCAGTTATACTGCACCTGATCATTATATTGTTTGTTAAATTCACCATTTAACCCCATCCGACGATTGTATTCTTCCAGACTTACATAATCCCCTAAATTAGCATAATAATCTGCATCCTTTCCGCTCGAATTCACACCGGCCTTCGAAGAGGCAAAGGCTTTGTAATTGTCCCTCTGCCAGTTCCCATATGTGTTGTATCCAATGAAAACTCCCCAGATTACTCCTTCTGCTATTGTAAAATATTTCCCCGTTTCATATGACCCGGCATATAACTCACCCATACCTGGTAACACTAGTGAATATAATACAGCCAGAGCTCCGCTTTTTTTACTCGGCGCCTTTTGTGTTGCTGTTATTGGAAGTTGCCTCGGGCTTGACTTTTCAATTCTTTCGGCATCGTTTCTTAAAAGCAGACTGCCCGAAATTGCTGTCTGCGAAATTGCTGTCTGCGAAATTGCTGTCTGCGAAAAGACTGTTGAGGATATTATGAGCAGTAGGATAATAATATTTTTCATTTTCAGATGTTTGCAAGTTTATAAAAATTTAAGATTAACTTAAGATTTAAATTATAAAAAATTCAAGTGACTTTTTATGGTACTTAAATTTATTTTCTCAGCCCCTTATTTGCTTTGCCCCAAATTTTATTGACGGGTCATTTTCTTAGCCGGTTATTATCTTAACCTGGGACTTCCCCCTCCGGCGCAAGTTACTTTGCTTTTATTACCCCAGTTCCTGCTAAAGAGCTATCGAGCCTTCATCAAGCGTAACTGTAACAAATTCATTTATATAGGAGTCCTCATAAGGCTTCTGTACCCTTACATAATTTGAAGCAAACCCTTTCATTACTCCATTGTGATTTTCATGCTCAAAAATTATTTCCAGATCCTTGCCGATCATTCTCCTGTGGAATTCATTCCTTTTCTTTTCACTCAGGATCCGCAGCATGTTGTTTCTTCGCTTCCTCTCTTGTACATCAACACAGCCTGGCATTGAAATAGCCTTCGTATTCGGCCGTTCGGAATATGTAAAAACATGCAGATATGAGATCGGCAGAGATTTTAAGAACTCATATGTCTCCAGAAAATGCTCTTCAGTCTCCCCTGGAAACCCTACTATTACATCTACACCAATTCCAATGTCCGGAATTCTTTCGTTTAATTTGTAAATGAGATTACTATAATGCTCCTGCCTGTACCTTCTCTGCATGAGCCTTAATATGTCCTGACTCCCGCTCTGAAGCGGTATGTGAAAATGCCGGCACATTTTCTTGCTCACTGCCGTAAGTTCAATTATCTCTTCTGTCAGTAGATTCGGCTCAATTGAACTTATTCGTATCCTGAAATCTCCAGGGACTGCAACAATTTTTTTGAGTAACTGATAAAAATCCTGATCTATTGCCTTGCCGTAATCACCTACGTTTACTCCTGTTAGTACTATTTCCTTGTACCCGTCAGCTAAAAGATTATTAAAATTGACTAAGACTTCATCAGGATTTATGCTGCGGCTTTTGCCTCGCGCTAATGGAATTGTACAAAACGAACATTTGTAATCACATCCGTCCTGTATCTTAAGAAACGCTCTTGTCCTTCCGCTGGCTTCCGTCGAATATGCTGAATTTATTTCATTCAGACTTTCAGTCGGTGAGACATAAACACAGGATAATTCTTTCTTTTCAAAAGAATCTATATATGAGAAAAGTTTGAATTTTTCGTTGCTCCCTAAAACAACATCCACACCCTTTATACTTGCTATCTCTTCTGAACGAAGCTGCGCGTAACATCCGGTTACGGCTATAAATGCCATCGGATTGTTCCTTAAAGCCCGCCTTACAATCTGCCTGCACTCCTTGTCTGCATTCTCAGTTACACTGCAAGTATTAATAACATAAACATCGGCTCTGTCTTTGAAATCAACTATCTCAAATCCGTTATTAACAAATTGATTGCCAATAGTCGATGTCTCAGAAAAATTAAGCTTGCATCCTAAAGTATAAAAAGCAACTTTACCCGGCACTAAACTACCCTTTCAAATACTGCTGTTTTTTTATTTCATAAAATCATGTTAAACAAAAACAAAAAAAGCTGCGGCTTTTTTCTGAATTATATCTATAATCCAAAATTTACCGCAGCTTAAATCATCTCACTTTAATTATGCTTTTTCAGCCGGTGGAACTACTTCATCAGCTGAATCAAAGTTCGGTATATCTGATGGATCTACCGAATCAGCATTCGCATTCTTTATATCATCAACAGTTACTTTTTCAAGCTTGTGTCTTGTGATATAATCCTGAATTTCTTCATTTGATTTTTCTTTCAAAGCACCTAATGCGCTAAGAACGATCTTCTTGTTTTCCTTGTCAAATTCAACAACCTTTAATGGTAATGTCGTATCTACCGGGAAGCAATAAGAAATATTCTTAAGCTTTGCAGTTGAAAGCTGAGTTGCTGGAACAAATCCGTCAACCTTTGAAGGTAATTCAGCAATTAATCCTTTTTCGATTATTCTTACGATCTTACCTTCTGTTATTGTACCAACTGAATAATTCTTTTCGAATGTATCCCATGGATTATCCTGTACCTGCTTGTGTCCGAGCGAAATCTTGCGCTGATCGGTGTCAACTCCAAGTACGATAACTTCAATCTTTTCGCCTTTCTTGACAACTTCGCCGGGATGGCGGATTTTCTTTGTCCATGAAAGATCTGAAATGTGAACTAATCCATCAACGCCTGGCTCTAATTCAACAAAAACTCCAAAGTTTGTAAGGTTGCGAGCAATTCCTGTGTGCTTTGAACCTACTGGATATTTCTGCATCAGCTCTGTCCATGGATCTGGAACTAACTGCTTCATGCCAAGAGAGATCTTCTTGTCATCTTTATCAAGACTTAATATAACTGCTTCAACAACCTGTCCCATTGAAACAAACTGTGAAGGATGTTTAATGTGAAGTGTCCAGCTCATCTCTGAAATGTGAATTAAGCCTTCAATGCCTTTCTCAATTTCAATAAATGCACCGTAATCAGTAAGAGATACAACCCTGCCTGATACTTTATCACCAACTTTATATTTAGCTTCAATGTTATCCCATGGATGAGGTAATAACTGCTTCAGCGAAAGTGAAATTCTCTTCTTCTCCATATCAAAGTCTGTTACTACAACTTTGATCTTCTCGTCAAGCTTAACAACTTCACTTGGATGATTAATTCTGCCCCAGCTTAAATCTGTTATGTGAATTAAACCATCAACACCGCCTAAATCAACAAATACACCGAAATCGGTAATTGCTTTAACAATACCTTCGAGTATCTGTCCTTTTTCAAGACTGTCGAGAATTGCTTTCCTCTGATCAGAAATTTCTTCTTCAATAAGAACCTTGTGAGAAACTACTACGTTCTCTGTTGGAACGTTAACTTTTACAACCTTGAAGTCCATTGTCTGCCCGACAAATGCATCAAAGTCCCTTACAGGCCTGATATCAATTTGAGATCCGGGTAAGAATGCTTCAATACCCATAAGATCAACAACCATACCACCTTTGATTCTCTTTAAGATCTTACCTTGAAGGATTTCACCCGTATCATAAGCACTCATGATCTTGTTCCAGATCCTTAAGAAATCTGCTCTCTTCTTGCTTAAAACAAGATTGCCTTCCTGATCTTCTACTGACTCAATTACGATCTCAACTTCCTGACCAAGTTTGATTTCATCATTGGCTGTGAATTCAGACTTTGGTATTGTTCCTTCGCTCTTGAAACCAACATCAAGAATTACATTGTCTCCCTGAATGCTTACAATCTTACCTCTGACAATTTCACCCTCTTTTACATCTTTGAACGACTGAGAGTAAAGCGCTGCTAATGTATCCATCTCTTCTTTTGAATACTCATCAGCATTAAAAAACCTGACTTTCGTACTCTTGGGAGTAGCGGACTTAGCAACTGTGTTTTTTTCTTTTGTCTCTTCGGACATCAGACCTCCAAAATAAAAAATGATCACTTGCACCTGACTTCAAAGTCATCAAATAAGCCATTTACAAGCAATTGTTTAGTTGAACATACACAATTAAGATGACTTTATAATTTTTTTCAGCTCCCTGAAATTCTTATACTGAATTTCATCTGCAAAAGCTGTCTATTGAAATTCTTTTACTCTGCTCTGTTTTAACTTGCTTTCTTTTAACTTGCTTTCTTTTAACTCGTTCTCTTCTGGCTTGTTCTTTTCTAAATTTATCGGCTCTTTAACCTGCTTTATAGCTTCTAAACTAAAGAGATTGATACTGATATTCAATTCTTAAACTTATAACTCTAATTTCATTGCCTTTAAGAATTATACCTGCTGTCAAGAAAATTCTTTATCTCCGACATAAGCCACTGTGGAGTTGATGTGGCTCCTGTAATTCCTACTTTCGCTGCACCTCTTAACCACTCATCCTCAATATCGTTTGCATTCTCAATGAAATATGTATTCGGATTTTCCTGCTTTGCAATATCAAAAAGAACTTTACCGTTGCTGCTTTTTTTGCCTGCAGCAAAAATTATAACATCATTTGACCGGGCAAACTCTCTTAACTTTTTATCACGCCCTGATACCTGACCGCAAATTGTATTCTTTGCATGGAATTCAACTGCCGATTCTTCGATCGAACCTATATATAGCTCGCTTATTCTCTCTCTTAAAGCTTCTGCTATCTTTGCAAAAGTCTCCCTGTCCATAGTAGTCTGCGAAAATAATACTGTCGGAACCCTGAAATCTGTCATCGCTACGGCTTCTTCTACTGAATGAACTATGATCGCCTTATCATTTGTCACGCCTCTTAAACCTATTACTTCAGCATGATCCTTTTTCCCGTAAATGACAACCTGAAAACCATTGTTGCAAAACTTCCTGATCCGCTCCTGAACTTTCGTTACTACCGGACAGGTTGCATCAACTATTTCAATTCCATAACGGAGAGCTTCTATGTAAGTCGATGGAGGTTCACCATGCGCCCTGATTAATACCCTGCTCCCGGGTTTTAACTTTGCGAAATCACCAACACTGATCGTCTCTAAACCTAACTCATTAAGCCGCTTTACTTCCTCTGCATTGTGAATAATATCACCAAGTGAATAAAGCTTCTCTGTATTGCTTAATTCTTTCTCTGCAAAATCTATAGCTCTAACGACACCCCAGCAAAATCCTGCTGAACTGTCTATCCTTACTTCCATTATTCTATTTACTTTCTTTCAGTACTTTCTTTCTTTAAGTACTTTCTTTCTTTAAGTTTTTCAGTACTTACTTTCTTTCAGTATATATATTGATTTCTTCAAACCCCTTGTGCCTGGCAGCTTCTATTACTTTTTCAAGTATTAGATCTACCTGCTCTTCTATGGTCGTATTCGATGTATCAATTTCTATTGCATCACTTGCCTTCGCAAGCGGACTTACAGCTCGCTGCGAATCGATCATGTCTCTTTTAGTTAAATTCTTTTCTATCTCTTCTAAAGAAACCTGCTCCCCTTTTTCCTGAAATTCCTTTAGCCTCCTTTTTGCTCGTTCCTCTAATGAGGCTACTAGAAAGATCTTTAGATCAGCTTCGGGAAATACTGTCGTTCCTGTATCCCTTCCTTCTGCAACAATGTTTGTGTTTGAACCAATCTCCTGCTGCATTCTGACTAAGGCTGACCTTACTTCAGGAATTACACTTACTTCACTTACATTTGAATTTACTTCAAATGAGCGAATTGCCAGACTTACATCTTCCCCATTTAATACTACACTGGTTCTTCCTTCAAAAAAACCTAACTCGATCTTGGAACCTTCAGCTAATTTTATTATGTCATCAAGACTGTCTATCGCATTATTCTTTAATGCAAGATAGGTAATAGCCCTGTACATGGCACCTGGGTCCAGATATGTAAAACCCAATCTCTGCGCTAATAGTTTTGCCGAGGTACTTTTTCCTGACCCGGCAGGTCCATCTATAGTAATTATCATATTTTTTGACATCCGTAAAGATACGAAAAAACAAGCAATTATAAAATATTTGCTTCTTTCAGCTTGATCCGAAAATTACCTCTTATATGCTAATTAAACAATCCCATTGGAAGGTAAATTATTTATCCGGGATTGCTGAATTAACCCTATCGCGGTAACCCTCAAATCAAGTTAGTTTCGCTGTTTGTAAAGTCTGCCGATTAGCTCGGCTTTTTTTGTCTGTCGGTTCTTGCTACTTCAGAATTTTCATCATCTGATCGTGTACTTTTCCGTTTGTAGCAAGTGTCTGCTTATAGAAAATATCTCTTTTTATACCACTGAAATCCGTAACTAACCCGCCGGCTTCTTCAACTAACAGCTTCCCGGCACATACATCCCACGGATGCAGCGAAACTTCCCAAAATCCATCAAAAACCCCGTCTGCTACATAACACAGATCCAGCGCAGCACTTCCAAGCCGCCTGATTGCTCGCGAATTCTGCAGAAATGAAGCAAAATAATCCACCGTCCGCCCTGGATTTTCTTGTACATCATAGGGAAAACCTGTGACTAAAAGACTATAACTCAGATTGTCGTTCGCACTGACTGCCATCTTCCGGTCATTACAGTACGCTCCGCCGCCTGCCTCTGCTGCATATACCCTGTCCATCATTACATCGTAGACTACTCCGCATATGGTCTCCCCTTTTTGCTGTATGCCTATTGATACTGAAAATATCGGAAGTCCATGTGCAAAATTCGTCGTACCATCAATCGGATCTATTACCCATACAAATTCAGCCTTGTTGTTCTCATTCCCGCTCTCTTCAGCTATTATCCCGTGCGCCGGAAATTCTTTTTTTATGTATGAAATAATTGCTTTTTCTGACTTTTTATCGATTTCTGTCACCAGATTCGTGTGATTTGTCTTAAATTCTACGCTAAAGTTTTTTCTGAAACCTTCCCTTATTATCTCACCTGCTTCTTTTGATATCTTTATTACATCATTTAACATTGCTTTACACCTTCAATTTTTATTTATCATATAAATTTACGAAAATTCGCCCTCTCTTAAAGCTTTTTTTATATGTTATTCTTAAACTTAAACAGACTTTTCTTTGTTGAACAATTTAGATCCAATGGCTATTGTTATTACCCTTGCTCTTCCTTGATAGCCGGGTACAATTTTGCTATATTTACACAAAATATTAAAGAAATAAGGAATAGGAGTCCGGAACTTGAACCAAAAAGAGAAATCGAAAATTAGTGAAGTAATCGATGGTTCTATTATTGATGAAATGCCTAAGGTCTTGCCTGTCTTGCCTTTGAGAGACACGGTCATTTTTCCTTATATGATCTTTCCTGTACTGGTTGGTAGGGAACAGTCTATCAAAGCCGCTAACTTTGCTCTCGAAAATTCAAAGTTTATCTTCCTTTCGGCTCAGAAAAAAGCAAATATCGACGAACCGAAAAAAGAAGATATTTTTATCGAGGGCACTGTCGCGAAAATCATTCAGATCTTAAAACTCCCAAATGGCTTGATGAAAATTCTTGTCGATGGTCTGATTCAGGGTCGCATTCTTGAATTTACTAATAACAAGGAATTCTTTGAGGCTAAGGTCGAAATTATTATTCCTAAGGAAGAAAATCCTGTCGAACTTAACGCACTTATCAGACAAATGACTAGCCTCTTTAAAGAATATGTTAAAATTAACAAGACTATCCCTTCTGAAGCCTTAAGCGCTTATGAAAATATCGAAGAGCCTGACCGCAAACTTTTTTACGTGGCCGCCAATATTTCACAGAATATTGAAGTTAAACAAATCATCCTTCAGAAATATACTCTCAAAGACCAGCTCTATGAGATTATTAAAATATTGAATTCCGAAATAGATATTCTCAAGGTCGAAAAGGAAATTTAAAATAAGGTCCAGGAAAATATAGCTAAAACTCAGCGCAAATTTATTATACAGGAACAAATAAGAATCCTTCAGGATGAACTCGGCGAAGAGGATGAGGCTACCCCGGAGTTTACTAGACTCAGAAATAAGGTTAAAAAGGCTAAAATGCCTAAATATGCCGAGGATAAGGCTAATGAGGAACTTAATAAACTGAAAAAAACTCCTCCAATGTCTCCTGAATCTACCGTTATTAGAAATTACCTCGAATGGATGGTCGATGTCCCCTGGCATAAACGCACTAAGGATAATCTCGATATTAAATATGTCCGCCAGATCCTCGACGAGGACCACTATGGACTGGATAAACCTAAGGAAAGAATTGTTGAACATATCGCGGTTCTTAACCTTGTAAAACAGATGCGTGGACAGATACTCTGCTTTGTCGGACCTCCCGGAGTTGGTAAAACTTCTCTTGGTAAATCTATTGCCAGAGCACTTGGCCGCTCTTTCGTCAGAATTAGCCTTGGCGGCGTTAGAGATGAGGCTGAAATCCGCGGCCACAGAAGAACTTATATCGGCTCTATGCCTGGTAAAATTGTCCAGTCGATGAAAAAAGCTGGGACTGTTAACCCTGTTATTCTTCTCGATGAAATTGATAAAATGAGTATGGATTTCCGAGGCGACCCGTCTTCTGCTATGCTTGAAGTCCTCGACCCGGAACAAAACCATACTTTTAATGACCACTACCTTGACCTGGATTATGACTTGTCGCAGGTGATGTTTATTACAACTGCTAACGTCCGATATAATATCCCCCTGCCCCTGCAGGATAGAATGGAAATTATCGAGCTTCCTGGTTACCTTGAACATGAAAAAGTTCAGATCGCTCGTAAACACATTATACCGAAGCTTCTTAAGATCCATGGCCTTTCTGATAAGATGGTAAGTTTTGAGGACAATGCTATCTTAAAGGTTATTACTGATTATTCTCGTGAGGCCGGTGTTAGAAACCTCGAAAGAGAACTTGCTACTATCTGCCGCAAAACAGCTAGGGAAATTGTATTAAATAAACTCTCTAATGGAAATAAAAAACATGAGCAGAAAATACAAAATATCGACCCTGATACGGTTGTTAAATTCCTTGGTGTTGAAAAATTCAGACGCCTTAAGGCTAGCCAGGAAACTAGAATAGGTAGCGTTACTGGACTGGCCTGGACTAGCGTTGGCGGAGAAATTCTAAGTGTCGATGCTACAGTTATGAATGGTCCTGAAAAACTTACTTTGACCGGCCAACTGGGCGACGTTATGAAGGAATCAGCTCAGGCTGCGTTAAGTTATATTAGATCTAATGCTTCTAATCTCGGTCTTCCGGAAAGTTTTCAGAAAGGTAAGGAAATACATATCCACCTTCCCGAAGGCGCTATCCCTAAGGACGGCCCTTCTGCTGGAATTACAATGACAATGGCTATGCTTTCTGCCTTCAGTAACCGCCCGGCTAAGAGTGATGTTGCTATGACCGGTGAAATTACTCTGCGCGGAAATGTCCTGCCTATCGGCGGACTTAATGAAAAACTGCTGGCTGCTCAGAGAAGCGGTATAAAGACTGTTCTGATTCCTAAGGATAATGAAAAAGATCTTTTTGAAATTCAGACTGAGGTCAAAGAGGGATTAAATATCGTACCAATTGAAAGAATAATTGATGCTGTTCCCTTTGTTTTTGATCAACCTTCTAAAGCCTCTAAGAATAATAAGGCCTCTGTCTCTAAATCAAAAACTAAAGCTGCCTCAAAGAACAAATCTTCTCTGGCTAAGAAAAGTAACCGAAGAAAATAATTTTTATAACTATTTACTTACCCTTACTCCCTGTCAAAATTGTTTTTGACAGGGAGTAACTCAAATCTATTTTGTTTTATGTCAGAAAATTTTTTTGTTGAAAATAATTTGAACGATGAAGAAAAGTACAGATCATTGCTGCCTCAGATCGAATCTCTGTTAAGTGAAAATGACCCGAACGTTTCTACTCTTGCTAATTTTACTGCCGCCCTAAAACAGTCATTTGATAAGTTCAGTTGGGTCGGCTTTTATCTCTCTGAAAATAACCAGCTGTACCTTGGACCTTTTCAGGGTAAAGTTGCTTGTACTAATATTAAGTATGGTCAGGGAGTTTGTGGAACTGCAGCTGCTGAACGGAAAACCATTATCGTGCCTGATGTAGATAAGTTCCCCGGTCATATTTTCTGCGATGCAGATTCTAAAAGCGAGATCGTTGTTCCTTTGCTGACTGATGGCAACTTATATGGCATTCTTGATGTTGATAGTTATTTGCTGAATGCTTTTGATCAGGTTGACAAACATTATCTTGAATTGCTCTGCCAAATATTGACCAAAAAGCTGTTGTAATCTCTATTTTATTTGATTATTCTGTTTCCTAAACCAGAATAAGTTTTTAATTTTCGGGTGTTCATTTGTTTTAATTGAAAGAGGATAATTGTGGCATATCTTGTAACTGCCAGAAAGTGGCGACCAAATAAATTTGAAGATGTTGTTGGACAGGAACACATTACTACTACGCTTAAAAATGCAATACGCAATAACCGGATTGCTCATGCTTATCTGTTCGCTGGCCCTAGAGGCGTGGGAAAAACTACAACAGCCCGCATTTTAGCTAAAACTCTTAATTGTCTGCACCCTGTTGATTTTGAACCTTGCGACAAGTGTGAGATGTGCAAATCTTTTAATACATCTCAGTCTCTCGATATTATTGAGATTGATGGCGCCTCAAACCGCCGTATTGAAGAAATCCGTACTTTAAGAGATTCTGTTAAATATGCCCCCACTAAAGGTACTTATAAGGTCTACATTATCGACGAAGTTCATATGCTGACTAATGAGTCCTTTAATGCCCTGCTTAAAACCCTTGAGGAACCGCCGGACCATACAATATTTATCTTTGCCACGACTGATGTCCATAAAGTGCCGCTTACAATTATCTCTCGCTGCCAGAGATTTGATTTCCGCAGAATTGAACTTGATACAATTAAAAAACTGCTGAAGAGTATTGCCTCTAGCGAAGGTATTGAAATTGACGATCAGTCTCTTACTATTATTGCGAAAAAAGCCGATGGAGCCTTAAGAGACGCTGAAAGTTTGTTTGATCAGATTGTCTCATTTAGCAATAATAAGATTGAAGCCGCAACTGTAAGCAGCATGCTTAACCTCGTTGACGAAGAGGTGTATTTCCAGATCTCTGAAGCAATATTAGGTAAAACCTTTATTACTGCTTTTGATGTTACTAAGAAGGTTTATGAAAATGGCTGGAACTTTATAGACTTTCTAAATGGACTTACTGAGCACTTCAGAAATATCATGACAGTTAGGCTCACTAAATCTGCAAAGTTAATTGAAGCTAGCGAGATAGCTAAAAATAGGTACTTAGGCTATACTGAAAGATATACTGAAAGCGATCTGCTTAGAATATTGAACTACCTGAATAAAACATTCCAGGAATTAAAACAAACCTCCAACCACCGCCTTAAAATTGAAGTGGCTCTTTGCCATTTAATTGGATTTGAAAGCTCTTCTTCAATTCGCGAGGTTCTTCAGAATCTTGAGGAATTAAAACTTAAAGGACCACTGACAATTAAAGCAAATCCGGTGGGCCAGTCTGCGCAAGTGAATAACCAGCTGCCTTCAACAAAAAAGGATAATTTAGCTGAGCAGCTAGATACTAATGGTTCAGCTGCTAATGTTAATAATGAACCAAATTCTGAATTCGATAAGATTAAAGAAAAATGGGAAGCATTTGTACAGGAAGTATCTTCTGAAAAATTTATTGCCGGCAGCGGTCTTAAAGCCTCTCGGATTATAGGTCTTGAAAATAATAAACTCTTTTTAGAGATTG
>JBLNEL010000046.1:0-31418 GCA_050262615.1 Bacillota bacterium
CCACCTTATCTTCTTCATAATACCGCATTGAATCTTTCTGATCTGTGCTGCCTGAAATAACCTTTACAGCACAAGTTAAACACCAGCCCTGAAGACAGCTGTATGGAAGCTCTATACCTGACTCCAGGGCCGCATCTAATATGTCCTGATCACTCTGAACTGTAATATTGTGCTCTTCCTTATCAGGAGTAATTAACTGTACTTTATAACCTGACATAATTTACATTTTTGTGTATAAATGAATTATGGATTATAAAATCCTCTGTTCTTGCTGTAGGGGGCCTCTCCAGGCTCTCCACGTCTGAAATGTCCGGATGGAATTCCAATTCCGTCACGCTCGAAACTTAATAATTCAATAAACCATGCCTCGTGCTCAATTTCTTCCTGCAGTATTCGTGAGGCCATATCATAGGTCCGGAAATCTTTTCCGAAAGTGATTTCACATATCTCTGTCCATGTCCTTATTGCACACCTTTCTGCTTCTAATAGCACCTGAAGTATGTTCTCTGCACTCGGAGTCTCCGGCAGAAAGGCATCAGGACATCCTGCACGGTCCGCAAATGCCCGTATATCCCTCGGTATTCCGCCGCCCAGCTCATATATCCTCGGAACTATCAGCTCAAAATGCGCACGGTCCTCAAGCCTTGCATCTTCTGTGATCTCCTTGTAGTCCTCATGCCCTGCTAGGTGCATCCTTAAGATCGTATAATAATAATACGTCGTAAATTCTGCGCCTGCTGCATCAATTAGCTTTTCAACCAGACTCTTTACTTCAATTCCCTTTGCTTCAATTGTCTCAATTCCAACCCGCTGTGAAGTATCGCCTGCTTTTACTTTGCCTCTGGCGTGCTTTTTTGTAGTATCCATCAGACCTCCTTATGTGATTTTGTTAGAAAAGTTTTTGCTTTGTGAAGAGTTGTTATCTAGATAATCAGAACAAAGCTAAATTTCAAATCAATAATTTCGCAACTGCCTTTGTTCTGAATTATAATCATTGAATTCTATTCTATCTTTTGTAAGTTTATAGTTGTTATATTAAAAACCGGAAACTGGAAACTGGGAACTTGAAACCGGAAACAAGTAAGCAGAAATTAATACCAGAGTGAGATGGGCAGTTATACTTTTATTGATCATACGGCAGATATTGCCGTGCTTATAAAGGGCAGCACAATTGAAGAATTATTTATAAATGCTGCACTTGCATGGAAGGAATCTGTTTCTGAGACTATCACACAGGATACTGTTGAACAGGGTGAAACTGTTGAACGGGGTGAAGTAGAACAGAATATTTTGCATGAAAAAATAATTTCAATTACTGAAACAAGCCGTGAAGAACTTCTTGTAAGCTTCTTAAGCGAACTTAACTTTCTTATCTCAGCTAAGAAATGGATATTTAACTCTGTAAAAGATATTAAGATATTATCTGTAGAAAAAAAAGATGAATTTACTCTCAATGCCCTGATAGCCGGCGAGGAGTTTAATCCTCTTAGATACAAACTTAAAGAAGAAATAAAGGCCGTAACATTTCATCAGATGAAGATAACTTTCGATAATAAGGAATTTTCTACTATCGTTGTCTTCGATATCTAATAGAAAATTTTGGAGATGATAAAATGTTAATTAATGGAATACATCTTAATAAAATAGACAATGAACTCTGGGAAATACCACCCCACGGAGGTATGAAAGTCCCTGGAAGAATTTATATTTCCCGGGAAATGATCGACGACCTCCAGAACGATGAAGCAATTAAACAGGTCGTAAACGTCGCCCATCTGCCCGGCATCCAGAAGTACAGCCTCGCTATGCCTGATATCCACTGGGGCTATGGCTTCCCGATCGGAGGTGTTGCTGCTACTGACTTAAACGATGGCGTCGTCTCACCAGGAGGTGTCGGCTATGATATTAATTGCGGCGTCAGACTTGCTTATACTTCTCTTGAATATAAGGCAATTGAGAAAAGAATTCCTAAACTGGTGGAAAACCTTTTTAAGAATATTCCCACAGGCGTTGGTGCAAGCGGAGCAATAAAGAAAGTCTCCTCTAAGGATATGAAAAGAATCCTTCGCGATGGTGCCTTCTGGGCTATTGAAAACGGCTTCGGCAACCAGGAGGATACTTACTATACCGAGGAATCAGGAAAACTTAAAAACGCTGACCCAGATGCTGTTAGCGAACGCGCAATTGAACGCGGCCTCGACCAGGCTGGAACTCTCGGCTCCGGTAATCATTTCCTTGAGGTTGATGTTGTCGAAAATATTTATGATGAGCAAACTGCACGCGCCTTTGGATTATTTAAAGGTCAGATAGTAGTGCTTGTCCATACTGGTTCAAGAGGCCTCGGCTACCAGGTATGCGATGACTATCTAAAAACTCTCTTGAAAGCTGAAAATAAATATGGTTTTTCGCTCCCCGACCGGCAGCTTGCCTGCGCACCGGTTAAATCACAGGAAGGACAGGATTACCTTGGAGCAATGCAGGCAGCAGCTAATTTTGCATGGAATAACCGCCAGATAATAATGCACCTTGCAAAAAAATCCTTTATGGAAACTTTTAATATGTCTGAATCTGAACTTGGATTTAATCTCATCTATGACGTCTGCCATAACATAGCAAAGATTGAGGAACATGATATCGACGGAAAAATGAAAAAGGTATGCGTTCACAGAAAAGGCGCTACCAGAGCCTTCGCCCCGGGTAGCCAGCTTATCCCGGCCAAATATAAAGATTATGGACAGCCTGTGCTTATCCCAGGTGATATGGGACGTTATTCATTTGTGGCTGTAGGAACTAAAAAAGCTATGGAGGAGACTTTCGGCAGCTCCTGCCATGGCGCAGGCAGAATGCAGAGCCGCCATCAGGCTCTTAAATCGGCAAAGGGCAGAAACATTATAAACGAGCTGAGCAAAAAGGGAATAACTGTTCATGCAAAAGAACATAAAACAATTGCCGAGGAAATGCCCGAGGCTTATAAGGATGTTTCTAATGTCGTTAACGTTATGCATAATTCCGGCATAACTCTTAAAGTTGCAAAGATCAGACCGGTGGGTGTAATTAAGGGCTAGGAACTTTTACCTTCATAGCCCTTTATCTTAACTTTTTTCGATCAAAGCTTTTTTCTTTGTCAAAACTTTTTTTCAGACAAAGCTACTTTTTCTTTGTGCTGCTATTTATATCGTTTTTTTAGAAGTTACTTTTTCCCATAGACAATACGGTATACTGTACCATTGCTGTCATCTGAAATAAGAAGTGAACCGTCGTTAAGCACACACAAGCCTGCAGGACGGGCAAACTGCGCCTTTCCGTTTTCAATTAAAAATCCTGTAATGAAATCTTCAAACTTTTCTGCACTTCCGTTTTTATCAAACCTTACCCTTACAATCTTATATCCTACAGGCACTGTCCTGTTCCATGAGCCATGAAAAGCTATAAATGCATCACCCTTATACTCCTTCGGAAACATATCAGCATCGTAAAAGACCATTGCTATTGGTGAAGAATGTGCCTGATAATCTAAAACTGAAGGTGTCGTCTTTTTGCAGAAGTCATCTTTTGTAGTATTTTCCGGCTGGTCCATTTCTTTGTCAGGCAATGCCTTGCTGTAACAGTATGGCCATCCGTAATCCCTCCCCTCCTCAAGCCTGTTTAATTCCTCTGGCGGAGTATCGCTGCCCCTCCAGTCACTCCCCTGATCCATACCCCACATCTGCTTTGTTTTAGGATGCCAGCCAAATCCGATTGTGTTCCTTAACCCGCTGGCATAAACGGTTCTTCTGCTGCCGTCAATTGCTGTACGTAAAATTGTCGCATGCTCTTTGTTCTTTTCTGCACATGCATTACATGAACTCCCTACCGAAATGTATAACAGCCCGTCAGGACCAAAACCGATCGTACGGTTTTCATGCCTGCCCCCTTCCGGAAGATTATCTATTAATGTCTTTGGCTTTGAAAGACTCCCGTCTTGCATTATATCACAGACTAAAAGCTTTTCCGGCGAACATAAGTATAACCTGTTTTCATTAATTGCAATCCCATGAACATTCTTTATCCCTTTTATTACCGTCGTTACTTTGTCTGCTATCCCTTTTTTCTTTGTATCATAAAGTGCAAATACAGAACCTGCCTTGGGACTTGTTATATAAACTACACCTGTTTTGCTTTGCACTATCATTCTCGGCCCTTTTAAGCCTTTTGTATATACCTCCGCCCTGAAGCCTTCAGGCATTTTTAATTTACTGAGATACGTCTCCCTGAAATCTCTTCTTGTAGGCGTGTTTGTGTTGCCTTTCAGGAACTCCCATGCATCACGCTGTATTTGCCCTAATTGAGTGGTTGTAAAGAAAAACAAAACAGAGCAGATCAATAAACTTATCTTCCACATTGCATTTCCCTCTTTTTTGATTTAATCCCATACCTATATCTTAATATTGTCCTGATTTTTTTTCACATTCAACATAGATTATATTCTTTAATATTTGCAAAATAACATGACTGAAATATGGATTTATGAAGATTCTATTGCTATTTTGGCATTTGCAAATTATTTAATATCCTCATGTTATTAAGTTTCGGGAAAAACGCGATGTCGTCTGATAAATACTATATTTCAGCTATTGCAATTGTAATTGCTCTTCTTATTATTATAAGAACTTATTTTACTAAGAAGAAACTTGGCAATGTCGAAAATGAAGCTGATAGCTGGAAATTAGGAATATTCTATTATAACCCCCTGGATAAAAGAATATTCCTTCCTAAAAGATCAGGCCTTGGCGCAACACTGAACTTTGCAAATCCTGTTTCTATTATCTTAATTGTTGGAATTATTGTGGCCGGAATATTTTTCGGCTAGATTTGACTGCTATTATTCTCTTATAACGGACCATTTAAGGTTTGTGTGGAGTATAGAAAAATAAAGGTAAAAGAAAATAACAGGAAAAGAAAATAACAGGAAAAGAAAATAAAGGTAAAAGCCAAAAGAATAACATTGATTCATCATTAGTTTTCGCATTACTCAATTCTATACTTTCATCACATCTTTCGCGTTACATCATATTTTATGTCATTACTCATAAGGTCCGATTCTTTTGACTTTTACCATCAACCTCTGAAAATAATTTAGCTTCTCTCCCCTGCTGCTTTTTATTCAGGCGCTGAAAAGCCCTTCGACTGAAAGATACCTTTCACCTGTATCATAACAGAAACTTAAGACTTTGCTGCCTTCTGGTATTTCATTTAGTTTCTGTGCTACAGCCGCTAAAGCTGCACCTGAAGATATTCCTATAAATAAACCCTCTTCCTTGCCTGCTCTTACTGTATATTCAAAGGCTTCTTCTTTTGTTACCTGCACAACTCCGTCAAGCAGCTCAGGCTTCATTATGCCTGGAATAAATCCCGCACCTAAACCCTGCAATGGATGTGGCCCCGGCTTTCCGCCGCTTAATACCGGCGACAAAGCAGGCTCTACAGCTAATACCTTTAACTGTGGATATTTTTCCTTTACTACTTCTGCTATTGCTGTTATGTGCCCGCCGGTACCAACTCCCGTAATTATATAATCTAATCCATCCGGGAAATCTTTTATGATCTCCTGTGCAGTTGTTTCTCGGTGAATACGTGTATTTGACTCATTGTCAAACTGCATTGGCATCCAGGCATTCCTGTTCTCCTTGACAAGTTCATTTGCCCTTTCAATAGCACCTTTCATTCCTTTTTCTCTCGGAGTCAGCTCCAGCTGCGCTCCATAGGCTGCCATTATTTTCCGCCTTTCAATCGACATCGATTCCGGCATTACAACTATAAGCTTGTATTTTTTAACAGCGGCTACCATCGCTAGCCCAATGCCTGTGTTCCCTGAAGTAGGCTCAACTATAATGCTGTCTTTGTTGAGTATCCCCCTTTTTTCAGCATCCTCTATCATCGCAAGCGCAATCCTGTCTTTGATGCTGCCCCCGGGATTCGCCCTCTCTAGCTTGTACCAGACTTCAACATTTTTATCTTTGAATAAGTTATTTATCCTTACTACAGGTGTATTGCCTATGGTTTCAAGTATATTATTCGCTTTCATATTATTGACTACCCTCTGATTCTGAAATAATTTTTTAAATTGAAAAATCTATCGGCTCATCTTCCGGCTTTCGTGAACTGCGCACTTTAATTTCACTTTTATGATATACGATCGAAAATGGCGGAACACTTTCTGTCAGCCATACATTACCGCCTATTACACTGTGATGACCTATTACTGTATCCCCTCCTAGTATCGTGGCTCCTGAGTATATTACTGTGTTGTCTTCAATCGTCGGATGCCTTTTTGATTTGGCCAGTGACTTGCTCACACTTAGGGCCCCTAAGGTAACCCCCTGATATACTTTTACATTCTCACCAATTATTGTCGATTCGCCTATAACCGTGCCGGTGCCGTGATCTATACAAAATGACTTGCCTATCTCTGCACCAGGATGTATATCTATTCCCGTCAGCTGATGAGCATATTCAGTTAGTATTCTCGGAAATAAAGGCACATTCAACTTATAAAACTCGTGAGCTATACGGTATATCGCAACAGAATAAAACCCCGGATAAGAAACTATTACTTCATCTACGTTCTCTGCTGCAGGATCCCCTTTTGAAATTGCTTCGGCATCCAGTAATAGATGTTCATATATATCAGCTGATTTGGTGCAGAATACTTCTGAGACTTCATCTATTGGCATTGTCATTGTTGGCTGCAAAGGCCTTAATATATGAACCAGATTCTTCTTTAAGAGCAATAACTCTATTTCTATTTCCTTTGCTGAATAAAATACCTTGTTCCCGAAATGCGGGAATAATATCTGCAAAAATTCCTCAGCAAACCCCTGCACTTCCTGCTTGTCCGGCAATACACAATCCGGCGGCGTTCTGAGCTTAAATAACTTTTCAGAAAACGTCTCAGCCTTCGTGCAAATTGTTCTTTCTTTCATCTATTACTTTTTCTCCGATCATGATTTAGATTAACCCTGGATCTTCCATTCTTAGTTCCACCCCAGAGTTTTGCCTTTAGTTATACTCACAAAAAATATATTAAAAATCAACCGCTTCTTTGTCCTGCATCATATTTTTGAAAATTGATGTGATACAGCAGCCAAAGTCAGTTTTTTTATTCTTGCCTTTCCCATTTTTTTGTCCGCATAAGGTATAAGATAATAAATAATTGTATTTTAGTTACTGTAGAAATCAAAGACTCTCTAGATATAACCGGAAGATAAAAAATATTTAAGGAATAAATCATGAATATCCAGAAAAGTGAAAAACTGTTTGAAGAAGCAAAAAAATATATCCCTGGCGGCGTAAATTCACCCGTCAGAGCTTTTAGGGGCGTCGGAGGAAATCCTCTGTTTATTAAAAGAGGCTATGGATCAAAAATTGAAGATGTCGACGGTAATCAATATGTCGAATATATCGGAAGCTGGGGCCCGCATCTGTTCGGCCATAACCCTGATTTTATAAAAAACGCATTGAGTAAAGCTATCGATCTGGGAACTAGCTTCGGAGCACCTACTGAACTGGAAGTCAGTATGGCAAAGCTTATTACTGAACTTGTCCCCTCTGTCGAAATGGTCAGAATGGTCAATAGCGGCACTGAAGCTACAATGAGCGCCGTAAGAGCTGCAAGAGGCTATACAGGTAAAGAAAAATTTATTAAGTTCGAAGGCTGCTACCACGGACACGCTGATTACTTCCTTATTAAAGCGGGCTCGGGTGCACTTACCCTGGGAGTCCCTACCAGCCCCGGCGTTACTAAAGGCAATGCTGCTGATACTCTTATGGGTGACTTTAACCATATTGACTCAGTAAAAAAACTTGTCCAAAGCAATAAAGGACAGATTGCAGCTGTAATAATCGAACCTGTGGCTGGCAATATGGGCGTTATTGAAATGAAAAAAGAATTCCTCAGAGAATTAAAACAGATATGCCAGGAGGAAAATATAGTTCTGATTTTTGATGAGGTAATGACTGGTTTCCGCATTGCTCCTGGCGGTGCTCAGGAAATCCTTGGCGTTAAACCTGACCTTACTACCTTTGGAAAGATCATTGGCGCAGGACTCCCGGTCGGAGCCTTCGGCGGTAAAAAAGAAATTATGGAAATGATCTCTCCAAGCGGACCGGTTTACCAGGCCGGCACTTTAAGCGGTAACCCACTTGCAATGTCTGCAGGCCTTGCAGCCCTAAACTATATCAAGGATCACCCTGAGATCTATAAGACTCTTGAGGATAAATCAGCCTACCTTGAACAGGGCATGAAAGAAAATCTAAAAAACCTTGGCAAGAACTATGCATGGAACCGCATCGGCTCAATGATGTGCATGTTCTTTACTGAAGAACTAGTTACTGATTACCAGTCTGCTGTTAAATCCGATACAGCCCTTTATGGCAGATATTTCCATGAAATGCTTACTCGCGGAATTTATCTTGCACCTGCCCAGTTTGAGGCAATGTTCGTTTCAACAGCACATACAACTGAAGATCTTGATAAAACAATAAAAGCTCACTTTGAGTCTCTTAAGTCTGTAATTTGATTTATTATGCCTTTTTCCCTTGACCCCGGGACTTTTTTGGCCCCGGTTTTTTTTTATTATCTGCTTGATTATTTTTTAACTGCCCATCCATTAAAATAATGTATTTCTAAGGATCTTTAACCCTTTAAAAACAATCAGCTCATAGAACCTCAAACTTTTAACGTGTATACATAATACATATTCCGGAAGCTCTCTCCCTATATTCTTTATGGGTTTATAAAGACATTTTTAGTTAAATCAATTAAACGTTTTACTGTAACTATACTTTAGGTCACATCTTTATGCCTTAATTTCTACTATTTTAGGTATTGACTCATACTCTTACCCTTTTATATTTCCAGATAAACGTATTTTTTAGGATATCATATCCGATTAAACGTTTTAGCAGCTTCAAGTTAAAACAGGAAAAAATAAAACTATAATAATTGAAAGGGTAAATAAATGATACTCGTTCGAGACGTTTTTAAGCTGAAATTTGGCAAAGCCAAAGATGCTATTGCCCTGTGGAGAGAGGGTAAAGAACTAATGAGTGCAGTTGACCATAAACCGGACCGTGTTATGACTGATCTGGTATCTACCTATTATACATTTGTCATGGAAACCAGCTTCAGAGATCTTTCCGAAATGGAAAGCTCACTGCAGAAAGCCTTTAAGGACGAACGCTGGCAGAAATGGTATCAGAAATTTGTGCCGCTTGCTGAATCAGGCTATAGGGAAATTTTTAACATAATTGAGTAAGTAACTTTTTTCGTCTTCAATCCGTCTGAATTTTATATTCCTTTGTAATTTTTAGTGTAAATGTATTTAACAGAACAGAAACTAAATAACTAATGCTTAAAACCACATTAACAAAATGCTTCGTTTGAAGGAAAGGAAAATACTTTATGAAAAAAGCCCTCAAAGTTACCGGGATCATTTTTGCTGTTATTATTTTTGTCGTACTTGCCGGTTTTATTTATTTCAATTCAACCTACCCTAAGGTGAAACCTGCTCAAAATATTAAATTTGAATATACAAAAGAAAGAATAGAACGCGGAAAATACTTAGCAAACCATGTTACTGTATGCATGGACTGTCATTCAACACGTGATTGGTCACGTTATTCAGGTCCTTTGACCCCGGGAACTGAGGGTAAAGGCGGCGAACGCTACGATAAATCTATCGGCGTACCTGGTGTTATCTACAGCAAAAACATTACTCCGGCACATTTGGGCACCTGGACTGACGGCGAAATTCTTAAGGCAATTACTAGCGGCGTCAATAAAGATGGGAAAGTTCTCTTCCCTCTTATGCCTTATACAAATTTCAGCCAGCTTTCGCAGGAGGACCTTTACTCAATTATTTCCTATATAAGAACTTTGAAACCAATTAAAAATGATATACCGGAATCAAGCATTGACTTTCCCTTAAGCCTTATTATTAAAACTATTCCTTCAGACTATACACCTAAATCAGCCCCCGATAGATCAAATCCTAAGGAATATGGAAAGTACCTTGTAACAATTGCCGGATGCAACGATTGCCATACACAGGCTGTAAAAGGTGAACCTGTCAAGGGAATGATGCTCGCTGGCGGCACTGAAATGAAACTGCCCTGGGGACTTATCCGCTCTGCTAATATTACTCCGGATAAGGAAACCGGTATCGGTAACTGGACTAAAGATGACTTCCTGAACAGATTTAAATCCTACAGGTCACAGGACCCATATGTTAAGGTTAATATGAAAAGTGACTTTAATACCGTAATGCCCTGGCAGTTCTTTGCAGGTATGACCGACGAGGACCTTGGAGCAATTTATGAATACCTGCACAGCGTAAAACCTGTTTATAATCCGGTAAACAGATTTACCCCTAATAAAAATACGGAACTCAGCGAAAGTAGATAAAAGAATAGATACAAAAAAACTATACTCTAAATGCTAGACTAGTTTTAGTAAGAAATTTTCATGGAAGAAATTTTCATGGAAGAAATATTCATGAGGTAATTCTTCAGAACAGGACTTAATGCCTCAGTAAAAGCAAGATTCATAGAGCGGAAATTATTTCCGCTCTATGATATTTCAGATACCTAGATCAGATCGGCAAACTCAGCATTGATAAGCTTCTTAAGTTCCTGAGGTGAAAGTTTAACCTGCATGCCTCGGACTCCGGCACTGACATAAATTTCATCCCATAACTGCGCTGTCTCATCAATATATGTGGCATATAACTTTTTCATTCCTATCGGTGAACAGCCTCCTCTTATATAACCTGTAAGCGGAAGCAGCTCCTTTACCTTTATCATTTCAACCTTCTTATTGCCGCTTGCTGAAGCAGCTTTCTTAAGGTCAAGCTCCATATTTCCCGGTATGCAGAAAACCGTTACGCCTGTCTTGTCTCCTGTTGTAACTAATGTCTTAAAAACAGATTCATGCTCTGCCCCTACTTTTTCTGCTACCGAAACTGCATCAAGCTCTTCTTCATTAACATCATACGTGAAGGTCGAATGCTTTATCTTTTGCGATTCTAATATTCTTATTGCATTTGTTTTGGACATAATTATTTGCTTACATTAAAAATTCAAATTTCTTTTGTTCTCTTAAATACGATTCGGTTAAAAGCTGCTTGCTTAAATATATTTGCTTAAAGCTGCTTGCTTAATAGCTGTTTACTTAATAGCTGTTTACTTAAAATCTGCAGGGTGCTTCAGATGAAAATCTGTTGCATCCTGATATGCCTTGGCTGCCGCAATTATTCTGCCTTCATCAAAAAGCCTGCCTACAAATGTAATGCTTGTTGGCGTACCCGATTTTGAAAAACCGTTGGGCACTACAACCAGCGGGTGACCTGTAAGATTTGTCACCAGCGAATTATCGCCTTCATCTGAGGGCGCTATATACAGGTCTATCCCGTTAAGCATCCTTTCCATCTGCTGAATCAGCTCAAAACGGATCCTGTTCGCATTTATGTATTCAACAGCCGGAATGAACCTTGAATGCCTGAATACATTGGGCCACGCATTTTTAATCTGCCGCACCATCAGATCATCTCTGCCTGTACGCGTAAGCTCATCAAAAGCAGCCGCTGCCTCTGCATTTAATATAAATGAAATATCATTTACAGGTATATCAGGCAGACTGACCGGAACAAGCGTAGCTCCCAGTTCTTTTAACTTTACAAGCGTCAGCGAATCATTTGCGTGGAAAGCATAACTCTTATCAAAGTCTTTCTTAAGATACCCGATCTTAAGCCCTGCAAATTTTATCCTGGGATCATAATTAAAAGGCAGATCATATACTGTCTGATCTGTTCCGTCTGGTCCGTAAATTGCCTTAAAGACAAGCGCACAATCCTCAGCATTCCTTGTGATTGGCCCAATTTTATCCATCGACCAGCTTAAGGCCATTGCTCCTGTCCGGCTGACCCTTCCATATGTGGGCCTTAATCCCGATGTCCCGCAAACTGTTGATGGCGATACTATCGACCCCCAGGTCTCGGTTCCAATTGCAAAAGGCAGTAGCCCTGCCGAGACAGCACTGGCAGAACCGGCTGAAGATCCGCTTGAACCTAGTTTTGTATCCCATGGATTTCTTGTCATTCCGCCGAACCATACATCCCCCCATGCAAGTGCTCCCATCGTAAGTTTTGCCGTCAAAACGGCTCCAGCCTCTTCGAGCTTCTTAATTACTGTTGCATTTTCATCAATAACCTGGTCTTTGTATGGCATTGCTCCCCATGTGGTTCTGTACCCCTTTACCGCAAGCAGATCCTTTGCACCATATGGAATTCCATGAAGAATTCCCCTGTATTTGCCCCGGGCAATTTCCTTATCAGCCTGCTGGGCCTGCTTTATCGCAAGATCCTCAGTTAATGTAATGACACATTCAAGCTTTGGCCCGTATGTCTTTAATCTGTTTATATACATCCTGGTAAGCGCTTCGGATGTCACTTTCCTTGTCTTTATAAGATAAGCCAGTTCACCTATAGAATAATATGCAAGATCCTCGATTTTCTCTGGCATCCTGGTCTTTGAATAATCACTCATCTTAAAGGGCAGCTGCTTTGATTGAAACTTCATCCCTACGGGAATTGGGTTAAATATAATAGCAGGCATTACACTGTTATCTAAATGAACCTTCCTTATGCTTTCATAACTCTTCAGCTGGTCATTTAACCCATCGAGCATTGAATCACGCTTGGCATCGCTAAAGCTTAAACCTATTATCTTCTCTGCATTTTCTACCACCGGCCCTGTTATCACCCCCTCAAACTTCATGACCGCTGCACCTGACAGAAAGGAGAAAACAGAGACTAAAATAATAACAAAACTTTTTCTGCTGCTTTTTGTCACACAACCTCCCAAATAGTAGTATTTCAATTTTGCGTTTCTTTATTTCACATCATAATTATACGGCAATGCATCTGCTATCCTCTGTGATGCCCAGTACCCGCCTACATTCATAACTCCTCCATCCATTCTGTTGCCGTCTTTGTCCAGCAATATGAAACGGGAGACCGGAACTATATAATCAACCGTTGAATTTTTCTGGCAGTCGATCCTGTAACTGGTTTCAAGATCCATCCTTAAGAGATCATTCAGATCCTCTTCAATATCTACATCTTCTTCCAGAACATAGACCCCCAGCCCTGAAGTAAGCAGATACATCGGCCCCTGACTTAAACGGAAACCTTCCTGATGAAGTTTTTTGTTTAAGAGCGAATTAAAGAAGTGCTTCTGGGAACCGGTGTATGTCTCCTCCCTTCTGGTTTTCCATAATTCCTCCTGGTCTTTGTCTTCTGGCCTTAACTCCTGAAATCTTATGTGCGTCAGGTAATTGACTCCCTGCTTCTGACTGTAAGTGAAAGAGGCAAGCATTATATATAACCTGTAGCCTAAGGCTTTGTTCTCAACCACAATAACACTGTCTGTACTGGCATTAAGCTGCTTGGTTTCCGGATCTTTGGTAAAATTAATTACTTCTGGATTTAATATCTTTGCATAATGCGAATTTTGGGTCTCACCAATAAACTGCTCAGTGAAAACTTCCAGATGCTCTTTCCACTCATCATTGCTCTTGCCGATAACATTAACTTCACCAATTGTAATTGATTTTTCCTTCAGCCTGATCTTGTAGTCAAGTGTCTCGGCTGCTGCTACTGTCACCGGCACCCTTTCTATCTCATAGCCTATTGAACTGACTATAAGATAATATGAGCCAGGCGAGATATTCGGAATTATATACCGGCCATCATTTTCACTCATAGTGCCGAAAGTTGTGTTTTCTAAAAATACTGTTGCACTTACCAAGGCTTCGTTTGTCTTTTTATCAGTTACTATACCTTTTATTGCGCCTTTTTTGTTCTGCGCTTCAAGTGCCGCAGAAGTTATTAAAATGGCTAAAATGATTATCAGGAATTTCGCTTTCATTTGCCTTTGCGCCTTTTTTTCAGACTCTTCAACTATATTTTATTTCGTTTTGCTTGTTACCGAATCGACAAACCCCCTTAAGGCATCCCCCAGCTCGGCTGGGAAAAGTATTACGGTGTTTGATGGTGTAGGACCCAGACCATCAACTGTCTGCAGCGTCCTTAACTGAATTGCACCGGGACTGCGCAGCATGATTGCTGCCGCTTCTGCCAGATTTGCAGCTGCTAGCTTGTCCCCTTCGGATTTTGTTATGTTTGCCCGCTTCTCCCGTTCGGCTGATGCCTGACGCGACATCATACGCTTTAGGTCCTCCGGCATTTCAATATCAAGCAGCCTTACCGAATCAAGATGTATCCCCCACTCCTGAATCCTCTCTTCAACTACCTTGCCTATCTGATTCTGTATCTGCTCACGCTCAACTAAAAGTTCATCTAATGTCAGACCGCCTACAACATCCCTTAAGGACGCCTGAGCATACTGAGAAATTGCAAACTGAAAATCCTGGATTCTGATAACTGCCCTCTCGGCATCACTTACACGAAAGAAAATTGCACCATCTATCTGCGCCGGTACATTATCTTTTGTGATAACTCTCTGACTCGGAATATTTAATGCAAGTATTCGTATGTCTATAAACCTTACATATTCAAGAAACGGAATAATATAGAGAATACCCGGACCTTTCAATCCCTGGAATTTTCCAAGCCTTAGGACAACACCTTTCTCCCACTGTGCCGCTATCCTTACACCGGAGACTATAATTATTATAAATATCATGCCTGCTATCTGGGCTATTATAGCATTTGCTGTAGGAAGCGGTAAGATCAGAAATACGACAAGCGCCAAAATAGCTGAGGGTATTAGAAATAATATGAAACGTAACGAAGAACCAAGCGAAACATGTCCGGTAACCGGCTCGGCATACTTCTTTGACTGTCTTGATGAGAGAATATCAATTGCAGTTGGTGCATCCATATCTACCTCGGTTAATTTATTGCATGAAATTAATTAACTTAATTTTTAACAATTCTAACTTAAACATATTCCTTTTTATGTTAAGTGTAAATAGCTCATTTGGGGCGATTTAATTACAGACTGTTTACTTCTTATTGTGTGACCTTTATCATTGCACTTCTGCTTAATGTTCATTATAAAATTTGGCTTCAGAATCCTCATTTACTTATTGCCTTCGGGGAAAAACAAGTGAACCTGATCGAGTATTTTGGATATTTTGTGCGAAAAAGACTGGCATAAAAATGAAGAAAAAAAGGGACTCAATATAAAAGAAACTGAACATATAAGGGACTAAACATACTGAAGACTAAGCATAAAAAAACCTGTGCTCTGAAATCCTCTTATGAGCACAGGTCCACATCATTCGTCAGTTTAACTATACGAAGAACTAATATCTTTTCTGGCCTAGAAATCATCCGGCAGTTTCTTAAGCTGCTCGGCTGTAAAGACCGGCCCGTCAATGCAGACGTAAGTGCTTCCTATGTTGCACCTCCCGCATTTGCCAAGACCGCATTTCATTCTGTTTTCTAGCGTGGTTACTATCTGCTCAGGCTTAAATCCCATTGGCTCTAATGCCTTAAGTAAAAACTTTATCATTATAGGGGGCCCGCATGTAATTGCAACTGTATTTTCTGCAGGCGGAGCCATTTCCTTTAAGACAGTTGGAACAAACCCTATCTTGCCGTCCCACTCCGGAGTCTGCCCGCCCGGATCAACTGTCTTGATAAACTTTATATCTGTCCTTTCTTCCCACTGCTTTAATTCATCTTTATAACAAAGATCACTCACTGATCTTGCTCCATAAAGTATTGTTATATCCTTAAAGCGCTCTCTTAAATCAAGACAGTTCCATATTAAAGAACGCAAAGGGGCAAGTCCGATTCCCCCTCCTATAAACAGCAAATTCTTCTCAAACATATCTTCAATCGGGAATGAATTGCCATATGGCCCGCGGAAACCTACCAGATCACCTATATCCTTGTTTTTCAGTGCTGTTGTAACTTTCCCAACAACCTTAAAACTGCATTCAATATATCCCTTTCTTGTAGGAGAAGAAGCTATGCAGAAGGTCGATTCCCCTTCACCAAAAGAGGAATATTCGCCAAACTGCCCGGCTTTGAATGTAAAGCTCTCTGAGATCTCCGGATCAATAAAGGCTAGCTTAAAGGTCTTTGTGTCGGGAGTCTCCCAGCGCACTTCTTCTATTCGTGCAAGATATGGTTTGTAAATATTGTCCATCTTCAAACAACTCCAACATTTTACATTGCCGTTTGCGGAATAAAATTAAGAAATCCGCAGCAGCGAAACAATACTCTTTTTTGTTTATTTGGTTAATTCAGTAACCACCTGATATATATCCAGATTTACCGGACATGCACGCACACACCTTCCGCAGCCGGTGCAGAGCGTCTTGTTAAATCGGTCATTGTAATACTTGAACTTGTGCATTACCCTCTGACGGTATCTCTTCGACTGAAGATCCCTTGGATTGTGTCCTGAGGCATGAACTGTAAAGACCGGAAACTGGCATGCATCCCAGTTCTTGCGCCTTAAACCATGATCATACTTCATCTCATCAACTATATCAAAACAATGGCAGGTCGGACATAGATAAGCACAACTTGCACAACCAAGACACCTTGAGGAGTAAATATCCCACTGCGGATTGTCAAAGTTATTATCTAGCCACTGTTTTATTTTCCCTGTATCCAGAGGCCTGCGTATGCTCTTTTCAACCTCATTGTATACTGGACTTTCATCCGTAAGCTCTATTACTTCTTCAACTATATCCTTTATAAGCTTTACTACAGCTTCCCCTTTTTCACTGTTGACAAAAGCAAAATAACTGCCGCTTGTATTTTTCTTCAGCAGTATATCGCTCCCCTCAGCACTGTCGGGCTTCAGCCCTGTAGAGGTGCAGAAACAGGACTCATCTGACTTTTCACAGGCTACTGAAATAAGCGCTGTGCTGTTTCTTCTTTTGTTGTAAAATTCATCCTTGTATTCATAATTAAATATGTCATCAATTATGTTAAAAGCTGAGGCATCACACGGCCTTAAACCTATGATCACCCTTTCTTTTACCTCGGGCTCCCGGTCATATACCTGCAGCTCTTTATTCCTGTATCCAAATTCTACAACAGGCTCTGTCCTCGGAAACATATATTCCTTTGCAGAACGTACAGTATTTATGTAACTGCCCGGTTCAACAGCTTCGTCAGAATTTTCTATTTTTCCGAACAGAAGTGTATTGCGGATATTCTTAGGAGCAACAACCTCTTTACCAGTGTTCAAAAGTGCCTGAACAAATTCCCTGTAGCCGGTTTTAAGTTTGTATATCTTCATTTTTTCTTTATCTCCCTTTCTGCTACCTTATGAAATCCTGATTATCTTCCATGCGGAAATCTACAAGCGGAGGCTTGGCCTCAGCATCACTGCCGGCCCTGTATCCATAAAGTTCAAATATCTCTTTCCCCATTTTCATGTTAAGCAGCCCTAGCGGAATGTTCTGATGACAGACCCGTTCACACTCCCCGCAGCCTATGCACCTTCCGGCTAAATGAAATGCCCTGATCAGATGCCAGCTCATATTACCTAGCTCATGTGCACTCGACTCGATCCAGCGCGGCTGAGTCTTGTCAACTATACACTGCTCACAATAGCACAAAGGACAGGCCTGACGGCAGGCGTAGCACCTTACACATTTATCAAATTCCTGCATCCAGAAATCCCAGCGCTCTTCAGCCGTCTTACTCTCAAATTCTGTCAGCCTTGCAAATGGATTGACCTGAACTGAAGTCTCATTAACCGCCTCCCCGGCAATAACATCACAAAACTGGGGATTATGTGACTGACAAACCTTGCAGCGCCCGGCTAATTCTCCTGAGGTTGAATTACTTACACCTTCACATGGCAGACCAATAAGATAAACATCTTCCCGCTTGATCTGCTTTTCCTGCATTAAGGCAATTACTGCTTTTGTATCACACGGCTTTACAAAAATCCCTACTGGCTTTGGCAGTTTGTAGGACTTTGTTAAATATACAACAAGATTATTGCTGCAGTATTTATTGAATACAAACTTCGCAGCTTCTTCAGGCACTCTGGCAATAAAGGTCTGAGCACGCCCTGAAATTGATCCCTCGGCATATCCTACAATAACCTTTACCTTGCCTGCCTCAAGTAATTCTTTTGCAATCTGATTAATGTTACTAGGCATCTTTTACCTCAGCTTTCACTTCTTCAGCTTTCATTTCTTTAGCTTTTAATTCCTCAGCTTTTAATTCCTCATTTTGTGCTTCTTCAAAGTGCTCGTAAGGGAATGACTTGTCTATTAAATTCTTATATGACTTAAATGGTCCTAATTTCCTGACTTCATCTGTAACTGTATTTACCACATCACGCCACTTAGCACCCTCGGCTGCTGAAACCCAGCTAAACTGCACTCGTCCGGGCTCGATACCCACAAACTCCAGTAACTTGCGGAAGGTTGCAAACCTCCTGCGCGCATGGAAGTTGCCTTCATTATAGTGACAGTCATTCGGGTGACAGCCGCTTATAAGAACTCCGTCAGCCCCGTTTTCAAATGCCTTTACTACTAATGAAAAATCTATTCGCCCTGTGCACGGAAGCCTTACTACTCGCACATTAGGCTGATATTTCAACCTGCTCGTACCGGCTAGGTCCGCCCCGGTGTATGTACACCAAGTGCAGACAAAAGCCGCAATCTTGGGTTCAAAAGTATCTGTATTCACTGTATACTCTCTGATTATTAAATCCTTAATCTTTTGGAAATCTCTTTCCTTGAAAATCTTTCCTTGAAAATCTTTCCTTGAAAACCTAAATACTAAACAAACATTGCGTTGATCTGTGAATAAACCTGCTCATCTGTAAATCCTGCAAGATCAATCGACTTCGACCTGCATATCGAAACGCACGTGCCGCAGCCCTGACATTTGCCCTGGTTTACGTACGAAACTACTTTTACTACTTCTCCCTGCCTGTTCTTTATCTCTTTTCTTTCAATTGCTGAATATGGACATGCTGTTAAACAGAATTCGCAGTCGACACATGTAGCTTCATTTACTCTCGCTACGTAAGGCTCACGTTCTAATTCAGTTGAACTGAAAAGCCCTAATACCTTTGAAGCAGCTGCAGAAGCCTGCGCTACAGCCTCGGGTATATCTTTTGGCGCCTGACATGCCCCGGCTAAAAATATCCCGGCACTGTTGGTCTCAACTGGGCGAAGCTTCGGGTGTGCCTCTGATAAAAAATGATACTGATCATAGCCGACTCCCAGCTTCTGTGCTAATGGCACTATATCAGGCTGTGCAGCTATTGCTGTGGCAAGCACTACAAGGTCAGCCTCTATTTCTACCTGTGCACCGCTTAACGTGTCAGCTCCTTTTACTATCAGTTTATCCCCTTCCTGCGATATCTTCGATACTCTGCCTCTTAAGTAAATAGCTCCGTCTTCTTCAATTGCACGGCGGACAAATTCATCATAATTCTTTCCCCCTGCCCTTATATCCATATAGAAAACAAATGCTTTCCCATTGTGAACTTTGTGCTTGTAAAGCATCGTATGCTTTGCAGTGTACATGCAGCATATCTTTGAACAGTAGCTTACTCCTTTTGCTTCATCCCTCGAACCTACACACTGAATAAATACTACGGTCTCCGGTGTCTTTCCGTCCGACGGCCTTTTGAGTTCACCATATGTCGGCCCTGAAGCACTTACAAGCCGTTCGAACTGTAGCCCTGAAATTACATCCGGATATTTTCCATAACCATATTCACCATAGCCTTTTAACGTTTCATCTGACTTCTTATCTATCGTATATAGGTCATAACCTGTAGCTACTACTATTGCCCCTACTTCTTCGTTTACAAACGAATCTGTCTGATCAAATCTTATCGCCTGAGGACCACAGAGTTTTTCACATAGCCCGCATTTGCCCGTCTTGAACTTCGTGCAGTGCTCTTTGTCAATTACTGGCTTATTCGGCACTGCCTGCGGAAATGGCACATATATTGCCTTCCTCATGCCTAAGCCTTCGTTAAATTCACTCGGTATCTTTTTTATCGGACATTTTTCCTGACAGATGCCGCATCCGGTGCAGACTTTCTCATCTATATACCTGGCTTTCTTTCTGATCGTAACGTTGAAGTTGCCGATATATCCGCTTACACTTTCAACTTCCGAATATGTGTATAACGTTATATTCTTGTGTGAATTGGCACTTACCATCTTTGGTGTAAGTATGCACTGCGAACAGTCTAACGTGGGAAATGTCTCGGAAAGCTGCGCCATATGCCCGCCGATTGAAGGGGACTTTTCAACCAGTATGACTTCCTTTCCCCCCTCTGCAATATCAAGCGCCGCCTGTATGCCGGCTATCCCGCCGCCAATAACCATCGCTTTCTTTGTAACCGGTATCCTGATCGGGTCTAAAGGAATGTTCCTCTTAACCTTTTCAACCATTATTCTTATCAGATCTAATGCCTTTTCTGTCCCGGTTAATTTATCTTCATGAACCCAGGAGCAGTGTTCCCTTATATTTGCAATCTCACAGAGATAAGGACTCATTCCCGCCTCTACAACTGCACGGCGGAATGTCTTCTCGTGCATTAGCGGACTGCAGCTTCCGATAACAACCCCTGAGAGATTGTGCTGCCTTATGGCATCCTTGATCATTGTTTGTCCCGGATCGGAACACATGTATTTGTAATCTACTGAATAGACAACATCACGAAGGTAGGCAGCTTTTTTTGCAACTACAGCGCAATCTACTGTTCTTCCGATATTTTCACCGCAATGGCAAACAAATACTCCAATGCGAGCCATTCGACTACTCCTTCTTATAAAGTTTATTTAAGTCAATAATTCTATTGTTCACACTTTGAAACTACTTTCATTGGATCTACAAAATGAGACCCCATCCCCAGTTCCTTAGGCTTTATATCTAATGCAAGTCCTATCATTTCGGTTATATAAAAAACCGGAATACTGAACTTTGTACCATACTTTGCATTTATCTGCTGCTGACGCATATCAAGGTTTGCATGACATAACGGACAGGCAACTACAATGCAGTCGGCACCGGCTTTTTCTGCCGATGAAAAGATCTTTCGCGCTAACTCCAGCACAATATTCGTCTGCGGAATAGCATGACTTCCGCCGCAGCATTCTGTCTTGTTCGACCAGTCAACTGTCTTTGCCCCCAGTGCAGACATTATTTCATCCATGCTCTTAGGATCTTCTTCATCATCAAACTGCATTATCTTTGACGGACGCACCAGTAAACAGCCGTAATAACAGGCTGCCGTTAAATTTTTAAGCGGACGCTTTACTGCAGCCTTGAGTCTATCAAGTCCGTAAATATCCTTAAAGAATTCTAAGATGTTAAATATTTTTACATCCTTCCCCTTCTCTTCACCAATAATGGAATGCATCCTTTCTTTTAGAAGCTCAGAATGTTTTACTGAATAATCTGCTGTCTTAAGCCTGTTGTAGCACGCAGCACAGGGAGCAACTATGTTTTCCAACCCCTGCTTCGAGGCATTCACAAGATTCGAGTATGGCAGGGCAATGCCTAATTCCTCTTTTGTCGTATGCCCTGGCGTGGCACCGCAGCAGTTCCAGTCCTCAACTTCGGTTAACTCAATATTGAAAGCCTTGCAGACTGCACGCATCGATATTCCAAATTCTTTTGCCGTAGCATGCAGTGAGCAGCCCGGATAGTATCCGTAAGCCATGTTACTCTCCTAATGTTCTTTTTTACTTGCTTCTTCTTTGGGCTCAAAGTAACCGGATTTATCAAAAATCTCTCTTAAACGATTTTTATTCTTTGTCCTCTGCCTGATAAATGAGAGCTTGCCCATCTTTAGCATCGCCGGTCCAAGCTCTGCATTTAAGAATGGCGTCTTGTTCATAAGATTAAACTTGACTGTCATTCCTAATTCAAATAACCGCCCGCCTGTCCTGACAGAATCTAAAAATACTTCTGAAAATGTGTTTACTGACCCGACTGGTGATTTTATTTTATGCTCGCTTGCATAAATACGTATGGTTTCCATTATGCGCGTAACATCTATCTGCATCGGACACCGCCCGGAACAGGTGTTGCAGGTAGCACAAAGATATGGCGTTTTGGAGTTTAAGACCTGATCTTTTTGATTCAGCTGAATAAGCCGCAATAGTCTGGTAGGTGATTCATCTGTGAACTGGGAAACCGGACATCCGGCTGAACATTTCCCGCACTGATAACAATCATAAACATTTATTCCGCTCAAACCTTCAATTTCACCGGCAAACTCATCAACTCTGTTATTCAATTTTATTTGCATATGCGACTCCGAAAGGTTTAGAGGTTGATACTGTGCTGTATTGCTCCATTACTTCTGAACATGCACAGTAAGACGCAATTAATTTGTATCAAAAAGTTTGCCTGAATAAAAAAAGTCATAAATGTCCTTTTTTATCAAAAAACTAGCTTTTCTTTTACCATTGGAAATATTTTTTTCATTATTGATTAAAATCCGTTTTACTTTTGAGAATATTTCTTGCTTTTAGGAAATATTTCCCTTCCCCTATATAACTGATTAGCCCTGAAAACTGGTAAGTCCAAAACTGATAAGTCCCAAAACTGATTAGCCCGGGAAGGATAATATAGCTCTCAAATATTTGAATTGATAAAGAAACTAAATGTTTTATAATGGTTAAAGAATTTAATTTTATCAGATTTCTTCTCAGCGCAGGTATTAAATGAAAGTATTAACAATATTAAGCGAAGAAAATAAATTCCGCGGTGAAGCTCCGCTTGAAGCTGCATCAGTCGGATTTGAGTTCGGCATCGGAAAGTTCGAATACCAGATCTTATCTACGCAGGACGGATATGGCACTTTTTTCGGAGAACTGGACTTAAAACCTAATTCAACTTACCTGATCCGTGCTTTTGCCGTCGATAAAGACCTTAATGTTCATTATGGCAAGACTATAAAGTTTACTACTTCCGAAGATCCTAAATATGGACATGCTGGAGACCCGTATACGTAATTAGTCCATAGTCAAAAGTCCAAAAAATCCAAAGTCCACTAGTCTCTCTTCCGCGAAGCGTGCCTGCGTAAGCACCCGTACCTGCGTCTCCCGTCCTTGCCCGCCTCTGGCGTGGCCTCGTCTCCCGTCTCCCTTCCCCCGTCCTTTTTCCCGTCCCCCGTCCTTCTTCCGCGAAGCGCCCCCGTGCCTCTTAGAGAGTTTTCCAATTTGTACGTTAAATTATTTTTTTATATGGCCTTACGGTTGTATTTTTGCTACTGGTTTTTATAAATCTTTGCATAATTAAAACCGGGAATACTTGAAGCCTAATAAAAAATATATTTTGTTCCTTCTATGCCTGTTTCTGCCTGCATTTGCAATCTATGCTAAGGAACGCCCCAAAATCGGACTCGTCCTTTCCGGCGGCGGCTCTAAGGGATTTGCTCATATCGGCACACTCAGACTTTTGGACTCACTTAAGATCCCAATAGACTACATAACCGGCACCAGCATGGGCGGAATCGTTGGTGCACTCTATTCAATAGGCTTTACTCCCGATGAACTAGAACAACTTGCACGTAATACCGAATGGAGTGAGATATTTACCGATACCCCTCCCAGAAACCAGTTGCCTCACTTCCGTAAGAAAAATTCAGGCAAGTACCAGATCGAGTTCCAGATTAAAGGCTTTACTCCTGCTATCCCAAGCAGCCTTATCAGTGGACAGAAAATATCACTTTTGCTTTCTAAACTCGTTGCAAGCCATAGCCGTACAACTGACTTCGATAGCCTCCCTATCCCTGTAAGGTTTATTGCTACTGACCTTATCAGCGGTAAGGAAATTGTACTGAAACACGGCTCCCTGGCAAAAGCTATGCGAGCAACTATGTCTATTCCAACTGTATTTAGCCCGGTTGAATGGGATGATTACCTGCTTATCGACGGCGGACTGCTGAATAATTTCCCTGTCGACCAGGCAAAGAAAATGGGGGCTGACTTTGTTATCGGCGTAAATGTGGGCACTCCGCCAAAGGATGTCAAAAACCTCGATAATATAATAGATATTATTGACCAGACTACAAGCATACCCGGATATCAGAAAGAGGAAAGTCAGCAGAAATTAACAGATATACTCGTTAAACCAGCAATAAACGGCTATACCGCAGCAGACTTTGATAAAGATAAAATTGAAGAAATAATAACGCTGGGCAATCAGGCCGCCAGGGAAAACCTTCCTGAATTCCTGCAGTTAAAAAAGTCCCTCGACTCAGCTAACGTGCAGTATTACGTTAACCTTAAGGAAAATAGAAACGAAAATGTAATTTTTGATAAAAAAATTTTTAAAGATAGACTGCAGAATATAACTCCTGTTATTTACAGCGTTACAATCGAGGGAAATACATCTCTCCCTTTCGAATTTATTTATAACCTCCTTGGTGTTAAAGCTTCAGATAAATTTGATCCCGAACTTCTCGAACACCGCATAACTGAAATGTATAGCCTGGGATATTTTGAAACCCTCAACTACGAGATACAGCCGGCTGAACAGGGCAGAATAAACCTTATACTGAAAGTTAAGGAAAAATCACTGCGCAAACTCCTTGTGGGACTTCGTTATGATAACCAGTATAAACTCGTCGGTATCATTGGCGTCCAGACAAATAATATTCTTCTGCCGGGCGTAAGAACGGAAACTGAACTTCAGTTCGCTGGCCTGACACGTTTTAAGTCAATGGTCGCTTACCCTACCCGCTCACTTAATTATCCGGTTTACCCATACCTGCGATTTAACTATAAAAATGTGCCTGTTAATGTCTTTGACTATGACGGGGAAAAATTAGCTTCCTATTCCGATAATTCTTTACAGTTCGCTGCAGGACTTGGCATTTCACCACATAAGTTCTGGGTAATTGAGGCTGAATATAATCATGAGTATATGAATATCACACCGGATATCGCAGACAAAAGCAATCCCGAACTCTACCAGGTCTGGAAAAATAAGATAAGGAAAATACAAGCCACACTGGATTTTGATCTCCTGGATGATATTCTGCTGCCTAGACACGGAGTGCTTCTCCAGGCAGAAGCTGAAAAAGCCATCAAAGACCTGGGAAGTGAAGTAGATTACTGGCGGGCTAATTGTTCGATCGACCTTTATCAGACATTCTTCCGCTTCCATACTGCACGCCTTTATGGATTCTATGGACAAAGCAAAAACCTTCCGGTTTATAAACAGTTTCTCTTAGGCGGACCTGAAAGCTTTATAGGCTATGATTATAACCAGCTCCCTGTAAATAATTTTATCCTTGCACGCTTCGATTACCGCTATGAATATAAAAAAGATATTTTTCTCAAAATTATGGCAAATGCAGGCTATAATTACGAAGCAAATACCGAAATCCTGAAGGACAATAAAAGACTCCTCTGGGGCTACGGCTTTGCCGCAGAATTCCTCTCACCTCTTGGCCCTCTTCAGGTTATCTTTAGCTGGGGTGAAAAAAACCTTACTCAGCCTGGAAATTTCAAAAGCTCAGTTTATATTACTGCAGGCTATAAATTCTGATTCCTGTTTCCCCCCTTTACCTCTGGAAAAAATAAGTGATACCACAAATTTTGCCCATAAAAGGGGAACTCCTTACTCTATTTTTGTATTTAAATTGTCTGAACTTGATCAAAAGCATTCGGAAATAATTTAAAGATTAGTCTGTAATTTTCGAATGCTCTAAAGATTCTTAAAAAATATTCGATTTTCTATATGACATAAAAATTTTTATTTCAGAACATATTTATTTCAGGGAAGATACTTATTGCCAATGAAAAGAAGTTATGTACCAGATGAGTTTATCAGAGCAGCCGGTCACCTTTTTATTATAGGCGGAGGTCACAGACCGGGTTATTTAATGAAGGAATTTATTAGACTTTCTGGAGGCAGTGACTCCAGAATTACAATTCTACCACTTGCAAGTTGCACTCCTGAATCTACCGGCGAGAGAATAAAAAATGAACTTCTGCATCTCGGATGTACTGACGTAAATTATATTTCCCCTGTCAATAACAAAATGGATGATAAGCTAAACCTCGAAAAACTTCAGAGTACTAAAGGTATCTTTTTCTCCGGCGGCGATCAGAATATTCTTGCAAAATACCTGCATGGCACTAAAACTCTTGATAAAATAATCGAGATCTACCATAACGGCGGCGTGATCGGCGGCACTAGTGCCGGCGCAGCAATAATGAGCAAGGTTATGATTGCCGGCTCCGACCCTGATGAGGATTATGACCTCGTCGGCTTAAGCCCTCAGACGAATATTAAACGTAATGCCGTGCTTTCCGAAGGTTTTGGTTTCCTTAAAAATATTATTATCGACCAGCACTTTAATACAAGAAACAGAATCGACAGACTTAAAGATGCTATACGAAAACATCCTGAGATGCTTGGCGTCGGCATTGATGAGTCTACTGCAATTATTGTTCATACTGATAATACTTTCAGAGTTATAGGCGAAAATAAGGTGTCTCTGTTTTCCCTTTATGACTTCGGACTGATACAAAAAATCGATAAAGAGATCGAAATGCTTAATTCTGGCAGGATTCATACAATCGAACCTGGTGAAAGATATTTGTTCGATAGCTATGGGAAGAATTGACAGCTTCTGATCTCCTCCCCGGCGATAATTTTTTGCCTGATAACAGATGTACTATTTTTAACTTTTTTCTTAGCTTACTGTAAACTGAGATATGTCCGAATATTTAGAGACTTTTATGATAAAAGTTTTTATTGTTGATGACCATGTGCTCATTCGCGAAGGATTAAAAAAAATATTAGACAGCGGAAATGGCTTTCAAATCATCGGCGAGGCTTCAAATGCATTTGAAGCAGTTGAAGCAATAAGAAAAAATAGCTGCGACCTGTTGTTATTGGATGTTAATCTTCCTGGCAGAAACGGCCTTGAACTGGTTGAAGAGGTCAAACAATTACGCCCGGAAATCCGGACACTCGTAATTAGTATGTCCCCTGAAGAACATTATGCCATCCGCGCTCTTAAAGCAGGCGCTTCAGGCTACATTACTAAAGACAGCGCTTCAGATACTTTAATAACTGCAATAAATACGATTATGTCTCGGGGTAAGTACATTAGCCCTTCAGTTGCCCAACTCTTAGCCGGTAATTTCGAGAACTTACACTCCGCATCCCCCCATTCCCGGCTTTCTAACCGGGAACTTGAGATTATGTCTATGATCGCTGAAGGAAAGTCAATTAAAAATATCGCCGAAAGCCTTTCATTGAGCATAAGCTCAGTTAACTCGTACCGTAGCCGCATAATGGGAAAAATGCATATGAAATCAAATACTGAACTGACTTTCTATGCAATAAAAAATGGACTGATCGGCTGAAAAACCTCTGCACTGGATCTTCTGCACTTGATCTAATAATTTAAAATATCTTTTCGAAAAACCCTTTCCGGTTTTGTAGTGAAAAACACTACCTTGTTTTACCTGAAACCCTACACGACTTATATACTTAATACTATATTTATTATTATCACCTTTCCTTAAATTTAAAACGTAATAGGTTGAATTATTGTTCAACATTGTTAAATTATTAAATAAGGATATGTATATTTATTTATCAAATGATGTTACTGATCAGGCATACGATATGGCGTTAGATGAGTTAGAAAAGACAATTGAACTACTTTTTATCACCTCAGACCCGGACTATATTTACACACAGCCTAAGAGTCAAAACCTTGAAAATCCGAGAATATTTCTTCGTATTGTAAAAAGTAGCGACTTTACTGTCCCTCTGCTTTATTTGGGACATGTAAATAACATTTCCAAAGCAGATCTTATTATTCTCGATAGTAATCTGAATGAAAATGAACTGAGGATTTTGGTCAATTATTTTCGAACTAATCCTTTGTTTAACTGTACCCCGCTTGTTTTAAGCGTAAACTCCTTTGAAGAAAAAGAAAAGCTGCGCCTACATGGTATTAAACCGGACTGTTTTATTCCACAGGATATTGATAAAAGTAGACTCCTTAAGCTTATTTTTTCATCCAGATCATTCTGGCTCTCAATTATTCGCAGCCAGTCAATCTTAACTCAGGAAAAGTACTATTAGATCAGGAGACCCAGCATCTGATCTTATCTAAGAATTTTTCTGTGAGAAATTTTCTGACAGCTCTGGTGCGCTAAGAGCTTCAGGATTTTTAGCCTGAAGACTATTTCCCAGGTTTACTTATATTTTTATTTTATATGAATGAAGACTAATTAATTAAAAAAAGCTGGATAAAATGTACTATGAAAATACCCAAAGGAAGAATTCTTATTATTGGAGGTGCAGAATATAAAGACGATGGTCGCGATCTGCCTATGGTTGATGAAAACCATGAATCTAAACCTTTTGAAATATTAAAACAGCTGCTACCTGCGCCAAAGAGTAAATCCCCTATTATTATTATCCCAACTGCTTCCAGAATCCCGGAGGAAATGGGAAAGTCTTATTTGGAAGCATTCGGAAAACTTGATTTTCATAACATACATGTTATGGATATCCGTGACCGTGAGGATGCAAATAGGCCGGATTTAGTTGAAGTAATTAATAAGGCGCATGCTGTCCTTTTTACCGGAGGAAGTCAGTTAAGACTTTCAACAATTGTTGGTGATAGCTTTGTGCTAAATACTATTAAGGAAAAATACTGGAATGATCCTGATTTCATAGTAGCTGGTACCAGCGCAGGTTCAATGGCTTTATCTAAAATTATGATTATTGAAGGACAAACCTCAGAGGCAATGATCAAAGGCGATCTTAAGACTTCATCCGGCCTGGGGTTTATTGATCATATAATAATTGATACTCATTTTGTTAAAAGGGGCCGCTTCGGTCGGCTTACCCAGGCAATTATCACTAACCCTGAATATTTCGGTGTTGGACTGGGCGAAGATACCGCTCTTATGATAACTAAGGGCGATCTGGTGGAATGCATGGGCAGCGGCATGGTTATGATTATTATCGATGGCGCTTCAAGCAGATATACCAATATTGCTGAGATCGAAAACCAATGCCCTATATCTGTAGAAAATCTTAAAGTTCATATCCTTACAACAGGCGATTGCTTTAAACTGGATGAAAAAAAGTTCATCCCGAGGATCCCAATTAAACAGCACTCGGATCATATCAAAATGACAAATGGTGTCAAACATGCATAATATTGCTATCGCAATCCATGGCGGCGCACAAAATAAACCGCGCAGTGAGTTCAGTGAGGAAAAGCTACCAGCTTTTAAATCGGGACTTAATGAGGCACTGACCAGAGGCTGGGAACTCTTATCCAGAGGATATAGCGCACTGGATGCTGTCGAGGAATCTGTAAGATCACTTGAAGATAACCCTCTTTTTAACGCCGCCCGCGGCTCTGATTTTACTGAACAGGGCGACCTTGAATTCGATGCTTCTATTATGTGGGGTAAAACTTTAGAGGCTGGCACTGTGGCTGCTGTAAGACTTATCAAAAACCCTGTCAGCCTTGCAAGAAAAGTTATGGAAAACTCAAATCATATACTGCTTGCTGCAAAGGGCGCTGAAGATTTTGCAGGAAAGAATAATATTGAAACCAGACCATTTGATTACTTCGTAAGCCCTGAGAAAATGCCTCAATGGCGTAATTCTCAAAATGAAAAAAAACTTAATCGGCCAAATGATACTGTAGGCGCAGTAGCATTGGATATAGATGGAAACCTTGCTGCTGCTTGCTCTACCGGCGGCTTGCAAAACCAGCTTGGCGGACGCATTGGCGTTTCGCCAAGCATTGGAGCCGGTACGTATGCTGATATTGAGGTTTGTGCTGCTGTATGTACTGGCGACGGAGAACTTATTATCCGCGGCGTATATGCACATGAACTATATGCACTTATTAAATATAAAAATCTTTCTCTCCACGATGCTATCGAAGAAGTGTTCCTGATAAATTCACTCTCACTTAAGGCACAAATGGATATGATCGCTATCGACCCCAAAGGTAATATTGAACTTAAGTATAATACCTTGCCTATGCACCGGGCTTATAAAAAAGGAAATAACCCGGCCTATATTGCCATCTTGGAGGAATGATCCGCCACTGGAACGGTCTGCCACTGGAATGATCCGGCGCTGAAATAATCCCTGGATCTGGTTCTAATGTTTTGCTGCAATAATTTAGTAGTAATGATTTATTTAATGTTGTGCTAAATTAAATAGAGAAGATATTTTGTAATAACCAAAAGGATGAGTAATGCGTATCCTGGAGATAAGAGCACTTAGGGGACCTAATTATTGGAGTAACTATTGGAAGAAACTTATACTCATGCGCCTTGATCTTGAAGAATTTGAACAAAAACCTACAAATATGATCCCCGGCTTCAGGGAAAGACTGGAAAACCTTATGCCCAGCATAAGACTGCACCAGTGCAGCTACTATGTACCGGGAGGCTTCTTAAGACGAATCGAAGAGGGCACCTGGGCAGGCCACGTTATTGAACACCTGGCACTTGAACTTCAGACTTTAGCAGGCATGGATACCGGCTTCGGTAGAACACGCGCTGCTTCAACTCCTGGAGTTTATAACATCGTCTTTAACTACTTTGAGGAGCAATGCGGACTTTATGCTGCTGAGGCTGCAGTCGGGATTTTCCTTGATATCGCTAATAACCTTCCATTAAACGATATCAGCAATAAACTTAAGATCCATATCGATAAAATTATCGATATTAAAGATGAAGTAAGCCTCGGCCCTAGTACTGCTTCTATTGTCGAGGAAGCTTTAATCAGAGATATTCCTGTTATCAGACTTAATAATGAATCCCTCGTACAGCTAGGCTATGGCAAATACCAGCGTAGAATTCAGGCAGCTACTACCGACTCAACTAGTATGATCGCAACTGAACTGGCCTCCGATAAACAACTTACTAAAAAAATGCTCCGTGAAATGGGAATCCCTGTGGCAGATGGCGTAATTATCAGCAGTATAAATGAAATTGATGATGCTATTAGTGCAGTCGGCTTTCCCCTGGTTATTAAACCCCTTGACTCAAACCAGGGCAAAGGTATAACAATGAATATCCGCTCTCTGGATGAAGCCCGCGATGCCTTTGTTGAAGCTAAAAAGTTCTCTGATAATGTGATTATTGAAAAATTCCTTACTGGCAGAGACTTCCGTGTGTTATTGGTAAACTATAAGCTTGCAGCTGTTTCTGAAAGGATCCCCGCAAATATTCAGGGAAACGGTATTAATACAATTAAAGAATTGATCGACTCCGTTAACCGCGACCCTTTAAGAGGTAATGGACATCAGAATAAGCTTACTAAAATAAGCATCGATGACCATACTATTAGAATTCTTCAGAAGTTTAACTATACGCT
>JBLNEL010000047.1:0-7878 GCA_050262615.1 Bacillota bacterium
AGGCATGCCCGGCGCGAAGTAAAACGGGCAGTAAATTATATAGTCCGTAATGAGAACTCAAATACGGTTCTGAGCGAACTTCTGCAGCTGATTGCAAAAGCACAGTAATTTGGCAAGCTGCATTAGAAAGTAAATATGATCAAACAAAATTTTATCAGGCATAGTATAATCAAACTTAGTAAAATTAAGCAAAGTGCGTTCGGCTATGACTTCTGAAGGTTCAATCAGCCATTCGGAGTTTCCCAGGGACTTGACCCTCTTTGAAAGGGAATGCCTGCTTTACATATTGCCTTCCAATAAACCGGGTTATAACATTTACAGGCAGAAAATAGAATCGTTATCTGTAATTGGTTATGGCAGATTTGGTCAAAGTAACTTAATTTTGGGTGAAAAATCTGCTCAGCCTGATCTTACTGCTCCATCTGCTCCGGTTTTTGCATTGGGAGCAATTAAGTTCATGGAAAAGGAGGTTTATATTCTGCTGCATGAGGAATTTGAAGAGCAGATTGAATTTGATATCTCAGGAATTGATATATTTGACAATGCAGTTAAATTGACTGAGACAGGGCGCTGGAGCTATTCAAACTGGATACCTGGGAAAAGATCGCCTGAAGGATCTCCGGTAAGGGAAATTCATCTGACGCCAGGCAAACTCGTCCTTGCACTGGCAAACGAACAGAAAAAAATCTGGATATATGATGGCAGGACAGGAGTAAACCGTTTTATTCCTGTAACTAACTTTTATGATGTGCTTATGCGCGTAAAGAAAATACGGGATCCGAAAATTGCGCTGAATTCAGGACTGCTGTTTGAAAACTTTGGCGAATTCAGCGACCAGGACCTTGGTTCGGCATTTTTGTTCTATAATAAGCTCTGGAAAAAGATTGAACTTGACTATTCAGGCTTTATTAATCATTCTAAAACTGAAAAGAAAAAGACTTTTCTGAATTTTTTTAAAAGAGGTTAAGGTGTCTATCGAAACAATTATACAAAAGGCAAAGGAAGTTATTTGTAAGGAAGCAGAAGCAGTTGCCGGACTTATTGACAGAATTGATGAGGATTTTGCAAAAGCTGTTCAGCTTATTTCTAACAGTAAAGGCCGTGTTATACTTACCGGCATGGGAAAATCCGGACTGATTGCAAGAAAAATAGTTGCAACAATGAATTCGACCGGAACACCGGCAATTTATCTGCATCCGACAGATGCACTTCATGGCGACCTTGGTATGGTAAGATCAGACGATGTAGTTATACTGATTTCTAAAAGCGGTAATACCGAGGAAATTGTAAACCTTATACCGCTGCTTAAAAGACTTAATGTGACACTGATCGGTATGGTTGGAAATAAAAAATCAAAGGTCGGACGCGACTGCGACTTGGTCTTAAATGTTGGTGTTAAAGAAGAAGCCTGCCCATATGACCTGGCTCCTACGGCTTCCAGTACGGCAACTCTTGTAATGGGAGATGCACTTTCTATTGCGCTTCTTGAACTGAAAGGTTTTACAAGAGAGGATTTTGCTCTTCTCCATCCCGGCGGCAGTTTGGGTAAAAGATTGTCTTTGAAAATTTCTGAACTGATGGTTACTGGCGAAGAAGTCCCTGCTGTATGTGAAGATACATCAATGAAGGATACAATTCTTGAAATGACTTCTAAGCGCCTCGGTATGACAAGCGTTGTTGATGAAAACGGCTGCTTAAAAGGTATTATTACTGACGGTGACTTAAGAAGACTGCTTGAGAAAACTACCGATATTTATTCTCTTAAGGCTTGCGATGTTATGCATGGAAACCCTAAGACCATAAAGTCTGATTACCTTGCATCGTTTGCTCTTCAGTATATGGAAAACTTTAAGATCACTTCTTTAATTGTGGTAAATGGAGAGAACAAACCAGTAGGCGTTATTCATCTGCATGACCTGGTAAAGTTAGGACTTGAGGCCAGATGAGTCAAAAAGCTTTTAGTGTAATCTGCATTGTCTTTTCTCTTATAGCCCTGAATAGTTTTTCAGGGTGCTCCGAAGAGAAAATAAAACCTCCGGTCCTTCACCTTAATGAGGCTCAGATGCCGACACAGGAAAGCCGGAATGATAAGATGCTTTTTACAGAGGCGGGTAAACTAAGGGCGGTATTATATGCCAGGCACATTAAGATGTTTGATCAGAAACGAGAGACTTTGCTTGATACAATAAGAATTGAGTTCTTTAACGATAATGAGCAGCGTACTTCTGTTTTGACTGCCAATAAAGGTAAGGTCGATAATGCTACAAGCAATATGTATGCTATGGAGAACGTTATTGCAGTAAACGATTCAGGTACGACACTTAAAACCGAGGAACTAATGTGGCGAAACAAGGATAGGAAAATAGTTTCAGAAAAGTTTGTTACAATAACTTCACCTACTGAAAAAATACAGGGCTATGGAGTTGTTGCCGATCAGAATCTGAGTAACTATACAATATATAAACCGACCTTTGTTACTTCCTCTTCAGCCAGCATTACGGATACATCCAGATGAGAATTACTTTACTGATTTCACTGCTTATTATAAGCTTTACTGCAATTTTCCCACAGCAGACTGCCAATCAGCCAATTACTGTAATAGGCGACAGTCTGACTGGCAGCAATGTAAACGGTGAAAGCGTCAGAGAGGTTATTGGCCATGTAATCTTAAAACAGGGCAATGTGGTAATAACCTGTAACCGTGCAATTCAGTATTTAAGCAGGAATAATGCAATACTTGAAGGCAATGTTATTGTAAGACAGGACACACTGACAATTGAAGCTCAGAAGGGATATTATTACGGCAATCAGAGGATTGCAGAGTGCAGTACCGGTGTAAAGCTGAATGACGGGAAAGTAATTTTAACGGCAGTTAACGGCAACTATTATTTTAAGGAACAACGGGCTTATTTTTCTGACGACGTAAAGCTCTATGATACTGTCTCTACTTTGACATGCAGCAGGCTGAATTATTTTAAGAACGAAGACCGGGCTGTTGCTGTAGGAAATGTAAAGATCTTCGACTCGCTTAACACAATTATTGCTGACAGTATGGTTCATCTCAGGAATACAAAAACCACTTTTGCTGAAAGAAACGTCAGAATTACAAACCTGTCTAATAATCTTACTGTCTATGGAAATCATCTTGAGGACTACTCGCAGAAAAAATACACACTTATTACAGAAAATCCTCTTTTAGTACAGGTAGACACCGCATCTAATGGAACAAAGGATACTTTAGTAATTTCTGCGCTTAAGATGGAATCTTTTAACGACAGCTCTATGAAGTTTATTGCCACAGATTCTGTAAAAATTGTACAGGGGAGCTTTGCTTCAAAGAACAATTACTCAATTTACTACAGGCAGCAGGGCAAGATCATTACATATAAATCCGGAAGCGATAAACCATCTCCTGTAATGTGGTACGAAAATTCGCAGCTTTCTGGCGATTCAGTAAATGTTTTTATAAAAGACAACCATTTGGAAAAGATCCATGTTATAAATAATGGTTTTATACTTTCACAGAACAAAACTTACTTATCAAGGTACGACCAGATCTCAGGCGATAGTCTTACTATATTCTTTGACTCGACAGGAATCAATCATACTGATGTAATTGGTAACGTTTTAAGTATATATTATCAGTATGAAAACGGTGAACCGAACGGTCTTATTAAAGCCAGCGGACAAAGAGCCAGGATACTGTTTGAAAATAAGTTAGTCAACGAAGTGAAGCTCTATGGGTCACCTGTAGGGGAGTATTATCCTGAAAATCTTGTGGATAAAAATGAACTTTCATTTACGCTTCCGGCTTTTATAATATTTACAGGCAGGCCGGTTAAAGAAGATCTTTTGGGAAGAAGTAATGTTTTTTAGCCCTAAGGGTTATTTCATTACGTTTTTTTTGAGTTAAATTTGTTAAACTGGAAAAATTACAATTTAGATACAAACAATAATGTCTGATTCCTTAACACTTAGAAGCGAAAACCTGGTAAAAATTTACAAGAAAAGAACAGTTGTTCAGAAAGTTTCTGTTCAGGTAACCCAGGGTGAAATTGTGGGTTTGCTTGGTCCTAACGGCGCCGGGAAAACTACAACATTTTATATGATCGTCGGAATGATAAAACCCGACGATGGTAAGGTTTTTCTGAATAATCTGGATATAACTAAGATGCCGATGTATAAAAGGGCCAGAATGGGCGTAGGATACCTGCCGCAGGAGGCTTCTGTATTCAGAAGACTTAGCGTAGAGGATAATCTTCTGGCTGTACTGCAGACAATGAAGATGTCAAATGCAGAAAGGAAGGACAGATGCAACCAGCTTCTGGAGGACCTGAATATTACGCATATCAGAAAAAGCCTGGGGTTTCAGCTAAGCGGCGGTGAAAGACGAAGGATTGAAATAGCCCGCGCGCTGGCAACAAATCCTAAGTTTATTCTTCTTGATGAACCTTTTGCAGGCGTCGACCCGATTGCAGTTGAAGATATTATGAATATTGTTGCAGGCTTAAAGAACAGGGGGATCGGAATACTTATAACTGACCATAACGTGCATGAGACATTAAGTATCGTAGATAAAGGCTATATACTTATAAGCGGCAATATTTTTAAGTATGGTACGGCAGAGGATTTGGCGGAGGATTCTGAGGTAAGGAAATTATACCTTGGAGAAAAATTCAAGCTCGACAGATACTAACCCGGCAGAAACTTGAAAAAAACAACTTTTTTTCCCCAATGCAGCCGTTCTTTTTAACTTAAAGATAAATAAGCAGAAGTCATTTTAATATAAAACAAAAATGAAAGTTTATATTAAAATGACTTATTCGTGATTAGAGGTAACTAAACGACTCATTTTCGTATGAGTCAACTTCATAGATAACCTTCTTGCTTGATTTCTCCTCTAATTCCAGATCCTGCAGTTTATATATCTCTTCTCTGGGGATAAGAGTGGAATTCCCGGATTTCTGAACATTAGGGATCTTATTTAACCAAATGTAAAGATCTATTTGTCCGATGCTTTTACCAAGAAAAGCTGCAGCTTCTTCAACACTGAAATACTTTTTTTCTTTTCTGAAAAACATATTGTCCTCATTTTAATGAAATAGATACATCGTAGCAGAAGAATATGATGGGAATACTGCAGACAGGAGGCATCAAAAACAGTGCCTGATGTAATTTTATGGAAAATGAAGACTTTTACACTGCTCACTGCAAATTAATGTAAAAATTACCAGAATTGAGGTAAATAGGTGGTGTAGGCGGGGTAAATACCGGCTAATATTGGCCATAAGTGTGAATTTAAGACAATATTATTCACACTTATGGTAAAAAACTGTCTAATTAAAGATCTCTTTTAGCCTGGAATATCCGCTTTTGCTGACAGGCAGTTTGCTGCCGTCATGAAGAACCGCATGGTAGGATTCTTTTTCAAAAAGCTCAATCTGTTTTATCTGGCTTAGTTTGACAATATATGACCTGTGGATACGGACAAAGTCAGATGGATCCAGATGATCCTCGAAATATTTCATCGTCTTTTGTTTTAGGAATTTGCCCTCAGCTGTGTGGAGCATTACATAATCATCCTGTGCTTCGAGCCACTGAAGTTTATCAATTGGAATAATTGAGATCCTGGTTCCGGTTTTAGCTACTATTCTTTCCAGGTATTCTTCCTTCTGATCAATCTGTTCGATGAGCTTTCCAATGTTCTCCTGATTTTTTCTTTTGTCTGCTAAAAGTGCGGCGGCTTTTTCTACAGCTTCTTTAAATCTATCCTCGGAAAACGGTTTAAGCAGATAATCTGTAGCATTAACCTCAAAAGCCTTTAATGCATATTGGTCATATGCTGTAGTAAAAATAACGATCGGCATCTCTTCTATTAGTTCAAGCATCTCAAATCCAGTTATCTTAGGCATTTGAATATCAAGGAAAACCATATCCGGCTTAAATTCATTTATAGCCTTGAGTCCCTCAAATCCGTTTGAACATTCAGCCAGAATCTCAATATTATCAAAGCTGCAAAGGTACTTTTTTACAATTTCCCTGCCCAGAGTTTCGTCGTCGATTATTACTGCTTTAATTTTTTCCATATTCTGCTCTCATATTTTCTGAAAGAGGTATAAAAATGTTAACTGAGAATAACCCGTTCTGGTTTTCAATAACCAGCAGATTATCCTGATTATAAATAAGTTTTAAGCGCTGTTCAATATTTTTAAGACCAATTCTTTCACCTTTTTTCTGTGTACAGTCAGGATCGAAATCATTCTGGACTGTCATTTTCAGGTAGCTGCCTTCGGTCCTGCACCTAAGCCTGATATTTATTGTCTCCAGACTTTCATAAACTCCGTGCTTTATGGCATTTTCAAACAAAGGCTGCAGGATCATATTAGGGACTTCAATATTTCTGCAGTCGGCATTTATTTCTTCAAAGTAATTAAATTTATTTTCAAACCTGATCTTTTCAATATCAAGATAAAGCCTGCAGTTGGCTATCTCTTCACCTAAGAGATTCATCTGTTTTTCATTATTTGCAAGCGTAGCTCTTAAGTAACCTGAAAGTTTTACTGTCATCTCTCTGGCTTTATCAGGATTTATCATAGTAAGTGAACTAATGGAATTCAGGCTGTTGAATATAAAATGCGGATTGATCTGGTATTTTAAGGTCTTTAGCTCAGCTTCCTTTACCAGCGTCCTTAACTCTGATTCCTTCAGGAGCTTCAGCTGGAAGTTGCTGTAGTAAATATAAATATAATAAAGTGAGACTATTATTGTATAGAGGAATATACCGCATAAAAACCTCCAGATCAGCGAGGAGTTTACAAAAGCTTCGTATTCACTGCTAAGATTGCCAAATGCAATAAGAGTAAAATAAGTAAAACCAACCCATAAGGCTGAAGCAACAACTGAGGCCGCTAAATGACGTAATATGATTTTTATTAGAGAGCTATTGTCAAACGACATAAACTTAGCCGGATACCAGAAGCCCAGTCCCAGACACCCGAAAGCAAACCAGCTTAAGACTGAATCCAGAAGCACGAAATGCTCCTCAAGCAGGAAAGTCCTGGATAAGAACAGATAGTCAACAAGAATGAAGACAATCCAAATAAATAAATAAAAAATAATTCCGGGCAGATTAAGTAAAGGGTTATTCATTTTAAATTTAGAATTAGCTCTCAAAAAGCTGTTTGTTATGACTTATTTTTCCCGATTGCACATACACACACACATATTTTCTCTAAGCGGTCTTAATTTCGCCGCCGCCGAAAATTGCAGAGCCTTTTATTATCAAAGTTCTTTCCGGGTCAGTAACCTGATTCGGATCTCTTCTTCTGTCGTCAGAAAATCCGCCGAAGACAGGAGTAATATCCATTATGACCTTCCAGTCTTTGGGTACATAGATCTCAGTGCCGCCGAAAATTGTAAGGATATCCAGGACATTATTACCCGGAGCAAGTCTGCTTTGACCCAGATCGATTTCAGATCCGCCGAAAATTGCTGTTATTTTTCCACCTTTGAAGTTTTGTGATGTAACAAATCTTTTGCTTCCGCTAAAGACAGCTATATCGTCAATATAGTCTTCATTCAGCGCCTGCCCGTTATCCTCAAGCCTGTTTCTTACTCTTCGGCCCAGATCAATACGCGGTGACCTTCTAATATTAAAAAGTATGTAAAGTCCTAAGATAATAAGCAACACCGGCCAGAGTGTCCAGACATTAAAATAAAAATATTTTGAAATCAGAAAAATCAGTCCCACAAGCATAATTATCAGACCGGCCCGGTCGTTTGAATTAATGTAGATAAAAGCACCTACTACAAAGACAATTAACCGCCCAGAAAAAATAAAATTAGTAAAGTTAAAGCCTAAAAATAACAGGTTTGTTA
>JBLNEL010000048.1:0-5318 GCA_050262615.1 Bacillota bacterium
TTGAAGTCAGTAATCTTATAAAGAATCAAATAACAAAAATACTTCAGCTTTTTAAGAATAAACCTGTTCAGATAAAGTCTGCCGGGATTTCTGTGCCCGGAATTTATTATTCCAGAACTGGCTGCGTCTGGGCTCCGAATATTGAGGGATGGGATAATTACCCTCTAAAACAGGATATGAAATCACTGCTTATCGAGCAAAACCTTCACGTTAAAATAGCAAACAAAAGGACATGCTATATACTTGGTGAAATGTGGCTTGGAGCGGCTCAGAATACAAGAAATGCAATTTACCTTTCGATTGGCAAGGGAATTGGCGCTGGAATAATGACAGATGGAAATATTCTTCACGGCTTAAACGATGGAGTAGGTGCTGCCGGATGGCTGGCTTTAACCACAAAGTTCGACCCTGATTATAAGGCAAAGGGATGTTTTGAATTCCTTGCATCAAGCACAGGAATTATTACCGCTGTGCAGAATATAGTTTCCGAAAGCAATTCTTATAAAGGAAAATTAAAACAAAAGGATGTCTCACTGTTAACAATTCAGGATATCTTTGAGGCATATAAATCCAAGGATCCTGCCGCACGCAGAGTGCTCTTGCAGGCGCAGAAATATTGGGGCATCGTCACAGCTAACCTGATTAGTTTATTTAACCCAGAACTTCTAATCCTCGGTGGCTCACTTTTCGGACCAGCTCAGCAGTTTATCGAATCGATTTCTATTGAAGCGTCAAAATGGGCTCAACCGCTTTTTATGAAAAATGTAAAGATAGTCGGCTCACAGTTAGGCTCAAATGTTGGTCTTATCGGTGCAGGACATCTTGCAATGAGGAAGCTCTAGCTTATTCGCTTTTTATGAGAGTGAATCTAAAAAGTCCCTTTACGGGACTTTTTTTATCCAAAAAAATATATTCTTCTTAATAGAACTAAATTTTGAAATTATTGAACGGACTGCTTATTACCAGCGTTTGCCGCCGCCGAAACCGCCTCTGCCGCCGCCGCTGCTTCCACCACTGCGTCTGTCATTTCCGCCCCCACGCCTGTCATTGCTCTTTGGACGTGCTTCACTTACGGCAATCTTCTTTCCCTTAATTTCTTTTGTATTAAGAGCCATCATCGCCTTTAAAGCTTCTGCATTACCCGGCATCTCGACAAATCCAAAGCCTTTTGATTCTCCGCTAAACAAATCTCTTATTATCTTTACACTCCTGACCTGCCCGAATTCTGAAAATGCCTGCATTAAGTCCTGATCTGCAACTTCTTTAGCGAGATTACCAACAAATATGTTCATTTTTTCTCCTTTATGGATTGGTGGAATCAATACACTGATCCCAATAAAATAAGAATGGTTTACTGTGATTAAAATTATAAGGCAATGAATATGAACGGTTCTTTGCGAGATGAATTTTAACTATATAAAACATAACCAAATTAGCCTGAATATGCAACAGACTAATTCCTCTTAAAAAATATTTATGCCAGTGCCTTCAAAACTCCAGTGCCTTCAAAACTCCAATGCCTTCAAAACCCCAGTGTAAATATTATGAATTCTTATCTGCCGGCAATGTAAAGTTAAATACCGTGCCTTTGCCAATTGCAGACTCGATCCATATTTTCCCTCCATGCCTTTCAACAATCTTTTTAACTAAAGCTAATCCAATCCCCGTACCAGGGTACTTATTTCTTTCGTGCAATCTTTGGAATATCTGGAAGACACGTTGATGATATTCAGGTTCTATGCCTATACCGTTATCGCTGACAGATATCAGAGCTTCATTTCCGTCTCTTTTGCCTTTAACCAGAATACTTGGCGGAACTTCCCTTCTGAACTTTATTGCATTCTGAATAAGATTTTGGAATAACTGCCGCAGCTGCGTTGAATCTCCACAGACACACGGAAGGTCATCATATTCAATATGAGCTTTTGACTCACTAATACTTAACCTTAGATCCTGTTCAACTTCAAGAAGCAAATCCTTAAGATCAATTTTCTGAAAAGGCTTTGCCTGTGTGGTTATCCTTGAATACTGAAGCAGATCATGTACCAACTGCTGCATTCTAAGAGCACCATCTGAAATATAATTAAAATAGCTTTTAGCCTTTTCATCAAAGCTTCCATTATATTTTCTTTCAAGCAGTTGTGCATAGCTTTTTATCATGCGTATCGGCTCCTGAAGGTCATGTGAAGCACTATAGGCAAACTGCTCAAGCTCGTTGTTTGAGCGCTCAAGTTCATTTAATATCTTCTCAAGGTCCTGCTGAATTGTTTTTTGATCATGAATATCTGTCGCAGTACCAAACCACTTGATTAACTGGCCATTACTGTCCCTCATTGGAACCCCGCGGCTTAAATGCCAGCGGTATTCACCGTCCCATCTCTTTATGCGGTGCGATATTTCATAAGTGCTGCCTGTTCCAACAGCCTTTATCCATGCATCAAAGGTAGCCTGCTCGTCTTCAGGATGCAGAACAGGAGCCCATCCCCAGCCATGCCCTTCTTTTACAGGCATACCGCTATATTCATTCCATCGCTGGTTGTAATAATCTACATTCCCATCAGAATTTGCTGTCCATACAATCTGCGGCATTGATTCAGCCATAGCTCGGAACTGCTCTTCACTTTTTCTTAAAGCCTCTTCCATCTGCCGTCTTTCAGTCACATCAATTCCCATGCTTATTGCAAGCTTTCTTCCGTCGGAAAACCTGCCTAGAGGTGCTGTAAAAAATTCCCAGGTGATCTTTCTTCCGTCTTTTGTCGAAATAATAAAATCTCCCAGGTTTATCTTTTCATCTCTTTCGTGGACTGTATCAATGTATTCTCTTATCTTATTCATCTGTCCGCCATATGCCTTACGTGTCCATTCTTCTATGGTGGGTATATCTTCACAATTGTAACCTGTCAGTTCTGTCCAGGTATCATTTATCGATATTACTTTGCCATCTTCGGCACGTATCATTATAGGTATAGGAGCATTCGTTATTGCCCTGCGGAATCGCTCTTCTGTTAACCTTAGCTCTTCTTCTGTATTTTTTCTTTCTTCAATTTCATAGAGTTTCTCTGAGTAGAGCTGTGCATTTTCTGCAAATACGCCTATTCTTTCGGCTACTTCTTTAACAAAGCTGATATCATCTGTCGTGAACTCATCATCTGTGCTTCTGGAAACTGTAATCGTTCCAAGGCTTTCATTATATGCCCTCAATGGAACTGCAAGCAAAGATCTTGTCTTTAGTTTTTCTATTATCTCAGTAAACTCTGGTCTTACTAAACTTTTCCTGGGATTTTCAGTAACATTGTTTATCAAAAGCGGATCACCTGTCTTCAGAACCTCACCTGTAAGGCTTTCAGATGGATCGCTCTTGACTTTTGCCTCCACCTCAATTATTGCATCCATTACTGCCATGTCTTTATGATAAAAGGCAGAATGAGTTACCTGCTTTCTGTCTGCCGATACAAGGCGTATCAAATAATCATCGCCAGTATACTCATGCAGCTGTCTGACTGCATTGTTCAGAACCGTGTTTAAGTCAAGCTTAGCCTCTGAGAGCACTTTAGTTATTGATGATATTCTTTCTGCAAAAACAGCCTGCTCTAATAATTTAGCTTCAGCTTTTCTGTATCCTGAAACATCTGCAAAAACTACCAGCAGACGCAGCTTGTTTCTTAACTGAAAAGGAATAACAGAGCAATCTACCCAAACTTCTTTACCAAATGAGGAAACAAACTGAATCTCTTTATTTTTAAATTTACCATCTGTTATCGATTCAAGTGCCATATCATACTGACCTGATCTCTTCCATGAGTCAATACTGTGGAAATTCTGCTTTAGTATCTGATACCTCTTGCCCCCAATGATTTCTGCAAACATATCATTTACATATGTGCACTTTCCCGATGCCTCATAAGCTGCAATTCCGTAGGGCGAATATTCCATTATCTTTGAGTTAAATTCATTTAACTCATCAACCCTTGATTTCTGTTTTAACAGTTCCTCTTCCTGCTGCTTGCGCTCTGTTATATCTTCTAAAGTAGATACAAAATATTTCTGTTCGCTTGTCGGCTCTATTACAATTGTACAGGTCAAGATCACCCATGCAATAGATCCATCTCTCCGGATATAACGCTTCTCCATTCTGAAATTCTCTATCTCACCTTTAAGGAGACGGCGCCTGTTCTCCAGATCTTTTTCAATATCATCTGGGTGCGTAATATCTGAAAATGTTAGTGACTCAAGCTCTTCACGCGTATGGCCGACAATCTCGCAATATTTATTATTTACCCTTATCCATTTCCCGTCTGGTCTGATATGTACAATGCCTGTACCCGCATTCTCAAATGTAAGCCTGAAGCGCTCCTCACTTTCCTTTAAGGCCTGTTCAAGTATCTTCCGCTTGGTGATATCCTTAATGACTACAATCATAAACTGCTCACCCGGTTTCTGCCCGCCCAGCGAAGCAGTGATTGCAGCCCAGAATATTGTCCCGTCTTTTTTGATTAGCCTTTTGTCCAGGTTCACACTTTCGAGTTCATTGTTCAGCATAGCTTCTAACTCATCACTGCCAGTCTGCTTATCTTCAGAATATGTTATATCATTAAGCATCATACCTTTTAATTCACTGGCTGAATAACCCAGCAGTGAAGGAAGCTTCCGGTTGAACCATAGCCAGCTCCCATCGTTTTTTATATGTGCAATTCCAACAGCTGTCTGATCAAAAGTTACCCTGAATCTGTCTACTGATTTCTGAAGAAGTCTTTCAGCTTTTTTCCTCTCGGTAATATCATCAGCTACCGAAATAAAGATCTGCCTGCCCTTTTTCGTCCATTTTAGGGGAGAAGTGCTGAAATCCCAGACTCTTTCTTTTCCTGATTTTGTTTTTACTATAAATTCACCGTTGTAGGTTTTTTTATCAATTTTATAAAGATCATTGATCCTGTCCTCATTAAAAATATTCTGGTCGCCATATGCCTTTTCTGCCCAGATCTTTATTGTCGGAATTTCCTCATGTCCATATCCGCTAATTTCCCTCCAGGAATTATTAATATACAATATCTGACCTCCTTCGGCATGTATCATCACCGGAAATGGAACATTCTCCATCGCTGTAGAAAACTGTTCTTCACTTTCATTTAAACTGTTTGCAATTTTATCTTTCCTGTTCAGCAGCCAGGTCATTACTGCAAGAACAAAGCTTCCTGAAACACGATTAAATAACGCAACTTTTGGATCTACTCCTGATTTTCCAAGGAATAAATCTACAAACATGAAAATTATACTTAATAATAAAATTGTATTTGTCAGCGATGGATTCCTATAAACAT
>JBLNEL010000049.1:0-10556 GCA_050262615.1 Bacillota bacterium
ACTTCCGCCAATTAGTCCCGGCAATGATGAGGCAATTGAATTTAATACCTTGCCTGATGCTGCACGCGTTGCAATTTTCTTTTCAGTTGAAAATACAGGAAGCTTTTCTTTCCACCCTTCACCATATTGACCGTACATCAGTGCATTAAATGACTTGGCTTCTTCCGGATACTTTTCAGTGTATTTCTCATATGTCTTTTTCCACTTTTCTTCCTGCTTGATCCCCTTTTGCCTGAAACTGGAAAAATATTCGCTAACTTCATCTGGAACATAAAAGGTTTTATCCTCAGGCCATCCTAAATTTCTTTTTGTAAGCCTTACTTCCTCTTCACCCAGCGGAGATCCATGTGCAGAGGATTTATCCTGCTTGTTCGGACTTCCAAAACCAATGTGGGTTTTGGTAATGATTATTGATGGCTTTGAGGTTTCCTTCTGCGCTTTTTTAACTGCCTTTTCAATTGCATCAAGATCATTTACATCTTCAATAACCTGCACATGCCAGTGATAGGCTTCAAATCTTTTTTTATTGTCATCATTATATGAAAGTGATGTCGGTCCATCAATACTGATATTATTGTCATCATAAAAAACTATAAGTTTCCCGAGCTTCAAATGCCCTGCAAGTGATGCAGCTTCATGTGAAACGCCCTCCATAAGATCGCCATCGCTTGCAATAACATATATGTAATGATCAAGCAGTTCTGTATCTTCTTTATTAAATGTGCCGGCCAGAAATTCTTCTGCTATTGCCATTCCAACTGCATTTGAAATCCCCTGCCCTAATGGCCCGGTCGTTGTCTCAACTCCGGGTGTTGAAATCGCTTCAGGATGACCTGGTGTCATACTGTCCCACTGCCTGAACTGTTTTAGTTGCTCTAATGGAAGATCATACCCTGTAAGATAAAGCATGCTGTATAAAAGCATGCTGCCATGCCCGGCTGAAAGTACAAACCTGTCTCGGTTAAACCATTTTGGATTTGCAGGATTATACTTCATAAATTTGGTAAAAAGTGTATATGCTATCGGTGCACAGCCCATCGGCATCCCCTGATGTCCGGAATTTGCTTTCTGAACAGCATCCACTGCTAAAAATCTTATCGTATTAATACAAAGTTCATCAAATTTTGCATCTTTTGTTGACATTAGAACCTCTTTTGAAAACTTTATCTGAAAAAGTATATTTACAAATATAACTATATTATTTGTTAGTTTTTTGAATTTTAATCTATAAATCCGTGACCGGCAGGAAAGTTTGGACTAATATTCACTCAAGATCTTACCGTCTACAACCGGCGTAACGCAGATAAGTGGATTTTCAGGCAGCTTAAAGCTTTGGAAAATTTCTTCAAATAACTGATACTGCATCCCCTGCTTTTCCAGTCGTGCGAACTTATTATACTTCATAAATTCGCCATTTTTATTCTGAGGAGCATCAAAATGATACGCTAGTGGGAAATCCTCCCTTGCCCGTCTTTTCAGGAATTCAATTTTCTGGTCGTCTCCCCCCTCCATTTCATATCCCTTCGCTTTGAAGGCGACTACAAAGTTATTATTTATTATCAGATAAATATTTAAGATGATCTCTAACAATTCAATCCCTTTATAATAAATGTTGATCAATAAATTAAATCCTAAACAAGTCTGCCTTATATAATCATATTGACTTGTCTAGGATTTAAATTGCTTGTTATTTCCCCCTTAATAAGGAATTATTCTTTTAAGGAATTATTCTTTTAAGGAATTGTTCTTTCATGGAATTTTTATTGTAAGAAATTCCTTTTTTAAGGAAGTTATTTCACATGCTGTTACTTTTTAGGTCCTATCATTTTTTCCGGCCGTACAACCTCATCAAACTTCTCTGCCGTAAGCAGCTGAAGCTCAATGGCGGCTTCCTTAAGTGTCTTGTTTTCCTTATGTGCCTTCTTGGCTACCTTTGCAGCATTGTCATATCCAATGTGAGGATTAAGCGCTGTAACAAGCATCAGCGAATTATCAAGGTGATTCTTAATTTTTGCTTTGTTAGCCTCAATTCCAGCTACACAGTGATCTGTAAAGCTTTCACATGCATCGGAAATCAGTTTAATTGATTGAAGCACATTATGAATTATCACCGGCTTAAATACGTTAAGCTCAAAGTTGCCCATTGCTCCGCCGAAGTTTACAGCAACATCGTTTCCAAATACCTGGGCACAAACCATCGTCATGGCTTCAGACTGCGTTGGATTTACCTTACCGGGCATAATTGAGCTCCCTGGTTCATTCTCTGGCAAAAGCAGTTCGCCAATACCGCTTCTGGGACCAGAACCGAGCCAACGTATGTCGTTCGCTATTTTCATCAGCGAAGCAGCTAAAGTCTTTAGTACACCACTTACTTCAACTAAAGCGTCATGTGTTGCAAGTGCTTCAAATTTGTTCCTCGCAGATTTAAATGGCTTTCCTGTAAGCTCTGATATTATCTTTGCCGACTTCTCTGCAAACTCAGGATGTGTATTTAACCCGGTCCCGACTGCAGTTCCCCCTAGGGCAAGTTCATATAATCTCGGCAAAGAGCCTTCTATCCTCTCTAAACCATTTGTAAGCATCTGTACATATCCTGAAAACTCCTGACCTAATGTAAGCGGCGTTGCATCCATAAGGTGAGTTCTTCCAATCTTTATTATATCCTTAAACTCTTCAGACTTTTCCTGAAGTGCATCACGAAGCTTCGTGACCATTGGGATCAGCCTTCTGTGTATCTCTTCAACTGCTGCAATGTGCATTGCAGTTGGGAATGTGTCGTTTGAGGATTGGGCTTTATTTACATCATCATTCGGATGAATCGGCTTTTTACTCCCCATTACACCACCTGCAAGTTCGATTGCACGGTTCGAAATTACTTCGTTAGCATTCATGTTGGTCTGCGTACCGCTGCCGGTCTGCCAGACTACCAGCGGAAAATGATCATCAAGTTTTCCTTCAATAACCTCATCAGCTGCTTTTATTATCAGATCGGCTTTATCTGCAGGTAATATTCCAAGTTCTTTATTGGATATGGCCGCAGCTTTCTTCAGTATTCCTAATGCCCTTATTAATGGCCTCGGAAAACGCTCTCCCCCAATCTTAAAATTCTGCAGCGACCTTGCTGTCTGTGCTCCATAATAACGGTCACAGGGCACCTGAATTTCACCCATACTATCGGACTCGTTTCTAAAATCCATTTCTCCTCCTTCATTTTTTTGTGGGATTATTTCATTTACCAGTTATGATAAAATTACTCTAAACGAGCCTTATAATCAATTCCGGGAATATGATTTTATCAGGTGATGCCTATAAAAAATTAAAAAACTTCAGCTTTATTGTTCCGCTTACTCTATCTACTATGGAGATTAAAGTTAACATGGTAACCTGCTGGATCTGAAAACGAGATTCTCAGATTTTCGGGATTATTTGAATCAGGTTCGTTTCTTACTTTTAGATTTAAGGCTTTAAGCCTCTTTTGAACATTTAATATTATTCCAGGTGAGTTTGTCGAAAGGTTAATAGCTTTTGTATCTTTTTTGTTTTGCACCAACCTTAAAGATCCGGGCTGCTCCAGATCAATCTCTTTTGATTGCAGAACAGCCCAATGATTAAAAATAAAAACCTCTTCAAAACCAATTGTTATCTTGTAAAATCTTGCAGTTTCTACAACATTCTGAACATTTAATTCAATATGATCAGGATCAATTATCCTTACATTTTTTATTGGCCGTTTGTGAAGTATCAAGATCATTTTACTCTGTTTTAACAGATTGCTCTTTTTTAACAGGAACCTTGTTATTGATCATATAATTGTAGATCAGCTTGGAAATACCCGAAAGAGTTACTTCTGCTGGCGTATCGTCCTTTAACTCTTTCGATAAAATTACCAGCACATACTTTCTCCCGTCAGGCAGAAAAACTATTCCTGAATCATGCTTTACTCCGGTAATTGAACCTGTCTTATGTGCAACCTTAACCTCTTTAGGCAGCAGTGCAGGGATCATACGGTTAAACTTCTGGTCCAAAAGTATCTTGATCATCTCTTTACAGGCATCAGTTGATACAACCTCATCATTTGCAATCTTGGAAAATATCAGCATCAGATCATAGGCCGTGGTAGTATTGTTTAATCCTTTTTCATATGCTTTCTGATCCTCAACTCCCCTTAACACCTTTATTTTCTGAGCTCCTAGTTCCAGCATCGTTTTCTGAACATTTTTTGCATCTACCAGATCTATAAGAAGATTTGTAGCCAGATTGCTGCTTACGGTAATCATCTCATAGACAAGGCTGTAAATTGTTTTTTTGCTTCCAATGTACTTATATAGTGCCTCTCCCCCGTCACTGTCAATGGATAAACTGTAAGGACTGCCGTCAACAATGCTCTTAAATTCGTTTTTCACAACAACAGAATCATTTAAGTTGAATTTCCCTAAAGCACTTTGCCTGTAAACCTCTATCATAACAGGAGTTTTCATGGTGCTTGCTGCATGAAAATTTTCCTGCTCATTAATTAATATCTCATTTTGAGGATTACTTAGGTCCCTGAAGGCAAGCGCAATTTTGCCGTCAATTTTTGCTATTTCTGATTGGATCTTTGATTTTAATTCATCTTTTTTCAATGTATTCTCCTGTGCCGTTAAAACTGATGCTAAAAAGATCAGAGTTAAAATTGTAAATCTCTTTTTCATTTTTTATATCCCGAATAGCTTTTTTACTTCATCATTTGAAATGGATTTCTTTTTTTCATCTTCCTCATCACTTAATTTTCTTTCAGCGATCTCTTTTGAGAATTCTTCGCTGCTTTTTACTTCACAATGGCATACCCTTGCAAATTGCATCAGATTATGGTCTGAGCTTACAACTACAAGTACCTTTGGATTTTTAGAATTCTCAATCAGGTTTTTTATTATGTCATCAGCAGGTTTATTTTCAGAATAGTAGATCTTTATTTTTGAAGTCCTTATCGCAAGCTGCGGAAATCCGTCAAAGCATAATGATATTTTTGCTTTTTTATCATGGAAGAAACTTTCTAAGAAAAGAACCAGCTTTTCCCTGGATGCCTGCCCATCTTTTTTCTGAAGCAGAAAGAGAGTCTTTATCTTTCCGATCAGATTATTGCCGTCTATGATATAATGCTTCATTTATCGTCCGATATACTGCCCGTAAGATTTCTCTACTTTCAGATCCCTTAATTGTGAAGCCTTGACTCTTATCTCAAACCTGTAGCCGGCAAATGAACCAATAGGATTCCATGTAAAATTCATCTCCCAGCAATGTAAGTCCTTGAACACCCTTATTTCCGGATAAAGGAACTGATGTGTATTCAGATCATAATTGCTAGTCATTGATATTTTAAGACTTTGAGTCAGATTAAAATTAAGATTTCCGCTAAGATTAGTTGTCTTATTTACATTTTCAGGATTGGATTTATTCATACTGTAGTTAATATTAAGTGACATATCCCATGGAATACTATAATCAGGTGACTCATCATAATACTGGCCTGTGTACTCACTCCTGACATCCCTGTTTACAGAAGACAGGGATTGTTTTTCTGTATTTGTTTTTTTATCTGAAGAAGCCTTAAAGGTTTCAGCCGAAAGCGTAAGCCCTGCAGCAACATTGAAATACATTAACCTGAATAATCCCCCGCCAGACCGGGAGGCTAAATATCTTGTCGATTCCTTTCTTGTTGCGTAATCATAATCATAAAAAGAGTAAGAAGATGACCCGCTTAAGCTTATTAGATTTGCAACCTGTGTATGATAAGTTAGCGAAAGATCGCTTAATCTCTTTGGGGCTCCGGCAGCAAAATTATAACCTGTACTAAGCGTAAAGCTGATTAACTGGATCTTTTTTGCCTCTGACGTCGTGTCCGAAGGATCTTTCATGGTCTTCATTTCAATATTATTGCTGATATTTAGACCGATTACCTGCTGTTCATAATTCGGTACACTGCCGAAAACAGCTCCCTGGTACTTATCGTACCTGACCTCCCTCCCTGTCGAATCAATATATCTCCCATAATAACCCCACCTGGGTTTTGAGAAATCAGGAGTGTATGAATACGACAACGTTGGAATAATGACATGCCTTATAGCATCAATGCCTAAACTCCTTGGCTGTACAAGACCATATAATTTTGTAGAAGCCCCTAATGAAAAAGAAAATGTTCTTAAAGCACTCAGCTTATTAACTTCTCTGCTGACAACTGAATCTTTGTAAATATTACCTTTTTGAACCTTTATGTTTTCTATCTCTGTAATTTTATTATACCAGCGCTCATTATAAGACAAGACAGGAGAAAAACTAAAATATCCTAACTTAGGAGATGTATTAACATTGACAGCATGATTAACTCCTGCCCGGCTTATCAGCTCAGCCCCCCCTGTCTTGGTCCTCTCGTTTTGAAGTCTTCCGGAGTAATTGTATGCTATATCTTCATACCATTTTGCAGTCCTTGGATCGTAGGCTCCTTTTTTCCTGAAAGGATAGGCTTGCGATTTACTGAAGTTGATCATCGGTAAGGTCTCTGCTATATCGCCGCTAATTAAATTCTCGGTCCTTGAATAACCAATCGATATTGTATTGCCTGATTCTTCCCAGGATTTGTAAAGATTTGCATTTGAAGTAATTGTCTGGTTTAACAGTGCATTTCTTCCAAAGCTTGTTCTTTCAACATATCCGTATGATGAAATAAACTGCAGATTGGCCTGCAAATTTGTCGTCGGGTCAATTGTCTGCTGATGATTAACTCCTACCCTCCAGCTCGTCCCCTGGCCTTTTAAACTAGAGTACCCCAGTTGAAGATTCCCATTAAGACTGTATCGTTTGGCATATCTGAAATTACTGTTTAAGTTATAACCGCCCCGGAAGTAAATATCGCTTATCAGGTTAACATCCATGTAATCGCTTATTGCCCAGAAATATCCGAAATGAGAGAAATACTGCCCCCAGTCTGCACTTTGCCCATAAGCCGGAGCAATTAGCCCGGATCGCCTGCCAGTCTGATTTGGAAAAACACCAAAAGGAAGTGGTACAGGAAAAGGCACACCTCCAATATAAAGCCAGATCCAGCGCCCTATTATTTGCTCATTGGTAATAACTTTCATTTCCTTTGAGTAAAAAAAGTAATGTGAGGTTTCGGCATCACATGTCGTATACGTACCGTCTTTTATAAAATATGCGTCCGGAGTGATCTTCTTTACTTTTGACCCCTGGTAAAGCCCCCCTTCGGCTTTGTTCTTGGCTCCCGAGATTATTCCGCGCTGTGTCTTAAAATTGTATGTTAATTTGTTACCCTCATAAATTTCACCATTTTCAGACATAACAGGAGTACCTTTGATCTTGGTTTTGGCTGTGTCTGAGGTATCTACTGCACCGGTTGCCTGTATCTGATTTAGCTGAAAGTCAACTCCGATATTTGCACTCTTAAGCTCAGTCTTTTTATACTTGAGCTCTCCATTGCCGTAGATTTCAAGTTTTTTCTTTTTTACTCTGAATATTAGTGAGTCTGATCCGCTCGAATATATAACAGCATCTACATCAGATCTGTTCTTTTTTGTAGTATCAGTTTTTGCAGCATTCAGACTGTCTGCAGCCGGCCCACGTGCACTGCTGTATGCAGTAGTACTATCGGCAGTCTGCTGCGGCCGGATTACTGAAGTGATTAAAAGGAATAATATTATAAATTTGAATTTCATTAACTTCTTTGATAAATATGTGCTTGCCGGAAATACAAAACGGAATCCTCTGATATTCAACCTTCAAATTGCCATTCATGTTTCCGGTAAAGATAACAAAATCTCAGCTAATTTTGTAGAATTCAATTATTATAATAAGGAATTTTGATTATACCGGGGAATAATACCTGAGGGTAAAAATAATGTTTATAATTATAAAACATTTGCGTGAAAGGATCCCGCCTTTCTCAACGGGATCCTTTTATAAAACCTAATGTCTAGTAATAAACCAGAGATGATGCACCCTTTATTCCGGCTTCATTTTTAAGCTTGGCCGGATATACCTTTACCCTGCCGGCTATCGGCTTTAAAGCTCTTTCTTTTATCGTCTCTTTTATTGCATCAAAAAGAAGCTTGCCGAAACCTGCTACACCGCCGCCGATTACAATATTGCTTATGTCAAAAATATTTACAACCGATGCCATCCCGTAACCAATATGCTTTCCTGCATCAATTATTACAGATTTGGCAAACTGATCATTCATCTGCGCAGCATCACTTATAACCTTAGGAGTCAGATTGTTCAGGTTGTTATCCAGCAGTTCATATATTTTCGAATCCCTTGCATTTTGCAGCTCGCGGCTTACTTTTTCTACTAAATAATTGTTCCCTATGTATGTTTCAAGACATCCATATGAGCCGCAATTACACCTTGGACCATTATAATCGATCGTCATATGCCCGATCTCTCCTGCAGCACCTTTCTGACCATGATAAAGCTTTTTATTCATAATTATCCCGCCGCCTACTCCTGTTCCCAGCGTGATCATAACGAAATCATTAAGGCTCTTCCCTGCTCCAAAGATCATCTCGCCTACTGCTGCGGCATTTGCATCGTTTTCTATTACGGTCTTTATCTTAAATTCATCCTGAATTATCTTCCCTAAAGATACTTTCTTCCACCCCGGAAGATTAGGAGGATTTTCAACCGTACCATGCTCCATTGATACAACCCCGGGAGCACCTATCCCTATTCCGGCTAATTCCTTCTTATAATTACCAATTACCAGATTTATTCCTTTAATGATCTGATTTACCACTGTCTTAGGGCCCTGATGCGCAAGTGTGTCTACAAAACCTTTATCAACTAGCTTCCCTTCCTTTGTTACTACTCCGACTTTTATCGAAGTACCACCAAGGTCAACTCCAATCACATAGTTTTTATTTTTTGCCATATTTGTAATAGTTTAATTTGAAAATGAATTTATCATACTAAAAAGAGTTAAGCATTTATGATTTTCTATAAATTTACCACATATCATCTCAGTTGCTTACTCTCCAGAATATGAACTGAAGAAGGAAAACTGAGGATTAAAGAAGTGGAATTTACTATCTGTATTCAGTCTGCACTATAGTTAATTCACCAGGGTATTTTATATCTCCAAAACTGCTTGAAATAGTTGGCTGAGCTACTAATTTTATTTTTAAAGGATCTTTATTCTGCCCGCCTAACTTTAACGCTAGATCAACTATCCCTTCATAACCTTTATCTGCAAAATACTTGAACAGATCAAGTTCTATTTTGATAGGAAAGATAACTGAATCCCCAACACCCGGAACACTTACCGGCGAAGCAATATCTCCTGTAATCGTTTCTTTATCCTCAATGAGTAGTTTCCATGGAAAAGATTTTAACGCTACATCGGTCTTTGCATAACCGCCTTTGCCCGAATTTGGATTTAAAGCATTGACATTAAGAACAAATGATACAGGCATCCTCTTGTTCGTTACATCTGTCGTCAGCTTTAGAATATCAACAGCACTGAAATCCTGAAGCCTTGTCTTGGCTGAAACTGCTATTCCATCTAATAAAAAACCATTTACGGCTCCAAGCTTGAACTTCAGTCTTGCAATATTCTGAAACGTCTGGTATACACTGCAGCTGCTGAAAACAACTGATAAAAAGATAACTGACCAAATGATAGCTTTTTTCTTTGACATTTCTCCTCCGCTTTGAGAATATATGTATTAACTATTTATTATAAGCTATCAAATATTTATTGACAATTTCAACTCAGAGCAGATTCTTCAATCTTTTTAATGATTATCTGTGCTACTTTCAGTGCCTTAAGTCCATCCAGCCCTGAAACCCTGGGTCTCTGATTATTTAATACCGAATCAACAAAAAGCTGCAGCTCATACTGAAGTGCGTTAACTTCCTTTAATTCCGGCTGCTCGTATACTACCATTTTCTTTTTGTCGCCTACGCCAATCTCACCAAAAGAAATGAAGTTTTCCTGCATTAAATGGCTTTGTTCCTTTCCAATTAAACGGTATACCTCAGAAACCCCGGTTATAAAGTCAAGTGATATGTAACTGTCCTTCTGGAACATGCGCATTTTTCTCATCTTCTTCTGTGAGATCCTGCTTGCCGTTACATTTGCTACAGCTCCATTTTCAAATTCAATGCGTGCATTAGCTATATCTATATTGTCTGATACAACTGCAACTCCGCTTGCATGAATGTCTTTAACTTCACTTCTAACCAGACTTAATATTATATCTATATCGTGTATCATCAAATCAAGCACAACCGCTACATCAGTACCCCTGGGATTAAACTGCGAGAGGCGGTCGGTCTGTATGAATTTGGGATCTAAATTGTATTTCTCAAGAGAAATTAAAGCTGGATTAAACCTCTCTATATGCCCTACCTGAATCTTTAGCTGATTCTTATCTGCAATTTTTATTAGCTCCTCGGCTTCCCAGATATGTGCAGTTATTGGCTTTTCTATAAATACATGCTTGCCTGCCTCAAGACATTTTTTGGCAACTTCATAGTGTGCACTGGTAATTGCAACAATTGATACT
>JBLNEL010000050.1:0-10268 GCA_050262615.1 Bacillota bacterium
GAAAACCTTTTTCAGCTACTCGCTGAGCATCTTCATCTATCGATAAAACCAGATCACTACCTTTTATCGATTCCCGGTCATTAAGTCCGTTATTAAATCTTCCATTTTCCTTTCTCCTGGAATCAACAAGTACATATTTGACTCCTTTTGTTCCCCTTAGAAATTTTTCATATGTTTTTTCTATTCCATTGTTACCAATGAAATCTCCCATATCGTAATAACTTTTATCCACTTCAAGTTGTTTCTTGGATATTTCTTTTGTATACCCAAACATATGAGAAGCCATAAGGCTATCCGGGTATGATCTTTCCATTTCCACTATATAGCTTACACCCGGAAGCTGCTCTTTGTTTTCTTCAATCCAGGAAATTACCTGAAAGCTTACATCTCTTTGGACTCTGATAGGAAGATATTTTGAATACTGGATATTATCTTCCAGAACACCCTGAATATATCCTGGTTCAACTCCCAGAACAGTTTCCAGAACATTGTTTAATTTTCGGCTGTAATTAAAAGGAGTAATAAGGACAGTGTATGATGGTTTATTGCTTACGAGTACCTTTCCGTTTCTATCATAAAAGACACCCCGCAGCGGAGTCTGGACAATTCCTTTTATACTATTATCCGCAGATTTTTCATCATAATTCTGATGTTCTATTATCTGCATACGGAAAAGCTGCGATAGCAATACTACGAAGAAACCTGTTAAAATATAAAACAGTACACTCCGTCTGAAGTCCGTTCCAAAATTTTTGCTTGGAGTCATGCGAATATCTTTCTCGTATAAAATACAACTAACGGTAAGGCTAACACTGCCGAATAAAGTCCGGGTAAAAGCCCCTGCATAAAAAACATAATCAGCAAACTTGTACTGCCTGAATTGGCAGTGCCAAAAAAAGAATACACAATCGAATCAATACTTCCAATAACAAAGACTATTAAAAGCAAAGTAAGTGAATGTATGTTCTGTTCTACTTTATTTTCATTGTAGAAATAACCTGTTAAAAAGCCGCTTAATGTCTTTGTAAACATTGCACTGCCTAGTATGCCTCCGGTAACAAGGTCAAAAGCCAGGCCAAAGACAAATCCTAATATGGTGCCCCCAAGCTGTCCTACACGCAAAGTATAATATACCAGAAGAATCAGAATCAGATCAGGAGCAACCTGATTATAGGAAAGCCATGGAACAAGGGTTAACTGTATAACAGTAAACGGTATGAAAAGCAATAAAGCAATTATATAATCCGAGCGCATCTTTACTTATTTATTCTTATAAGATTAAGTTCCAAATTGTTTCTTTGTGTACTTGGAACAAAGCCAATCACAAAAACATTGGAGACCTTTACTAAATCAACATATGGTTTTACGACAATATTATTAAATATCCCTGTTTTATCACGATTTCCACCTGTAACTACTCCAACCGGGATTGAAGGAGGGAATTTTGTACTGAAATCTGATGTAACTATCCGGTCACCTATTTCCATATCGAAGGTTTTAGGAACATTTTTTATTACGAGATTTGACCCATTCCATTCGATAACACCATCAAATTTGCTGCGTTGATTCCTGACTGCAAATTTTAGTTCACTATTGTTAAAAGTCCTGAGAATTGAAAAATCCTTTGATACTGAAATAATAACGCCAATCAGCCCCTGATCATTAATAACCGGCATGCCGGTTTGAATATTTTCATTGCTTCCGGCATTAATTATAAAACAACCCTGTGAATTTGAAACAAACTTTGAAACAACGTTTGCAGCTATTAATGGATAATCACTGGAATCCTTTAATGCTAACAGTTTCTTCAGTTCTTCATTCTGTATTCCATACTCTCTTAAACGGTTAACCTGAAGCATAAGCTGAGCATTAGCTTCTCTTAGACGTTTAGTTTCAAATGCTGTTTGGAAAGGTTCTATAACTTTTGATACACCTGAGGTAACTATGGCAAACCCCCCAAATGCATAAGTCTTCACCCTTTTAATAGCGGGGTTTGTACTAAAAGATAATAAAACTAAACTAAGTACAAGCAATATAACAACAACTAAATACTCTTTGTAACCGTTCCAGATTCTTAAAAAGAAGCCTCGCATTAATATCTTCTGTTCCTAATAAATACTTTTGAAAATCTGTTAAGATTATCGATTGTCTTTCCGGCACCGCGTACAACAGCTGTCAAAGGGTCATCTGCTATATGAACTGGCAGGTTTGTTTCCATCCTGATCCTTTCATCTATCCCTTTTAACAAAGCACCGCCGCCTGTAATCATTACTCCTCGATCCAATATATCTGCAGACAGCTCAGGTGGGGTTCTTTCAAGTGACTGCTTTACTGCTTCAACTATTTGTGTAATATTTTCATTAAGAGCATCTCTTATTTCAACTGAGCTTACTTCTGCTGTTTTAGGTACGCCGCCAACAAGATCGCGACCTTTTACCTGTACAGTAACTTCTTCTTTTAATGGTACTGCACTTCCAACTTCACATTTTATAGCCTCTGCGGTCCTTTCACCGATAAGAAGATTATGGTTCTTTTTAAAGAATTGCATAATTGCATTATTCATTTCATCACCGGCTATTCGTATAGATTCTTCGTTTACTATACCCGATAATGCAATAACAGCAATTTCTGTAGTTCCTCCACCAATATCTATGATCATGCTTCCTATCGGCGCCTCAACATCTATACCGATACCAATTGCAGCAGCCATAGGTTCTGCTATTAAATGAACTTCTTTCGCTCCGGCATGTTCACAGCTGTCACGAACTGCTCTTTTTTCTACTTCTGTTACACCGCTGGGTACGGCTATGACAATTCTTCTGCTCGAGATTGGACCAGTGCTGACTTTCTTTATGAATGCTTTTATCATTCCTTCAGCAATTTCAAAGTCTGCAATAACACCATCTCGCATAGGCCGTGTTACACGGATTTCCTTATGCTCTCTTCCCTGCATCTCCTTGGCCTTGTTGCCAAGTGCCAGTATTCTTTTGGAATTTCTATCATATGCTACAATAGAAGGTTCATTTAAGACAATCCCTTTGCCTTTTAAATAAATCAATGTATTTGCTGTACCTAAGTCAACTGCAATATCTGTTGAGAAAAAGTCAAATAATCCCATAAATCCTCTTAGTGCTTAAAGTTTCTAATACCGGTAAAAATCATAACTAAATTATTATCATCTGCAGCAGCAATTACTTCCTGATCCCTTACTGAACCACCAGGTTGAATTATTGCTGTTATTCCATATCCTGACATCTCAATAACACCATCAGCAAACGGGAAATAAGCATCTGATGCTGCAACAGCACCGTTTAACTGATGTCCTAACTCTTTGGCTTTTGAAGCTGCTATTTTGACAGAATCAACTCTTGACATCTGTCCAGCCCCTACACCTAATATCTTTTTGTCCTTTACATATACAATAGCATTTGACTTTACATGCTTACACACTTTCCAGGCAAATATTAAATCTTCAAACTGCGAGCTATCTACCTGTTTTTTTGTCACTGACCTTACATTTTCCATTTCCAGCTTTGAATCGTCTTTCTGTTGAGCTATCAAACCACCTGGAACACTCTTATAATTCATTGTACCATCAGAAAGCGTTTTTTGGACTTTAACTATCCTTCTGTTCTTTTTTGCTCTTAAAATCTCAAGTGCTTCCGGACTGAAATCAGGGGCACATACTACTTCAAGAAAAATTTCGTTTAACTTTTTAGCTGTCTCTGCATCGACCAGGTCGTTAAAAGCTACAATACCGCCGTAAGCTGATACTGGGTCGCAGGATAAAGCTTTTGAATATGCATCTGCAACACTTTCACCTATTGCGGCACCGCATGGATTAGTATGCTTTATGATTGCGCATGCATTGTGACCTAATTCCTGCACTAACTCCACTGAGGCAACTATATCTATAATATTATTATAAGAAATTTCTTTACCATGCAGTATCTCAAAGTAACTATAGAAATCACCATAAAGTGCCGCCGACTGATGCGGGTTCTCTCCATACCTCAGAGATTGTACTAATGGATAATTAATCCTGATCCTTGTAGGAGGAATTTCAAAGGTCTTTTCTAAAAAGTTGGCAATAAGCGTGTCGTAATATGATGTGTAAGAAAATGCTTCAAAAGCAAGCTTCTTTTTTGTATCAAGGCTGATTTCACCTTGTCTCAGCTCATCTATAAATTCAGCATATTGCTCAGTATTAGTGAGAACAGAAACATATTTGTAATTTTTTGCTGCAGCCCTTATTAAGCTGGGGCCGCCAATATCTATATTTTCGATCTTATAATCAAGATCAACATCTTCCCGGTTAACTACCTGAGGGAAAGGATATAAATTAACACATACTATGTCGATCGGGATAACTTTATTTTCCTCTGCTTCTGCAATATCCTGCTTATTATCTCTTCGCATCAGTATACCGCCAAATATCCTTGGCTGAAGTGTTTTTACTCTGCCGGAAAAAATCTCCGGGAAAGAAGCATAGTCACTTATCTCTTTACAGGATATCCCACTTTCATTCAGCATTCTGGCAGTATTCCCCGTAGCCAGAATTTCATAATCAAACTTCGTTAGCTCTTGTGCAAATTCAATTAAATTTCTTTTATCCGAAACGCTGATTAAAGCTAATTTTTTCAATATTTATCCGCAATTATTTTTAATGAACTATAACTCGATTATCTATTATTTCTACTTTGCCTTCGCTGATTTTTTTTATAACAAATGGTAATAACCTATGTTCTGTTTTCAAAACCCTTTCAGCAATCTCTTCCGGTGATTTAACATCTGATATATCGACAGCTTCCTGAGCAATAATTCTTCCATTATCATATACTTTATCAACAAAATGTACTGTGGCACCTGAAACCTTTGCTGAAGAATTAAATACTGCCCGGTGAACATTCATCCCATACATCCCTGCACCACCAAACGAAGGTAAAAGAGCTGGATGGATGTTAATTATTTTATTTTTATATTCTTCTACTACGGAATCGGGAATTTTCTTTAAAAAACCTGCAAGAACAACCAGATCTATACTATGCTTATAAAGTAATTCTGTAATAACATTGTATGAATAAAACCCAGGTTTTTCCAAATTACTGATCTTATAAACCGGGATTAAGTTCTTATCTGCTATCTCGATTGCACCGCACAGGTCTTTATCTGTAAAGACAGCATTTATCTGCGCTTTAATAATTCCTGAGGCAATAGCGTCAACAATAGCCTGGAAATTAGACCCTCTTCCTGAAACAAATACTGCTATTTTTAACATTTATTATTTTACGTGTCGAAATTAGTCAATTAGCAAAAAAGAATCAATGTAAAGCGTATAGGAATGATGCAATAATTTACCCCCTGGCACTCTATTCTTTCCTGCCGGTGTTAATTATTTTTGATACTTTAAATTAAATAAAATAATTTTAATATACTTTAAATTCTAAAAGTTTTGCTTCTTTTTTAGTATTACTAAAGCAAATTACCATCTTAAATCTTGAGTTTTAATGCATTAATAAAACCGGAGAGCTTGGACTTATAATCATAATCAGAAATACCTTCGGCTTGCTCAAGATACCGGGATGCCATGGCTTTATTCCCTGCTTTCAAAAATGCTCTTGCCCCATAGTAAAATGAAAATGGCTTTATCCATTTTTCATCTTTTATATTAGTTTTTAACGCCCTGTTTGCGTATTCAATTGAATCATTAATCTTCTCTAACTCGAAAGTGACATCGCTCAGATATTGAAGTATTTCCCCTTTTTGTTTATCTGAACTGGCCTTAGGGAGAAGCTGTATAAGTGCGTTATAAGCTTCGCTATACCTGCCCGATTCAATGTTGTTAGAAGCTTTGATTATATCAATCTCGTTTTCAGTCAGGGGATGATCATAGTAAATTTCACCCTTTCTTTTTGCATATGCATCATCTGCAATATCCAGATTGCCATTGCGTGCCAGAATATAATTACGCTGAGCTTCAGGCCTGTTTTTTAATATTTCAAATGAAATGGCTGTCCTTAAATAAGCTATTCCTGTGTAATCAATATCTTTGGCTGTTACAAGAAATTTCTGATAATATGTAATTGCATTCCTGAAATCGTTTTTATGGTAATATATATCCCCAAGAAGAAAATTTGAGTACGCACTTACTTGCTGGAATCGCGGATTGTTGATCCTAATTACACTTTGAAGGGACTTTTCAGCTTCCTGCGGTTTTCTGTCTTTTACCATAACTACGGCATAAGAATACTGAAATAAGGAGTTTTGCGGATATTTCTTGATAATTGGACGCAGGTAATCTGCTGCAGCTGGATAGTCTACCCTGATATCAGAATAGATCTGGGATAAATAATAAGCGGCTTCGGTCTTTGTATATTTCCCATATTTAAAAGCCTTCAACAGGTATCGGATGCCTTCTTCCTGTGAACCAGAAAGCCCGGCCAGATTTAACGCCCATTTAAAAACTCCTGGGACAAAACTAAAGGCAAAGCTAAACAACCCCTTACCTAAATATGCATCATTATTATAGGGGAATTTTTCAAGTGTTTTATTTAAATACTTATTGGAATTTCTGGCAGCCCAGACTGCGTTAAGCGAACTGTTTTCTTTTGTAAAAGCCATTGCCCTGAATCCATAATTTGAACCAAGAACATACAGGGCATTTTCATCATTTGAGTTTCTGTCAAGCGCCTTTTCAGCTTTATCGATAGCAATATCGGAAAGCTTGATGAACCTGTCATAATCACTTTTATCTTTATTGCTAAGGTAGGTCCAAAGGTAAATACTTGATTTATAATGATAACCGCGGGGATCATCAGGATATTTATTAATAATCTGCTGAAAGCAATTTTCAGCCTCAGAGGTTTGAAAATTGTAAGAATAATCCAAACCTCTGTAAATCAGCCCGGGAACTTCATTCTGTGCGGTTAACCGGGCTGTTATTAACAAAAAAACAACAAATATATACTTTGCCATTATTCAGAAACTTTTGCCTTCGAATAGTTCAAGGAGGCTTTTACAAATTCCCTGAATAACGGGTGAGCTTTTGTAGCTCTGGATTTCAATTCAGGGTGAAACTGGCACCCTAAAAACCATGGGTGGTCAGGTATTTCTATCATCTCAACTAACCTGTCATCCGGAGAAAGTCCACTTAATACCATTCCCCGCTCTTCAAGACATCCTCTGAAAGAATTATTTACTTCATAACGGTGACGATGCCTTTCTGAGATCGTTTCAGTCTTATATGCCTCGAGAGCTTTCGTATTTGGCTTTATTTTACAGGGGAATGCACCAAGTCGCATCGTAGCCCCCATATTCTTAACTTTCTTCTGTTCAGGCATTAAATCAATTACATTGTACTGATTTTTAACAAATTCTGTACTATTTGCCTTTGGCATTGAGCAAACATTACGGGCAAATTCGATTACAGCACACTGCATTCCTAAACATATTCCAAAAAATGGGATCTTGTTTTCACGTGCATATTTTATAGCACTTATCTTGCCTTCAATCCCTCTTTCTCCAAAACCTCCCGGAATCAACAGTCCGCTGACACCAGAAAGAAACTTCGCCGCACTTTCTTTTTCAACATCTTCTGCAGCTATAAATCTTAATTTTACCTTTACATCATTCTCTGCTCCGGCATGCACGAAAGCTTCAGTAATACTCTTGTAGGCATCCAGATATTCCGTGTATTTACCACAGACTGCAATTTCTATATTATGCGCAGGATTTTTAACTTTTCCTACAAATTCTTCCCAGCCCTCAAGCTTTGTTTTTATATCTGGCAGCTTTAATCTCTTTAGAACAATCTGATCTAATTTTTGTTTATTTAATACAAGAGGAACTTCATAAATGGTTGAACAGTCATATGCCGAAATTACTGAATCTGTATCAACATTGCAGAAAAGGGCAATCTTTTCTCTTAATTCCTTGGCTATCTTTTTTTCAGAGCGGCATATTAATATATTCGGCTGAATTCCCAATTCCAGCAGATTCTTTACACTATGCTGTGTCGGTTTTGTTTTTAACTCTCCAGCTGACTGAATATATGGAACAAGGGTAACATGAATACTTATTGCGTTCTTTCTTCCCAGCTCAAGCATTAACTGACGCATAGCCTCCATAAATGGAAGACTTTCTATGTCTCCAACAGTCCCGCCTATTTCTGTTATTACAATATCGTATTCACCTGTCTCACCCAACTGACGCATCCTGCTCTTAATTTCATCTGTTATATGAGGAATTACCTGAACCGTAGCTCCAAGATAATCTCCCCTGCGCTCTTTGGTTATAACATCATAATAAACCTGACCTGTAGTTGTGTTATTGGCATGGGTCATATTCACATCCAGAAACCTTTCATAGTGACCAAGATCCAGGTCTGTTTCTGCCCCATCATCTGTAACATATACTTCCCCATGCTGGAAAGGATTCATTGTTCCCGGATCCACATTTATGTATGGATCAAATTTCTGTATTGTAACACTAAATCCTCTCTGCTTTAATAACAGGCCTAATGCAGATGCAGAAATTCCTTTTCCCAGAGAAGATACTACACCCCCCGTAACAAAGATATACTTTACTTTTTTCTTGTAATTCATTTTTACGACTAGTTTTATGTATGTTATTGTGACTTTAAATATTCAAAATTAAAAAACTCCGCACAAAAGATTTTCTTCTTTTGTTCAGTTTTAATTACTTCAATTTGTTTAAAATTAGAGTTCCTAATAGATTATATGAACTGAAAGCGGAGAACTGTTTTCGTGATTTTTTAATTTGCAGGTCTAAATTTATCTAAAATTTCCGAAAACTTCTACCAATAAATCTAAATTATTCTAAAAACAGTGGCGATAATTAATGACCTTAGAATTTTTAACTTAATTAAATGAAATACTTACAATAATAAAAAACCGGCATGCAGCAATTAAAAGAAATTGCCTGATGCCGGAAAAATATTGCAGCCTCACCAGTATATATGCCAGTTTAACCAGACATTCTGATTATTGAACTGACCTTATATACTACTCACTATCATATGATATAAGCGACCTTACATCATATTTTGTAAGCTTCTCTCTTCCATTGAGAAATGCAAGTTCAACTAGAAACGAAACCTGAATTATCTCACCCCCAAGTTTCTCAACCAGCTTACAGGCAGCTTCCATTGTACCACCTGTAGCCAATAGATCATCATGCATCAATACCTTATCCCCGGATTTTATTGCATCTGAGTGAATCTCAATTGAATCTACTCCGTATTCAAGTACATATGTCTCCTTTATTGTATCTCCTGGAAGTTTCCCGGGTTTCCTGATTGGCACAAACCCGGCATCCAGTTTTTCAGCCAGGAGCCCGCCAAAAACAAAACCTCTGGATTCTACCCCTACTACCTTATCAATTTTATTATCTTTTACAAAATTGTATAGTTCATTCAGAGCATACTTTAATGCATCTTTATCTCTTAGCAGTGTGGTTATGTCCCTGAACACGATCCCCTTTTTGGGGAAATCCGGAATGTTCCTTATATACTGGGACAAATCTGTAATTACCATTTATACCTCATTAAATATTTTGGTCCTGTATGTATAACTGATTCTAATTTTAAAATGGAAGTTAATAAGGTTGAAGAACAAATAAAACAGTTCTGATAAAAATATATTTGATCAGCTGGATTGAATTTTACTGATTAAGGGAATTACCAAAATTAAATACCACTAGTTCAGATAATTCAGACTCCCCTTTTGACCCTTCTTTTAAGAAAGTTTTTGAATTTTTCCAGATCAAAACAGTTAATTACCTCTTCGGGCTGCAGCCCGCCTTTTCTTGCAGTCCTTATTCCATAATGAATATCTCTGATTCCCTCAGTTGAATGCGCATCAGGGTTGATTGAAAACATACATCCTTTGCTGCGGGCATAATATATCATCCTCCAATCCAGGTCAAGTCTGAAAGGATTAGCATTTACCTCTATTGCTACATTATTAGCGGCACAGGCATCAATTACCTTTTTTATATTAAGCTGGTAGGCCGCCCTCGATAAAAGCAGACGTCCGGTTGGGTGCCCCAGAAGGTCAGTGTAAGGATTTTCAACTGCTTTTATGATCCTCTGAGTCATTTCCTCTTCTGTCATTTTAAACAAAGAATGGACTGATGCTACAATAAAATCAAAATTCTCTAAAAATTCCTCTGAATAATCAAGTTCACCTTCTTTTAGAATATCACATTCTATTCCCAGAAAAACCGGGAAGTTTAATTCAGTTTTTATT
>JBLNEL010000051.1:0-6038 GCA_050262615.1 Bacillota bacterium
AAATGGTGAGGTAAAATCACTTTTTAATCCGGGTGAAAGCTATGGTGACTTTTTAATACCTGGACTTCTCGTACTGATCCTTCAGCAAACATTATTAATGGGTATTGCTGAAAGTGTAGCAAAAGAAAGAGAAGAAAATACCATTTATGGACTTTATTCTGCATCAAATAAAAGTGTTTGGTCGGCAGTAGTTGGGAAAGGATCTTTTTACCTGCTTCTTTTTTCGTCATATGCCTTTTTATTTTTTACACTTCATTTTTCGATTTTCAAAATAAGTTTTCGTGGCAGTGTTATTGCGGTTGTTATAGCAGCTATTTTATTTCTTGTTGCAGCAGTTTATATCGCTATTCTGGCTTCTTCTTTTTTGAAACGAAAAATTGTTGCCCTGCAGATCTTTGCGTTTACGACTTACCCTGTTTTCCTGATGTCAGGTTACCCCTGGCCACATCAGGCAATGCCTTGGTTTATTAAGTATATCTCATTCTTTTTCCCAAGTACTCCTTTTCTGAATGTTTTCAGCAGATTAACCCAAATGGGTGCCGGCTGGAATGATGTAATACCTGAGCTGACCCATCTGACAATCTTAGCCCTTTCTGCATTGGTCTTGGCCAGATTAAGATTTGGCAATTTAATTAAACATTCAGAAGCTGAGATCAGTAAGGAGGAAAAGATTGGGATTGATAACCTGGACCTTTCAGAGGTATGATATTTTGAAATGAAAACTCAACAGTGTAGATTTACGCGGCATCGTACTTCTGCACATCACAAGACCACAGGGAGCTATGGGATGGTACATAGCTCCCTGTTTATTAAATACTGTTCTGATAATCTGCTTGTTACTTACTATTATTCGTATCTGAGAGCTTCAATTGGATCAAGATTTGAAGCTTTTACAGCCGGATATACTCCAAAAACCAGCCCAACACCTGTTGTTACGAATAGCCCGGTCATTATCCAGAAAACCGGAACTATTACTGAAGCTTTCAACAATAAAGCAATAATATTCCCGCCAATCATACCAATTAAGATACCAGCCAGTCCGCCAATAAGGCTTAATACAATTGCTTCAACAAGGAACTGCAGTCTTATTGTTGTCTTTCTGGCACCTATCGCTTTTCGGATACCAATTTCTCTGGTCCTTTCAGTAACACTTACAAGCATAATATTCATAATTCCAATTCCGGCGGCAATTAAAGCAATAAACGCGATAACAAAAGCGCCTACCTTGAAATATTTTGTTATATCATTAAACTGAGCAATCAGCTGATCATTAGAGATTATCTCAAAATCATTTTCTTCTCCCGGTGCCACCTTTCTGATCGTCCTTAAAGCTCCTATTACCTGTTCTGCTGTTGCATCCCATTGTTCCTGACTAGGCGCCTGAATCGAAAAATCGGCTGAACGGTGTTCTTCTCCATAATATTTTTTGAATACTGAAATTGGGATGATTGCAAAGTTATCCTGACTTTGACCAAATACCTGCCCTTTTTCCTTAAAACGGCCAACTACCTTTAGCTTCATATTATCAATCATTATATCCTGTCCGATAGGATCAGTAAATTTAAATAGCTTTTTTACAATATCATTTCCAAGAATAACTACATTTCTTCCATACTCAATATCCTGATTTGAAAAACCTCTTCCATCTTCCATAACATAGTTTGCAGTTGCAAAAGCATCAACATTAACTCCAACTACATAAACATTAGGGTTAGTAGCCTCTCCTGAAAACTTTACCGTCTTACCGCCTTCTCCTAATTGAATCCCAACCGCCACCGGAAGAGTAGTCATCTCACGAATTCTTTCTCCCTGCTCGATCGTAAGATCTTTACGATTATGATATTTTCTCCATGCTCCATGTCCGCCTGTCATAATTGCAGGATATTTCTGCACAATTATGTTATTTGTGCCAATATCGTTGAAGGCCCCTTCTATTGTCCCCTGTATAGCTGCAATAGCAGTCATTACGATGATAATCGAGAATAACCCTATCGCTATTCCGAAGAGAGTAAGAAACGATCTTGTCTTATTTGCTTTTAACGAGTTCAAAGCCATGATAATACTTTCATAGATCTGAACTATCTGAAACTTTTCTTTTTTGCTCATAGAAATAACTAAGATTTACTAGGATATTAAATTAAAAATATTTTAAAGTTATTACTTTTTACTCATACCTTAAGGCTTCCACAGGATCCATTTTTGATGCCCTGAAAGCTGGCAAAAATCCTGAGATCACTCCTACCAATGCAGAAATTAAAAATGCAATAAGAACAATTTCTACCGGCATTGAGGTTGGGAAAAACTGATTAATAATTAAGCTGACAGGATATGCAATAATAACTCCAATAGCGCCCCCCATCATACAAATAATGGCTGCTTCAGATAGAAACTGTAATAATATTGACCAGGTCTTAGCCCCAATAGCCTTTCTTATGCCTATCTCTTTTGTCCTTTCTTTTACAGATACAAACATAATGTTCATTATACCAATTGCACCTACAAAAAGTGACAGGGCTGTAATAACAAGTCCTGCAATAGCAACTACTCCTACAATACTGTCATACATTTTGGTTAAAGCTTCCTGCTGGTTTATACCGAAATCATCAGGCTTATTATGCGGTATTTTCCTGATTGCCCTCATAATATCCCTGATCTCTTCTTTAACAACAGGCATCTCTTTAATATCATTTACTTTTATATTGATCCTGAATGATTCCCTTCTGGGGCCAAATATTTTCTTAAACAAATCAAGCGGCATAATTATTTGCCCATCCAGGCTCATGCCTCCCATAAACCCGCTGCCTTGTTTTTCAAGTACTCCAATTATTCTTAATGTCGTTCCATTTACTTTAACTAATTTGTTTATTGGATCTTCATTAGGGAAAAGATTATCGACTATATCTTGTCCGACTACACATACATTATGATTTGACTGGACTTCAAAGTCCGTCATAAAACGGCCATAAGCCGGGAAAGTACCGGTAGTTTTTATATATTCTGCTGTGGTACCGAGGACCATTGTTGACTCAGTTGTCTTATCTCTGTTCTTCACCTGAGCCCCAAAGCCTCTGAGGCTGGGCACTACGGCATCAACGTCTTTACCAAGAGCATTCTTCAGCTTTTCAAATTGTTCCCAGGTTACATCTTTACGGTTACGCATAACATGCCAGTCTTCATCACTGAACCAACTCCATTTCTCAACAAAAAACACATCGGAACCAATTGAAGCAATTGATTTTATGAATGCGTTTCTAAGCCCGGTAACTGCAGTAGACATAATTGTAACAGCAAATATTCCTATTACAATACCCAAAGTAGTCAGAATGGACCGCATTTTATTAGCTCTGATGGCTCTGAAGGATATCAATAATCCTTCTTTTACTTCTAAGAGGAAATGTCTGATCATAATTTTTAGTTTTTTATCATACTATGTGAGTAAAAGAGCAAAATTATTTCGCCCAAGTAAAAATAAGAAGAATAAATAATTAAGCGAAAGGATTTTAAGAAATATTTAATAACAGGTATGCGGGTAATACCTATAATCCAGCCTCTGACAAAAGTCAGGGCCAGATTATAATTTCAATATTAAAATATCTATTCATACCTTAAAGCTTCAATAGGATCAAGGTTTGCAGCTTTATATGCCGGGTATGTCCCAAATGTTACACCAACCACTATACAGACAATAATGCCTGTTATTACTGAACCTACTGGGATCTTTGGAGTTGCATTCAGGAAAGTCCCGGCAAGGTTACCAATTCCAACCCCAAGAATTATACCCAGAATTCCGCCTAGCAGGCAAAGGACTATAGCCTCAATTAAAAATTGGAACAAAATATTGTTTTTTCTGGCACCAATTGCTTTACGTACCCCTATTTCACGAGTCCTTTCGGTAACTGATACAAGCATAATATTCATAATACCAACACCTGCAGCAAGTAAAGCAATTGCGGCAATTACCATTGCCCCAATTTCTGCCCCCTGTTTAATTCCGTTTATAGTCGATAAAACAGTCTCATTGGAAAATATTTCAAAGTCATTTTCTGCACCCGCAGACACCTTCCGTATAGTTCTCATATGACCAATTGCAGCTTCAATTGTTGCATCATAAGTCTCTTTTCCTGTAGACATAACTGTAATGTTTACGCTGTTATTATATTTACCGTAAAAATGCTGATAAGTTGTAATCGGCATTACTATAAAATTATCTCTGCTTTGTCCAAACATTTCACCCTGAGACTCATATACACCAATAACCTGAAGCAGCTTCCCATCAGCCCTTACATTCTGGCCAACAGGATCAATAAATTTGAAAAGTTTTTTTGCAACATCTTTTCCAAGAACACAAACTCGGCTGTAATGATCCACATCAGAATTGTTTATCGCTCTTCCTTCTTCGATGATCCATTTATTGTTAGGCTGTGCATCTGGTGTAATTCCGCACATCTGAATATTTGGATTGGTCTCTATATTGGAATATTTAACAACTTTCCCAAAATTCCACTGCTCAGCTCCAACATGCTGGGCTATTGTAAGAAGATCTTTTAATCTGTAATATTCCTCAAGTGTAAGGTCCTTTCGGTTCCTGTATTTATCGCGTGCGCCCGGACCACCTTCCATCATTGCAGGCCATTTCTGTATTTGAAAAGTATTCTGCCCAAGCATTGATGTTCCCTCTTCAATGCTCCCCTGCAGCATAGATATAATTGTACTAATTGAGATAATAGAAAAGATACCTACAATAATACCCAAAATTGTTAATGATGATCTGAGTTTATTTGCACGTAAGGCCGTTAATGCAATCTTCAATATCTCTAATATTCTCATTACTCATACCTCAGTGCTTCCACCGGATCCATTTTAGCAGCTGTATAAGCAGGTGCAAAACCAGATAAAATGCCGGTTATTAATGAAATAATAATTGCTAAAACCACTGCCTGAAACTGAAATGATGTCGGCAAAAATTGATTAATAACCTTACTTAAAATCACAGCTCCAATTAACCCGATAATGCCGCCCATCATGCAAATTATTATAGCCTCTGAAATAAACTGACTAAGTATAGTGCTTTTCTTTGCCCCGATAGCTTTTCTGATACCAATCTCTTTTGTTCTTTCTTTTACAGAAACAAACATAATATTCATAATTCCTATTGCGCCAACAAACAATGACAAACTGGTAATGAACAGTCCAACTAGCTGAATGACTCCAACAGTCTGATCATAGAGTTTTGTAAAGCCTTCCTGCTGATTTATCGAAAAATCATCTTCCTGACTATAGGTTAGTCCTCTTACTTTTCGCATTATCCCCAAAGCTTCTTCTTTGGTCTCCTCAATCAGTGCAGTATTTGCAACTCTGACATTGATAGTCACACTTCTGAAATTTTCAGCCTGAAAATACTTAAAAATGTTCCCGATCGGCAGATATACCTGTTTATCAGGATTGGAGTTCCCCAGCATAAAACTTCCCTGCTCGGCTAGCACTCCAACAATCTTAAACTTAACGCCCTTTATCTTAACGAACTGTTCAACAGGTGATACTCCCGGAAAAAGATTCTTCGCAACGTCGCTGCCTATTACACATACATTTCTATTCCCTTTACTCTCAACTTCATTAAAAAACCTTCCCTGATCGAAAGTAAAATTTGTAGTTGCCAGATATTCATTTGTTGTACCTGTTATCCATGTGCCCTCAACACTTTTATCACCATTTTTAACAACCTGATTTGTCCATACAGTAGGAGCAATGGCTATAGGCAGTCTCGCCTGTTCCCGGTACTTTTCATACTCCTCCATAGTGATGTTTCTACGGTTCCTGGTCTTCCACCATTCCTGGTCATTAAACCATTTCCATTTATCAATATAAAGGTTATCAGCACCCAAAGCACTTATTCCATTTTGGAAAGAATTATTTATTCCTTTTATTGCAGTCGACATCAGGACAACTGATGTAACCCCTATGAATATTCCTATGGCTGTCAAGGCAGACCTTATTTTATTTGCCTTGATAGCCCAGTAGGAAATTGCCAGGCCCTCTTT
>JBLNEL010000052.1:0-10464 GCA_050262615.1 Bacillota bacterium
TCACCCAATCTCTGGAATTCCTATTCTGGCAGCTGTATTGGTACTGGTCTATTTCTTTATTGGAGACTTTGTCTCACAGCGGATTGTTAACTATACTGAAAACACACTTGGAAAAGGTGAATTTGAATACCACCTTAAATCCTTTGTCGGGAAATTTACTCCTGTAGATATTACCGTAGAGATTCTTGATGATAATGATAAGATTATAAATACTAAGGTTTTCCATTTTGGGAATGGGTTAAATGCTGAACCGGTAAAAGCTTCTGAATTTAAACAAACCTCTGCCCCGCATGGAACTACAACAGATTTTACTTTTTCCAATCCTGTTGTTAAATTGTTCTTCGGTGAGTTCGGTATAATAACAATGACAATCACCTATCTGTTATTTTTGTTGCTGCCGCTTGTAATGGCATTCTACTTTGTAATGGCTCTTCTGGAAGATACCGGATACCTGCCCAGACTTGCTACAATGCTCGACCGGTCTTTAAATAAAATTGGACTAAATGGCAGAGCTGTTATTCCTATCTTATTGGGATTTGGTTGCGTAACAATGGCAACTATAACAACCAGACTTTTGGGGACTGAAAGAGAAAAAACAATTGTTACAGCAATTTTGCAGTTCGTAATTCCCTGCTCAGCACAACTTGCTGTAATTGCTGTTTTAATGAGCGGGATTGGCATATTCCCGCTTACTGTTTATGTAATAACTATTTTGTCTGTCTTACTTGCTCTTTCTACACTTCTTAATAAGTTTCTGCCTGGTGAAAGTTCTCCGCTGTTGATCGATCTGCCGGCAATGAGAGTGCCAAGATTTGAAAATATAATTAAGAAAATGTTCTATAGATCCTATGGCTTCATGAAGGAAGCCAGCCTCTGGTTTTTTGTCGGTGCACTTGCCGTAGGACTAATGGATATTACTGGTCTTCTTAATCTGTGGCAGGATATTCTGGCTCCATTTACTACTTTATGGCTGAAACTTCCTAAAGAAGCTGCAAATGCCTTTGTTATGGGTATGGTAAGAAGAGATTTTGGTGCAGCAGGTTTGTTTGACCTAAAGCTAAGCCCTATGCAGATCACAGTTGCCTTGACTACAATTACACTTTTTGTTCCCTGTATAGCATCCTTTGTTGTTATGTTAAAAGAAAGAGGCTGGAAACAGGGACTTGTTATATGGAGCGGGACCTGGATATTTGCCTTTACAATCGGGGGCATCGTTGCCCAATTGTTTACATGATTGAATTCTTACATGACTGAATTTGTTTCTTCGGACTTATAACCCGGATCTATCGGCAGATTTATTAGCGAAGCAGATTGCTTGGATAACTTATCGCAAAGTTCATTTTCAACATGCCCGGCATGCCCTTTTAACCATTTGAATTCGACCTCGTGCTTTTCTAAAAGCACGAGAAGTTTTTCCCATAGATCAACATTAACAGCCTTGTCTTTTTTGTTTCTCTTCCAGCCGTTGGCTTTCCACTTTCTTACCCAGCCTTTCATAATTGAATTAACAAGATACTGTGAATCTGTATATAACGTTACCCTGCAGTTTTCTTTGAGCGCCTTTAACCCTTCTATTGCCGCCGTAATTTCCATACGGTTATTTGTTGTTAGCCTGTAACCGCCTGTAATTTCTTTACGTCTGTCCTTATATATAACAACTGCTCCATACCCGCCAGGGCCTGGGTTACCAAGGCTCCCGCCGTCGGTGTATATTGTAACGTGTTTTAGTTCGCTCATATAATAATTGTAAAAGCCGGCTTTTAAACCGGCTTTCGTATTTTAATTTTCTATTTTTTAATTCTTTATTTCTTAATTCCGCTCAGCGGTATAGCTGTATGTATCATCGAATGGACTTTATTATTTACAGGAATAACAATTTCATGGTTAACTGCCTTTTCAAATTCCTCCCTGAAACGCTGTATTGTAAACTTCACCGGCCAGGCTGCTGCATCTCCAAGTGCGCAAACCGTGTTACCTTCGATGTTATTTGCTACATCGATCAATAGATCCAGATCAGATGCTGCACCTTCTCCCCTTGCAATTCTGTTGAGCACCTTAAGCATCCATCCTGTACCTTCACGGCATGGAGTGCATTGCCCGCAGCTTTCATGATAATAAAATTTCGCTATTCTTGCCAGAACACGTACAAGATCTGTATCTTCGTCCATAACCATTACACCGCCGGTGCCAATTGCAGATCCCACAGCTTTCAGTGACTCAGCATCCATTTTAACACCTTCTAGCTGGTCGCCTCTTAAAGGAGGCATCGATGATCCGCCAGGTATAACACATTTTATCTTTTTATTGCCTGGTACCCCGCCTGCATATTTATAGATAATATCTGTTAAAAGTGTTCCCGAAGGAAGTTCGTACACACCTGGCTTGTTTACATGTCCGCTTACACCAAATAAAAGCGTCCCTGGATGCCTTGGCTCTCCGATTTTTGAAAACCACTCCCACCCTTTGTTAATAATGGTCGGTATATTTGAAATTGTCTCTACATTGTTTATCGTCGTAGGACAGCCCCATAAACCATTCTGTGCAGGAAATGGAGGCTTTATTCTCGGATACCCTCTCTTACCTTCAATTGAATTCATTTGTGATGACTCTTCACCACAGATATATGCACCAGCCCCTTTATGCAGATAAATATTACAGTAGAAATCTCCGCCTGTAACTTCCTTCATCTTTTCGCCGACAAATCCTCGTTCATATGCATCATCAAGCGCCTTCTGCAGCATCCCTATCCAATTATGATACTCTCCTCTTATATAGACATATGCTACTTTAGCCTGAATTGCATAACATGCTATTGTAATTCCTTCTATAAGAGCATGGGGATTAAATTCGAAGATCTGACGGTCCTTGAATGACCCCGGCTCACTTTCATCACCATTGACACAAAGGTATTTGGGCTTATCTGTTGTCTTTGGCATGAAGCTCCATTTCAGACCCGTCAGAAATGCAGCTCCTCCGCGCCCGCGTAACCCTGATTTCTTTACTTCATCTATAATTTCATCAGGTGTCTTCCCATAAGCCTTTTTTACAGCTTCATAACCACCATTTTTTATGTAAACATCAATCTGATGCAGATTTGCTATATCCGGTAATAAAATCTTTTCCATTTTGTCCAATTTTCCTGGATGCTAAAAATTCATTTTTTCGTTCGAAATAAAAATTATTTCAAATTGCTGAGTATTTCTGAAACCTTTTCCTTTGTCAGGTTTTCATAGTAGTCGTAATTTACAGAAATCATCGGTGCGCTGCCGCAGGCACCCATACACTCAACTTCTTCTATTGAAAACTTACTATCTGAAGTAGTTTCATTTACTTTGATACCAAGTTTGTCAACCACATGGTCTAATATTTCATATCCTCCTCTTAACATGCAGGATACATTTGTACAGACCTGAATGTGATATTTTCCGACAGGATTGGTATGATACATCGAATAAAACGTTACAACAGCTAGCACTTCTACTGTATCAATTTTTAATTGAGCGGCTATTTCCTGCATAACTTCGTTGGTAATATACCCGTTCTGCTCCTGTGCAATGTACAGGCATTCCATTACCGCAGCCTTTGCTGCAGGATATTTTTTTATCGCAGCATCGACTCTTTTTTGATTTTCTTCTGTAAACTTAAATTCCATTTATATAAGAATTGAATGTTTGTATTAAAATTTAACTTGTTTAGACTTTTTTATTGTTCTGTTACTTGTCGGCTTCACCCATAACTGGGTCAATGCTTCCAATAATAGCAACAATATCTGACACCATCGCACCTTTAGCCATATAAGGAAGCGACTGAAGGTTACAGAACGAAGGTGAACGAATCTTAAATCTCCATGGAGAGCCCTTTCCGTTGCTCACAATGTAAAAACCTAATTCCCCCTTTGGATTTTCAACTGAACTGTAAACCTCTCCAACCGGCGGATTAACTCCAAAATTTACTATCATGAAGTCGTGGATCAGTTCTTCCATTTTTGTGTATATTTCAGTCTTCTGAGGAAGAACTTTTTTGGGACTATTTGCCCGCACTTCCCCCTTGGGCATCTTTTCTAAGATCTGCCTGACTATTTTTGCACTTTCCCTTACTTCGTCAACTCTTACAAAGTAACGCGCAAGACAATCGCCTTCATTATATACAGGAACCTTAAAATCTATTTCATTATAAAACAGATATGGATTGGCTCTTCTGACATCATATTCTACACCTGACCCCCTTAAGGTAGGACCTGTAACACCAAGCCTTATTGCTTCTTCTCTTGATAAAACTCCAATCCCTTCCAGCCTGTCAACAAATATTCTGTTTGTATTAAGCATCTTTTCCATCTCGTTAACAGCCGGATCAAAATTATCTATGAACTCCCTGATCATAGCAATTGCTTCATCATCTACATCTGCGGCTACTCCGCCAATCCGTGTGTAACTGGTAGTAAACCTGGCTCCGGCAACCCGATCATAAACATCCTGGATTTTCTCCCTCTCACGAAATGCCCATAAAAGTATCGTAAGCGCGCCAACATCCATGGCAAATGTACCAATTGCTATCAGATGACCTGCTATTCTCGAAAGTTCGGACATTAGCATTCTTATGTACTGCGCACGCTTTGGCACCTCTACTCCAAGCAGCTTTTCTACAGCAAGAACGTAAGCTACGTTATTACACATAGTGGATGTGTAATCTAAACGGTCAGTGTGCGGAATAAATTCGAGATATGACATGTTTTCAGCCATCTTCTCATATCCGCGGTGCAAATATCCCAGCTCAGGAACACACGCCATTACAGTTTCACCATCAAGCCTGAGCAAAAGACGCAGAACACCGTGAGTCGCCGGATGCTGAGGACCCATGTTCAGGATCATTTCATTTTCGAGCGCATCCTCAATGCTGATATCTGTATCAGCCATAAGTGCACGTAATATCTGGGAGTTAGATTCGTCTTTAAATATTTTATCCATAATTCCTATTTCTTTGGTAAAGGTATTGAACCGGGAATACCCAATAGCGGAAATTCCTTTCTTAATGGGTGATATTCATATTCTTCAGGCATATATACCCTCCTTAAATCAGGATGATTATTAAACCTGATGCCAAACATATCAAAGGTCTCTCTTTCATACCAGTTGGCAGAGCTCCAGATAGATGTTACACTCTCAATAGTCTCTTTTCCAATGTTCGCCTTAAGCCTTAATCTGAACTTGTTTTTCAGAGAATATATATGGTAAACTACTGTGAACCTGTTTTTCCTCTTTGCCCAGTCAATGGCCGTAATATCCTGGCACATCTCAAACTGCAGTTCAGCATCATCCCTTAAGAATTTACATATATCAGCAATTCTGCCGGCATCAACAACAAGGGCTAGATCACCCCTGAATTCACAAACTTCAATAAGAGAATCCTGAAAATTGCTTCTCAGCTTCTCAATAATTAGCTCTTTCAATTCCATAAATTTTAATTATTTGTTGCGTCAAAGTTTAATAATGGTTTATCCTGAAAATCCCGTCCCCTTGTCTTTCCAATAATCTTCTGAACTTCAATTATTGCATTTATCAGGTTTTCAGGACGCGGAGGGCAACCTGCAGTATAAACATCAACCGGCAGGAACTGGTCGATCCCCTGCACTACTGAATATGAACGGTACATCCCACCTGAAGAAGTACATGCTCCCATGGCAATTACCCATTTTGGATCAGGCATCTGATCATATATCTTACGAACAACTTTTGCCATTTTATAGGTGACTGTACCTGCTACTATCATAAGATCCGACTGCCTGGGAGAAAATCTCATTACTTCAGAACCAAATCTCGATAGATCATATTTGGGATCAACTGAAGCCATCATTTCAATAGCACAGCATGAAATTCCCATCGGCATAGGCCATATGGAGTTCTTCCTGGCCCAGGCAATTACTGAATCAATTGTCGTGGTTAAAAAACCATCTGAATTTAATTTTGCTTCTAATCCCACTTTAAGCCTCCCTTACGGTATACATATAAATATCCTAACTCAAGTATAACAAGAAATATAAACATGGGAATAAAAGCATAAACTCCCTGTTCTCCTAAAAGCTTTTTAAACTGTACGCCCCAGGGATAAATAAATATGACTTCGATATCAAAAATGATAAAAAGCATGGCAACCAGATAGTACTTTATTGAAACTCTCTCTCTTGTAGTACCAACTGGCTTCATACCGCTTTCATATGTAGAAAGCTTATCAGGATTGGGTCTTTGCGGACCAAATAATTTTGAAGAAATAATTACTGCAATGCTGAAAACTGCTGCTACTGCAATTACTAAAAAAATTGGGATATATTGCTCTAACATCGTTCCTTAGTTTGATTATTAAGTGGTAAATTTATCTAAATTCATCTAAAATGTCAATTTGAAGCCCCTTTGGCTTCATTAATTGTTTTACCATATCGCCTCAGTATTCATAAGCTAAGTTCTTATATTTTACGCACTTAGACAGATATTTGAATTTGGAGATCTAATTTCTTAAACTAAAATTAGACTAAAAAGTTTATTTATATATAAGAACAGGCGGCAAATCATTATGAACGAACAGATTTTAAATGAAGAGCAGAAGGTTCTTTTTGATCATTTCGGCTACAATTTCTGGTATGTTGCAGACCTCTACGACAAATATAAAAAAGATAAGGATTCAGTTTCAGAATATTGGAAAAGTTATTTTGAAGATATTTCTGAGGAATCTCCGGCAAATGGAAATCAACAAATTGCTGAAAACATGCAAAAACCAGGAGCAGTCAGGGAAATCATCAATAGGATCGAAAAACCCAAAACTCCAACAAAACCAAAATTTGCCGATAGTGAAAAGCCTCAGCTTATCACAGGCATCGGAGCTAAGATCATCGATAATATGGTCAGCAGCCTCTCTATTCCAACTGCTACTTCTCAAAGAGCAATTTCTGTTAAACTGCTTGAAGAGAATAGACGGATAATTAACCAGTTCCTTAAAAGAACTAACCAGGGAAAGATCTCTTTTACACATATTATTGCATTTGCAATCGTGAAAGCCCTGAAATACTATCCTGCTATGAACAATTCATTTGCACTGGTCAATGATCAGCCGTTCCTGGTGCAGAAAAATAAGATTAACCTCGGAATTGCTGTTGATATTGAAAGAAAGGATGGGTCAAGATCACTGATTGTCCCAAATATAAAAAATGCAGAGGTAATGAGCTTTGCCGAATTCTTCAGAGCTTATGATAATGTTATTTCCAGATCACGTTCAGGTAAACTTGAACCTGAAGACTTTCAGGCCACAACAATCTCACTTACTAATCCGGGAACCGTCGGCACAGTTTCCTCTGTCCCACGCCTTATGACAGGCCAGGGAGTAATAATTGCAATTGGTGTTATTGATTATCCGGCTCAGTACCAGGCAATGAGCGAAACTACAATTGCAGCACTTGGCATTGGGAAAATAATGAATATTACAAGTACATATGACCATCGTGTTATTCAGGGCGCAGAATCGGGATTGTTCCTGAAAAAAATAAATGAATTACTGCTAGGTGATGAAAATTTCTATGTAAACATTTTTGAGGACCTTAATATACCGCAAAGACCGGTTGATTATAAAGAGGATATTGTTGCTAAATCATTCCCTTCTGCCGTTTCACCTGCAGAAAATATAGAGAAACAGGCAAGAATCCTCCAGCTGATCAATATTTACCGCGTAAGAGGTCACCTGATAGCTAATCTTAACCCGCTTGGTATCAATGCAGTTTACCATGCCGAACTCGATCCTGCATCTTATGGATTTACTATCTGGGATTATGACCGGACTTTTATTACCGGCGGACTGGTCGGTAAGGAGACCGGAACATTAAGAGAAATTCTGGATATACTTCATCAGACATATTGTGATAAAATAGGCATTGAATATATGCATATTCAGCATCCTGAGGAAAAGTCATGGCTACAGAGTAAAATGGAACCTGTAAGAAATATCCCGCAATTTGAGGCTGAACATAAAAAAAGAATAATGTGGCGGCTTACAACTGCTGAAGGTTTTGAACATTTCCTGCATAATAAGTTCGTCGGACATAAGAGATTTTCTCTTGAGGGCTCGGAAACTTTAATCCCCCTTCTTGATTACTTTATTAATATTGCTTCGGATGATGGCGTCGAAGAAATTTTTCTTGGAATGGCTCACCGCGGTAGACTTAATGTTCTGGCTAATATTATCGGCAAAAGCTACGAGAAGATATTTACTGAGTTTGAAGGTAATATTGACCCTGATTCTGTCCAGGGATCGGGTGATGTTAAATATCACCTGGGAGCATCTGGAGAGGTAGAGACAAGGAACGGGAGAATGGTTAAGGTATCTGTTGCATCAAATCCAAGCCACCTTGAATGGGTAAACCCCGTAGTAGAAGGAATCGTCAGAGCAAAACAGCAAAGAGCTAAGGATACTGAAAGAAAAAAAATAATTCCAATGCTGCTGCATGGGGATGCTTCCTTTGCTGGACAAGGAATTGTTGCAGAAACAATTAATCTTTCTCAGCTTAGTGGCTACAGAACTGGCGGAACAATACATGTTATTATAAATAATCAGATAGGCTTTACAACCGATCCTACAGAGGCTCGCTCGTCACTCTATGCTTCAGATGTTGCCAAAATGGTTCAGGCTCCTATTTTTCATGTCAATGGCGATGACCCCGAAGCCTCTTTGTGGGTAGCTCGTCTGGCTTTTGAATACAGACAGAAATTCAATAAAGACGTAGTAATTGATCTTTTCGGCTACAGACGCCATGGCCATAACGAAGGCGATGACCCGGCTTATACACAGCCGCTTTTGTATAGAAAAATAAAAGATCATCCCTCAGTTATGAACTTATACAGGGACCGCCTGTTATCCGAGAGAATAATCTCCAGAGATGAACTCAATGAGATGGAGGCTGGAGTTAAAACCTGCCTTGATGAATCATTCGACGGTTCAAAGGATAAAAAACAGGATCTTTTCGCTGATATTCCCCTCGCTGTTTCAACTGATGCAATTGACGAAACTGCCGGAAATCAATCTACACATGTTTCAATAGAAGAAATCAATAAGGTAGTCGATGCAATTACCACTCTTCCGGAAGGATTTACAATTAATCCGAAATTAAAAAGAATTCTAGATAGACGCAGAGAACTTCTGATAAAAAGCAATACATTGATTGACTGGGCTTTCGGTGAGGCATTAGCCTTCGGAACTCTGCTTATTGAGGGCACCCCTATCAGGTTGAGCGGCCAGGATAGCGCCAGAGGAACATTCAGCCAAAGACACCTGATACTGACAGATGTCAATAACGGTTCTGAAGTGATCGTCCATAACTATATTGCAAATAACCAGGCTAAACTTGAACCTTTGGACAGCCTGCTTAGTGAGGCTGCTGTACTTGGCTTTGAATTCGGATATAGCGTTGCTGATCCGCTGACTCTAGTGCTCTGGGAAGCACAGTTTGGTGACTTTGCAAACAGCGCACAGGTAATTATTGATAACTTTATTGTCAGCGCTTATAGTAAATGGAAAGTTCCAAATAAACTGATCTTGTTGTTGCCGCATGGATATGAAGGACAAGGCCCTGAACATTCAAGTGCTAGAATTGAGAGGTTTCTCTCCCTTTGTGCTGAAGATAATATGATAGTCTGCAACCCATCTACTCCGGCACAATATTTCCATCTAATCAGGCGGCAAATAAAAACCGGAGTTAATAAGCCGCTCGTTGTCTTTACACCCAAAAGCCTCCTGCGTCTGCCTGAGGCACGCTCAGTAGTTGAGGACTTTACCAAAGGAAAATTCAATCTGGTTATAGATGATAACAATGTAAAAGACAGAGATAAGATTAACCGGATAGTCCTTGTCAGCGGAAAACTTTATTATGAGATCCTTAAGTATAAAATTGAAAATAAAATTGAAGACACTGCTGTAATCAGGGTCGAACAGCTTTATCCATTTGCTGTAAAGCAGATTAGTGAGATATTCTCATCTTATAAGAATGCTAAAAAAATTGTCTGGACCCAGGAAGAACCGCAAAATATGGGACCGTGGACCTATATATCACAATGGATTGCTCGTGACTTAAAATCAGGTCTGAAACTATATTATTCGGGCAGACCGGCTAGTGCAAGCCCGGCTTCAGGTTCACTGAAGATCCATCAGAAAGAGCAGGATATGCTTATATCTTCTGCCTTTAATTTGTAAATTTTTATACAACCCGGCTTAAGTTTAGCCGGGATTAAATTCTGAACTGAAAAACCATATAAATAAATTAATATAATAAGGAGAAATGTAGCATGAGAACCAGGATATTCTCGATTCTTGTTTTGTCAATGTTTCTGTTCGTAATGAACTTTAACAGTTTTGCACAGGATACCAAAGAACACAAAAACACAAAGATCGAAGGTAAAACCGAACATACAGGAACGAAAGTAAAAGATGATC
>JBLNEL010000053.1:0-5990 GCA_050262615.1 Bacillota bacterium
ATGCTGTTCTTAAGCTTTAAGGATCTATCAAAAAAATGGACCTGCACTTTACGAAACTGGTCCTATGTTATATCTCAATTTTCTGTTATTTTTGAAGAACGAATAACCAAATATTTGTAAATTTAATTTTTCATTTACACAGAAATATTTACAGACTCCAACTATTTGGTCACTAACAATTGAAATTATAATTCTTCTAATTGCAACCTAGAATGTGAGATGGCCAGCAACCTTTAATTAGGGTTATATTTGTATCAAGGCATAAGCAGCAATGCAAAAGAAGCATGCTGCTTTTCTTTTATGAACCTTTCTTGGATACTTTTCGTCCTTTCAATACCTGAAATTCTAAATAAAAGAGTATATAACTGGTTTAAATTAAACGGATCTCAATACCTCATTATTTGAATTTATGTTCTGTTTCAATCGGAGGAAACGCGATTCTATAATTATAATCTTTGTATTTAATTATAGTCATCTAAACCAATTTCCATTATATAATATGAGATACATTTATTATATATCATTTCTTTACATTATCCTTTTTCAAAATATTTACTCCCAGCATGTCCCGGAACCTCTTAATCACGGAATTTATCAGTTCCTTAGCGGATTGAGCAATAAAGGAATTATTAAATTCGACGACCAGATCCGGCCTGTTTCGAGGAGAAATATTGCAGAAAAACTGATGGAAGCTTCTATGCATTTGAGCGATCTTACTCCTCTGGAAAAAGAGGAGCTTACTTTCTACAATAAGGATTATCTGTTCGAATTCGAAAGTATTAATGATTCCATCAAGATATCAGATCCCAACCCCCGGGCTATCGTTATTTTCGGGAAAGATCCGTTTGAGCGTTATAGACTTCTGTCTTATTCAAACGATATCATTAAATTAAACGTAAGTCCTATTATAGGTTATGAAACCGGGGCCAATGACGGCAAAGCTTATTCCCATAGCTGGACGGGCCTGTATTTTTATGGATATCTGACAGACCACGCCGGCTTCAGCTTCGATTACAGGGATAATACTGAAAAAGGGGATAACGCCGACCGGAAGAAAATGTTTACACCTGCTACCGGCCTTATACGTTCTTATTCCCAGGGAAATTCTTTTGATTACAGCGAGGTAAGGACTTCTTTGTCGGCTGACTGGCAGTGGGGGAACATTACAATTGCAAAGGATTTTATGGAATGGGGCTACGGCGAAAGCGGGCTTCTGGTTCTCTCGCGCAAAAGCCCTTCGTTTCCTTTTATTAATCTTAATATAAAGCCCGCCGACTGGCTCAGCTTTAACTATTTCCATGCATGGCTTTCTTCGGATGTGACTGATTCAAGCCTCTCATATCAGACTTACCGGCCGGGTATTAACAGGACTGCCTTTGAACAGAAATTCCTTGCATCGCACAGCTTTAACTTAAATCCTCTTAAAGGGCTGGATATTACATTCGGTGAATCGGTTGTCTATAGCGACCGCCTGGAAATTGCTTATTTTATGCCACTGATGTTCTTCCGTCTGGCAGATCATTATTTAAGTCAGGGCAGCAACAACGCGGGCTCTAATTCCCAGTTTTTCGCTTCTGTAAGCTCACGCAATCATATTAAAAATACTCATCTTTACGGATCAATATTAATTGATGAGCTTACTCTTTCGGGCCTTTTCGATCCGAAGAAACAGCGCACTCAGATTGGCTTTACTCTGGGCGGCTCACTAATTGATCCCTCTTTCCTTAACCTGAGCCTTAACCTCAGCCTTACTTTAGAATACACAAAGATTTACCCATTCGTATACAAGCATTATATTCCAACTCTTACCTATGCCACTTCGGGCTACACAATGGGGCACTGGATGGGTGATAATGCCGACCTGATTTACGGAGCTCTTAATTACAGGTTTTTGCGCGGGCTGCAGGCATCAGTATGGGGCGAGTACGTAAGAAAAGGGGAGTATGGCCTGCAGGAAGGTGCAGTTCTGCAGTATAAGCGTCCCCAGCCCCCGTTTCTATTCGGTACAAGGAGCAGCTATGCCTGGGGCGGAGCGGATGCAAAGTATGAAATTACGCATGAGCTGTTTGTGCGCGGCAGATTTATATACAACGCTGTTACCCGGGGCATATTACCTGAACATAAATCGAATGAGTTTTATGCGTCAATATTTTACGGAATGTGAAAGGAGCAATAAAAATTCATGCTGAAATGACAGCTCTCAGCTAACAGAAAAACCGTCCAAACCCCTGTCCTGCATGAGAAAAAATGCCTTATTTCAGGCTGATTTGCAGGAAAAAAAATAATTTAAAAAATTAAAAAAGATTGCTTGGAAATTTAAGAATTTAAATTTACCTTAAAAGCAGGACGAACATATAGGGGGGTACATGGAACTTGTTATACTTTTCATGTTAGCGGGTTTTTATGTCAGCATTTATATGATTATCAAAAAAGAAAAGAGGCAGAACGGCATCAACACTTCTACCTTCTAGCTACTACTTACTACCTACTGATTCCTATTTATTAAAACAGGCCTTGTAATTGTTTGCAGGGCCTTTTCTTTACATGAAAAACAGGAAAATAAAAATAGAATGCGGCAGGGCATCTGCGGTGTCTTGTTAGCCAAAGGCCTTCAAATTACTTGCATATTCGTTCTGGTTAAAACATATAATTATTTAACTTCAGGAGCAGCAATATGAGAAAGATCATTTTTGTTCTGTTAATGCTTGCCTCAGGTTTGTGCGCGCAGACTAAACCTGCTGCGGGACGGGATTTTACAATTACATATGATCCCGCCGTAAAAGGCATTCTTGAAAACTCTAGCGAAGTTACTCTCGTTTATGCATTCGATTACTGGGGCACAAAACCCAGCGCCCCGGGAAACGCTTCGGACCTGTTTATGAATGTGCTTGAACCTGATTCAGGCAGGGCTTTTCAGTCGGCCATGACTAAAGAGGGAAAACTCTGGAAGGCTTCAATTAAAATTCCTCAGAATGTTTCTCTCCTGTCATACTATCTTACCGACGGCAAAAACACTGATAACAACAGAAGAAAAACTTATGTTTCGTATATCTGTGATGCCAAGGGGAATCCGGTAAGAAACGCAAGATACTCAAATGTGGATTTTATGGTGATGGCCGGTAAATCGATTGTTGACCAGATTAAGGAACTTGAGGCAGAAGTTAAAAACTATCCCGATAACTTTAATGCGAGGTTTGCATACTGGGTTAAAAGATTTGACAAGATAACAGAATACACTGACCTTCCGAAAACAAGAAAGGAGTTTGAGAAATATTACTCAGACCTCAGGGCCAGGTATAAAGATAATTATGACGTGCTTAATATAGAAATCAGAACCTACGACCAGTACAGGTACACACTCGGGAGACTCTATAACAGGGAATATATGATGATTGAGGGGACATACAGGGATCTTCTTTCGCAGATACCGGTGGAAAAAATGAGTCCCCAGGTAAAGCGCACCTATGACGCAATTAAAAGGAGTGAAGAGGGGAAGAAATTTATGGAATCGGCTGTCGGCAAGGATGCGCCGGAATTTGAGTTTGAAACTATTGGCGGAGAGAAGATGAAACTCTCCGGCTTCAGGGGAAAGTTTGTGCTGCTCGATTTCTGGGGCACATGGTGCGGCCCCTGCGTAGGCGAAATACCGAACCTTGTGAAGGCTTATAAACAGTTTAAGGAGAAGGGCTTTGAAATCATCAGCATAAGCAGCGACTATATCAACGGGAAAAAGGATAAGGATTACCTGAAGAAGTTTACAGATGAAAAGGAGATGACGTGGAATCATGTGCTGGATAACGGCATGATACACCAGTCGTACAGAATCAATCACTGGCCCACGCTTTACCTGGTTGATAAGGATGGGAAGATTATACGCAATGAGAATGTGTTAAGGGGACAGAATCTGGAGATGACGCTGAAGGAGGTGCTGGAGGAAAAGGAAGTAAGTAGTAAGGAGTAGGGAGTAGGTAGTAGGGAGTAGGGAGTAGGTAGGAGGTAGGAGGTAGGAAAAAAAGCCCGCGGTGCGGGCTTTTTTTTGGGGTTAGAAGTCTTTTACTTTAAATTCGGCTCTTCTGTTTTTATGCCTGCCGTCGGCTACATTATTGGGAGCCAAAGGCTCTTTGGGGCCGAAATACCTGATGGATATTCTTTCAGCCTGAATGCCTTTGCGGACAAGCCAGCTCTTTACAGCAGCAGCTCTTTTTTCAGAAAGCTTCATATTATACGAAAGCTGTCCTGTATTATCCGTATGCCCGTTTACCTGAATTTTTATTTCCGGATGCTTTAACAGGTAATCCAGGTTTTTTGACAGAATTGACTCCGACCTTGATGTGATAGCTGAACTGTTAATGGCAAACCGGATGTCTTCCAGATTAAACACTTCATCTTTAGAGGGTTCAGAAGCTGACTGGCAAACAGCAGCTTTATCACCCGGGTTATCCTTTGCCGGCATATTAACGGTTTTTTCTTCAGTGCAGGTACCATTCCCGGCACACTCATTATCCTTTTTTATGGTGTTGGCCTGGCAGCTTGCAGCTTCCTCTCCGGCTTTCGGCTGAGTGCAGGCTTCAATGGTTTTCTCCGGGCAGGTCCTTACAGTTTCCACATCACTTTCGGAGATTCCATCAAAATCATTATTTTTTACCGGGGGATTAAATGCAAAAGTTAAGCCCGCGCCAAGGTTAAACACGCCGTCATTCTTAAGGAAGCTGTTTTCAGTTTTATATGCATTCAGTGCGCTGGTAAATGAATGAGTGTATCCAAAGTTGAGATCGAAGGATAACTGGGGAGTGATGGTAAACTCCGCGCCTGCAGTAAGTGGTATAATGCGTGTAAAACCGTCATAGTCTGTCCGCATAGGGGAGCGTTCTCTTGCATGATACTTAAATGTCCAGTACGCAAGTCCAAATCCGGCGGATACGTAGGGTTTCCAGGTAGCAAATTCAGCCGGGGTATAGACAAGTCTGAGATCCAAAGGATACATATGGGTACTGTAGTAATAATGGAAGTGGTTCAGGCCCGAAATTTTCATGTAGCCTCCGCCAATTTCACCTTCAAGCCTGTCTGCGAGTCCGAGCCTCAGAAAGCCTCTGGTATAAAATGACACTTTGAGGTCTCTGCTTTCATTAAACTCGGTACTTGGGTTGAGAGCAGAGAAGTTTAGTCCTAATTCGAACGGAATATTACTGAACTGTGCATTGCCTGTGGAAGTAACGGCAGCAATAAATACAAGCAGCATTAATGCTTTTTGGTAAAAAAGTTTCATACGCCCCCCCTTTTTTGTTTTATGAATGGATATTGACCTTTTTTAAGCAAGATAGGGGTTGTTGTTAATAATTATGTTGATCTTAAACACATGAGGTTAGTAGGTAGTAAGTAGTAAGTAGTAGGTAGAGAGTGGGGAGGGAGATTGTCCGCTTTGATAAAATAGAGGTTATGAATTTATTAAGTATATATGCAAGATGGCTGTTTTCCAGGGTTGTGAACAGCTTTTTTCTTGTGGCATCAATTAATATGCAGGCGGTAAAGATGCCTGAAACTGTTATGAGTAATACCGGGATGAATTGGGGGGTGTTAAGGTATAAATTGGCGTGAAGAATATTATTGTATAATATGCCTCTTAAAAATATGTCCTCATGTATTAAATATACACCGAATGTCAGCGAGGATACTGAAACGATTGCCCTGTTTAATACTGGGCTTTTTACCTGTATACTCCTGAAATACATGAAAAGCATTACAGATGATATTACTACCGTCAGGGAATTGTATTCGTAAAACATGCCGGATAATTTATTAAAGCCGAAATATGTTAAACTGAATTTTGAGGCTGCAATGATTCCGGTTAAAAATATATACGCGCCGATGTAATAGCCTTTTCTGACTTCATGATCCCGGTAGAGTCTAATGTATGCGGCAATAAAATACATGAATACAAAATGGATGATGCTGAAGCCGTTGGTCTTATCGAGTGCGAACCCGAACGGCAG
>JBLNEL010000054.1:0-9316 GCA_050262615.1 Bacillota bacterium
TTAATTTTGTCTGATCTGTAAAAAGGCATAATAGTCATTTCAGTTCTCCAATATTTTTTGTCCCTTCATTACCATATCGCCTGAAGCCTTAATATTTATTTTTTTACCGTTAATACTTATATCTCCATTTTTCTTCAATGAGATAGTTGCCTGCCCGCATTTGATTGTCAGTTCATCAGCAATCTCAATTACTCCTTTTTTACTTCCGCTTAACTTGAAATCTCCCCCTGATTCCAGGCTCATTTTTCCGCCGGATTGCGCTGAATAATCTATTGTTGCCTCTCCGCTATAATTCAAGCCGGCTTTAACAGAAATACTTTGATCGGAACTCTCCGAAATATTACCGCTTACATTTACTGTTTTACTGGAGCCAACTGTTTCTTTCATATCGGAACCTACATCAACATTATAGCTTCCTCCGATCTTCATTTGTTTATCTGCAGAAATAGTTTCATTTTTATTCTGATCGACTGACTGGTTCATATTACCTGAAATATTTTCGTCATGATTACCATCTACTTTGATGGATTTATTTCCGGAAACCTTTTCTGATTGATTGCCTGAAACTGACTTGTCACGATTGCCTCCAACTGAAATTGTCTCATTGCTGGCAACATTCAAAGTTTCATTATTATCAATCTGAGTAGTTCTGTTATTTCCGACTGAAGTATTCTCATCATGTCCGATTTTTTGTTTCTTATCATTTGCAACGGCAATTGTCCAATCCTTGGTAGCATTGATGAAAATATTTTCACTACCTTTTGTATCATCCATAGTAAGTTCATTCTGACCTGCCGTACGTATAACGCTCTGTGCTTTATTCCCGCTCGCAGAAGGAGAAGCATTTGAAGGATTAGGGACAGTGCCAATTCCCATAGGACGGTCGACATCACCATCGATACAAGCCCAAAGCACCTCAGTTTTTGCATGATTAGGGAAATGAATGCCATAACCGGGTCCTGAATAGGGCTGTGACAGTCTGATAGGGCATGAAGCCTGTCCGTTTGATTTATCACTTATATCGAACAGTAGTTTCATCCTGTAGCGGCCATGGTCATCAATAAATGCGTACTGATCACCGGAACCGGATTCAATAACAGCACTCATAACTCCGGTAATTTTTGGAATTGGAGTTCTTCGAGGAGGTCTGAATTCAATCTCGGATGGTATAGCTTCAAAATGATTTTCAAATGTGGACTTCACATCACCCGTATGAGGAAGCAGTGCAAAAAGACTTTGCTGTGTTCCTGAGAATTTAATTTTTGTAAGCAGATATTCTGAATTCCAGTCATCGCGGTAATGCAGCTCCATCTTAAACTTATAACCCACGCGGAAGAGTCTGGAATCACTTACTCCGAAAAATCTTTTCTTATAACTTAAAAATTCCTGGTTTCTTACCTTTGCCAGATATTCAGCATCTTTTTCGTTTGTAAAATTATCACCAAAATCATAATAAAGTCCTGGCTGATTGGTATCAATCTGACTTTGAGCCATAAGCTGTTTTTCTGGGAATAAGTAATTATAATCTTTCAGCTGAACAAGGCCTGTTACTACCTGCTCCCGGCACATAATTTCCGAGATTGATTCGTTATCGCTCAAAGGATCTTTATTTATGTTGTATCCAATTGAAGTATCAACAGAAGGAAGCAGGGTATTTGAATCAGTGAAGACAATTATATCGTTATCACTCTGATGTTCGAAATAATAATATATGCCAAAATGCTCAAGCCTTCGATTTAAGAAGTTAAAACTTGTTTCTCTATACTGAACTATGTATTCCATTTTAGGATATTTATGTTTCAGGTCAATTTTATAATCCTTTCCAGATAAACCGACCTTTGAAAGAACAGTTTCTATGATTTGCTTAATATCCATATGCTGATATACTTCATTCTGAAAGACCAGATTAAGTCGCCATAAGCGCGGAACTAGAACAGCACTATAGAACACATAATCAGGATTTCTACCGTATTGTTCAAAGTTAGAGATAATGCCATTGATCTTAACGGGATCTTCATCCCCTCGGTTCAGTATAAAAGTAGCAGGCTGGTTGAGTATTTTCGAAGCATCCAATTCCGGATCATCTGAGATGAGCTTAATACGGTATTCAAATATATTCGAAATTTCTTCATCAGCTTCAAAGGAAAGCACATGTACAGCATCCTCAGCCAGGGAAGAAAACTGAAGTTCATAGTATGGTAAGTTATACTGGTAATTCATCACAAATGCCCTTATGTTCAAAGTGAGTACTGTTTATATATTTATGCCTACCGGTATGGCAGGCGGACCTGCCAACCATGACGGCAGGCGGGCTTAATGGGACTAATAGATACTTTTAGGAAAAATTATATACAAAGGAATCATTTTCACCTTTTGAGACTGTAAGCTTTTCTGGATTTTTACCTTCGGCCATGAAACTTAGGAGCTGAGAGGATATTTCAGGAGCTAATTTCCTGTCGACAATTGCATCAATATTTCTTGCGCCGGTTTCAGATCTTGTACAGGATGCGACAATATCGTCTAATACAGGCTCTGAAAATTCTACTTCCAATTTCTGATTTTCCGAAAGCCTTCTGGCAATTTTGTCCAGTTTTAATTTAACGATCGGCTTCATCACCTCTGCATTTAATGGTAAGAATACAATTGGTTTAACCCTTCCAAGGAATTCAGGTCTGAAATACTGATTCATATAAGGGCGGAGTACTTCAAGCAATTCATCCGGGGAGGTAACTCCTTCATTATATTTTTCAAATAGAATATCTGAGGCTAGATTTGAAGTCATAAAAATGGTTGTATTTGTAAAATCAATATTTCTTCTATCAGCATCCTGGAGCATGCCGCGGTCAAAAACCTGCATAAAAAGATCGATTACTGATGCATTCGCTTTTTCAATTTCATCCAGAAGTACAACGCAGTAAGGGCGCCGTCTTACAGGTTCACTTAAAGCGCCTCCTTCACCATAACCAACAAGTCCGGGATCTGCGCCAATAAGTCTTGAAGTATTATATTCATTTTGATATTCAGTCATATTCAGTGTTACCATAAATCTTTCGTCACCAAACAAAGCTTCAGCCACTGCACGGGCCAGCTCAGTTTTTCCGACTCCGCTTGGGCCAACGAGAAGAAAAACACCATTTGGGCTATCTTCCTTTTTAATACCAACTTTCGACCCTCTTATAACATCAGCTATCTGCTTAACAGCATGATCCTGTCCAACGATTCTTTTCTTTAATTCATCTTCAAGCTGAAGAAGTGTTGTCATTTCATCACGGGTCATATTACTAACTTTAATGCCTGTCCATGCTTCAATCACTTCAGCAACAGTATTTGCGGTGACTTCAGCAAATACCTGCGGGTTTCCTTTCTGAAGGGGACTAAGCATTTCCTTTAATTTTGCAATTTCATCCTGAATAGAAAGGCTATCTATGTCAGATTTTACAGAATTAGATACTTGAGACTGTCCATTGCCTGAAGAAAACTTTTTCATTCTCAGATCCATAAGCTTTCTTGTAAGTTCGCTTTCTTTTGTCCATCTATCTTCATGCTCTTTTATTTCAGATTCTAATTTTATTTTTTTATCCTTCAGTTCAGCCAAAACTTCTTTATTTTCTATCAGTTCAAGATCATAATCTTTCTGCTGAGAATTTATAGATAGCTCAAGGGATTTAAAGCTGCTGATAAGTAGCTCAAGTTTTGGGGGTTTACTGGTAAGCGACATTTTTACTCTTGTAGCAGCGGTATCGAGCAGGTCGACTGCTTTATCGGGCAGCTGTCTGCCTGCAAGATATCTTCTTGAAAGTTTTACAGCAGCCTCAAGGGCTTCATCTGTAATATGAATGCCATGATATGCTTCATATTTATTTTTAATACCTCTCAGCATAAGTATTGCTTTCTCATTATCAGGTTCTCCGACATGAATTGGCTGAAACCTTCGTTCTAGTGCAGCATCTTTAGCGAAATATTTATTGTATTCGAGATAAGTTGTTGCAGCAATTGCACGGAAAGTACCCCTTGCAAGAGCAGGTTTTAAGAGATTAGCTGCATCACCACCACCAGCTGAGGCACCGGCACCAATCAGTGTATGAGCTTCATCAATAAATAATATTGAAGGTTTTGCAGAGTTAGAAATCTCGTTAATTACAGCCTTCAGGCGCTGTTCAAATTCGCCGCGCATTTTTGTTCCAGCCTGAAGTGATCCCATATCAAGAGAATAGATCTGGTTATTTTTAAGGATATCGGGAACTTCATCAGCTGCAATTTTAAGTGCGAGGCCTTCAACGAGTGCTGTTTTTCCTACACCAGGTTCGCCCAGGAGTATTGGATTCGATTTTTTTCTTCTGCAGAGTACTTCAATTACCTGAATAATTTCTTCATCACGGCCTAAAATAGGATCAATCTTACCTTCCTTTGCGGCAGCTGTAAGATTTGCTGTATAAAGATCAAGCACAGTTGTACCGGCCGGTAATTCTCTGGCTTCTTCTTTTGAAAGCATTTCTGTAGAAACAGCAGCATCTTCAGCCGAGCCTTTAACTATATTATAGAATTCAGTTCTAAGCTCTTCCTGTTTAATAGATGAAAAGATGTCCATCATTCTGCTGCTTATCACCATTTCAGAGGAAATAAAAACTTCAAAAAGCGCACCTGATCTGATTTTTGACTCGTGGTGATGAACCGAGCTTGTTATCCATGCCTGCTGAAGCATTTCAGTAAGCAGCGGAGAGAGTTTTGGTTTACCTGAATTTCCAGTCTCCAATTCCTGAAGATTTTTATTTATTCTTGCCTGTACATCGCCGGCATCTACTGCATAATACTTTAAGATCAGAGGAATATCCCCCTGACCATCTTCAAGCAGTGCGCTCAATAAATGTTCAAAAGTAATTTCATAGTGGTTGCGTTTAATTCCAAGACCAGTTGCTGTGTCAAGGTTTCTAACCAAGTGGTTATTCAATTTCAACAGAAGTGATTTTAAATCCTGACTTTGCATTTTAATCTCCTGTTTAACTAAATTATGTTTTTAGCTCCTCATAAGGAATAGTAACTCTAACAAATTCCGGTTGAGGTTTACCAAGCCAGAGAGTACTGCCAAGTTTTAATCTCTCATCATCCCACATAACAGATGTTATAGTTTCAGAACTAATTACAAATTCGAAATCAAATTCCAATCCGTCGTTTAAATACAGCCTTAATAACTCGATAAGACGCCTTGAATTTAAATGACCCGGTAAGAATTCAAGATAATCCTCAAAGGAAATTGAATCGAATTCTATTTTGATCCTGCTTGTATAAATAAGAGTTGACCTGCCGATGAAGCTGGTAATTCCCAGTTGATTTTCCCTGTTGCCAACAGAGGGGATATCCGATAGTTCTACCCAATGAGGTACGAACTCATGGATTTTCAGGTTGAATTTTGGGAAAATATAGGCCAGTAATATTTTCAATCCTGCTTTATTTCTAACACGCTGACTGAATATTCCGGAAAACTTTAATAATATATAGTCCGATATTGTGGATTCTTTTTGCTTTGGGACTAAGCTCCTCCCCATAAAAGAGTTAATTCTGCCTGTAATTTTTCCTTCGGAATCCTCATTGAGAAAAAGATAAAACTTGTATTTTTTCCACGACTGGTAATAAAGCCAGTAAAAACGATTATTAAAGATATCAAGAAAGTTCTGTAGCGGCACTTCACCCTTGCCCAAAAGGCGCTGCTGCATTGCAACCTGGTCATGATAGCATCTTGGCAGCGGAGAGTTAACACCGTATAGTCCCATAAAGGTTAGAATGAAAGTCATCTCCTCATTTTCATAGCAGATGGAATTTATGTCTTTTGGCGGATACTCATATTTTTCATATGGGCGAAATTTTAATCCTTCCTGGTCCAGCAGATATTCTTTTCTTAAAGGGTGAGTTAGTTTTGTAATATTTTCACCTAACCAGATGGCTTGCCAGACATTATATGAAGGGCCTTCTTTTAGAAGATCCCCGATTATACCTGTAGTATTTCGCCTATTTTCGGATCCCATGAATATTGCCTTCCGGTTCCTGTTTCAGATATTTTTAGAATAACATATGAATTAATTGTAACGTACTGAGAGAGGAATTTACTTAAGACAAGTCCCATCAGATAAATATCACCTTCCCCTTGCTCATATTCCTTGGGATCGACTTCAATATGGAACTCAATTCCTCTGATCAAAGCCTGTTTATACATTTTGCTTACTACTTTTGGCTCATGAACTTTTGTAATGCCTTCAATTCTTTTCTTATTAGGATGGATATGTGATTGTGACCAATTATAAAGATTAAGAATGTTTTTTAGTGCATCTGTGTCAGCCAGAGTTGAATAACTTAAGGACAAATGAGCAATTAAATACCATAGATAATTTTGCCTCTGAGGAGTTTCCAGAACCTCTCCCGGTACAGTAATATTTGTGGCTTCGATACCAACAGGGAAATTCAATGGCTCATTTATTGAACCGGCTTCAAGGTAAGCTGCAGGAAGAAAACCATTGGACAAGGTAGCCTCAATACTTAAAGTTTCTTTGGGAAACAGCTCCTGATCCATACTTGGTCCAAAGAGACGAATAAACATTTCAGACATATCACTTTGTCTGATTCTTCTGAAAACCGAATAAAACCTCTTAAAATTATATTCAGGGTCACTACTATCAAGAATATCATGCGAAGTAATAGGAACATATTTATATTGCTCCAGTTTATTTTCGCTTATTCCGTTTACTTTATCGACAGAATATATTTCCTTGCTTTTACGCCTGTCAAGGTCGGGAATGATATAATATTCCGGCATTCTCTGGTTTACGATCACTTCTTCAGTTGAGCGGGTAAATAAATTTACAATAGGTGTACAATGAAGCATTATATTATTAAGGCCAGGTATTTTATCTCGTGGAAGCCGTTTATCGAAATCTATTTTTATCTCGAAACTATAAGATTCTCCGAAAGATTTAAATTTATCCAGTCCTTTTATATTAATAAAGAAGAACTTTTCAGGATAAGCAAAATATTCCTGAATAAGTCTAAAGCCCTGAAATGTTTGTTTTGAGTAAGGGAGTATCGAACAATTCTCCACCGAATCATCATCTGTAAGAGGATTATTATCCAAGAGTTCAGGAATTCCTATAAAGACATCGTTTATTTTCTGATACTCAGATCTGCTGTTAATAAGTTCACGGACTGATACGTTAATAACATATTTTGTCAAATATAGAAGCAGGTTATATTTAATTGAAGCAGAACCATAAAGATATAATTGAAAGTTATTCATATCAAGAGAATCAAAAGTAATATTTCTATCAGGCTGCAGTTTTAGTATTAGCGAAGAATTTCCCATCTGAGATTCTTCAGTTCTTATTTCCTCTAATCTAAGCGGACGAACCACCAGATCCTGAGTCGTTCTGAATATAAACTCTGCAGGTTCTTCTTTTTCAGTAATCCTGTTTTTTTCCTGCGGACCGGAAATTACCTTATATTTAACTCTGTACTTACCAGACGGAGTCTGGATTTCGCTTCCTTTTTTAATCATAACCGGAGCAGAAATTGCGCCTTGTTTATGTTTAGCCTGAAGGATTGAGCATGAAGGGAATGGGCGTAACAGGCTTGGGAATAAGATCTCAAGCATTCCGCCGGCTATTTCAGGGAATTCATCATCGAGTCTTTCATGAATTCTACCTGCTAAAAATGCAAAACCTTCAAAGAGCCGTTCCACAAAGGGATCTTTTCTTTCACGCTCGCTCATATGAAGCTTTGAACCAAGAGTAGGATGTTTTTTGCTAAACTCCTCACCGGAATTTTGCAGAAAGTTATACTCGCGTTCAAAATATTTATCAGAGCTCATATTAATACCAATTCTATTTCAGGTCCTTTTCAAAGATTACCTTAGTCCAGCCGGTTGTAGAGAATTCTGTAAGCAATACTTCTTTATTCATGTTATCTTTAATTGAAGCTATAATCTTAATAGATATTCTCATAGATTCCTGATCGAAATCTGATTTTTGAACCTGGACATCACTAATACGTGGTTCGTATTTCAAAATAACATCACGCAGTTCCTTTTTAATTGGGTCAATCGTATTGCCTGACTCAAAATACATTTGAAGAATATCAGGCATACCAAAATCGGGTAAGTGCTGTACAGAACCCTGCCTGGCAGAAAGAACCATCCTAAGATTTTCAATAATGCTGCTGCGCAGTTTCTGATCCTCAGTCATACGGTCAAAGTTATCCGGGTCTATGTTATCCGGGTTATTTGTTTCACTTACGAACTGGCCTACAAGCAGATCATATAAACTAAGATTATTCACTAATGCTACTCCTGTTGAAAACAAAGGTTAAAGTAAAGGCAAAGGTAAAGGAGGAAAATATATTTTATCAGATAGTATACTTTTGGGAAGTTATATTTTCTTTAGTAAGTCATTTTACTTTTGCCTTTTTATGAAACTGCAAGAAGAAAACGAAAAAGATATCAGAAGGCAGTTTCGGAATATTCAATGCCGCCGTCAAGGAACTTCCAGTTAAATTCCCTTGCCAGCATTTTCACTCTTTCCAAATGACCTACATCCTCATAATTGCTATCATAAGTAGGCGGCATCCAGTCCTTTACAGAAACAATTTTCGCCTGTTTAAGAGTGTAATTAAAATATGGTACCTCATCACCGGTCTCAGCCCCGATCTTATACAATGTAACGACAATTTCTGTGCACAATTGTCCTTTACTTACTATCTGGTAGAGCTGAGGAGTAAGTTCATCTATCCCCTTAACAATTTCGAAAACTGTTATTTTTCTAGATCCTTGTATTTTGTTCTCCTCTTTTTCATATGGAAGGTAGACCTCATGATTGAATTCATAGACAAGGCTTGTTTTATTTTCTCTGGGTCCTTTTAGTTCAGTGCCTTCGTTATTCTTAAATAGTATCTCACCTTTAACAGCCATAATGAACCTCCCTTAGTTATTAAATTAATTGATTTATTTAGTGTATATATTTATGAGCTAGTTGATTAGGATTGTTGTCTTTATTAAGATCAGCAGTTTTAAGATTCCTGTGCTGAATGATAAGCAATCAGTCTCAGGTTAATATCCATTCCGGTTATTGCAATGTGAGGCCTGAATTCTGCGCTTATCTGGAAGAAGCCCGGACGTTCGGGAAGTTCTTCAACATGCAGCTGATAAGAGCGAAGAGGCCTTTCAGCGATTACCGATTCCGGAGCATTTGGGAAATCAGCTACAAGAGTATCGAGCCATTTAGAAAGATCCTTTTCAATATCCTTTGCACCAGCATTTTTGCCGACGAAAGCCAGCTGC
>JBLNEL010000055.1:0-3129 GCA_050262615.1 Bacillota bacterium
TTATTACACGATATGATCTGATAGAATATACAGACAGCTATAATAAATAGCTTTTATTATCCTTAATACCTGTAAAAATAAACAGCTGTAAAAGCCAATTAAAGTGAAAAGAAAACTAAAAAAGAAAAGAAAATTAAAAAGATGATAAAGTTAAAAAAGACAAAAATCTTTTATGATATAATTGAGCAATTATTAAGTAAATGGTATATTTTTAAGGCACTTCAGAATAGTCACTAATTTTTTAATAAGGAATCAATATGGGATTTTCAACCGATGCTATACACGCAGGACAAATACCTGATCCGACAACCGGCGCAGTAATTACACCGGTCTATCTTACCTCAACATATGCTCAGGAAGAACTAGGCAAGCATAAGGGATACGAGTATGGCCGCACTCAGAATTTTACGCGGGAAGCTCTGGAAAAAAATCTGGCAGCTTTGGAAAAAGGGAAATACGGACTTGCATTTTCATCAGGACTAGCAGCAGAGCATGCACTGATGAGCCTTGTAAAGGCAGGTGATCATGTAATTGCCTCAGACAACGTATATGGCGGGACCTACAGGTTATTCGAACTGGTTATGAAGGATTATGGAATAGAATTCTCCTGGGTTGATGCAACTAACATTACAAATATTGAAAAGGCAATCAAAAAAAATACTAAGATGGTCTTTCTTGAGACACCTACGAATCCTATGCTAGTTTTGACCGATCTGGCAGGAGCTTCCAAGATTTGTAAGGCCCACAGTCTAATTAGTGTTGTAGACAATACATTTATGAGCCCATATTTTCAGAAGCCGCTTACACTCGGAATTGATATTGTCTTACACAGTTCAACTAAGTATATTGGTGGGCATAGTGATGTTATTGGGGGCATAATTGTGACAAGTGATGAAAATATTCATAAAAGACTAAGATATATTCAGAATGCGACCGGCGGAGTTCCGTCTCCATTTGACTGCTGGCTGACATTGCGTTCTACAAAAACTCTTGCAGTAAGAATGGAACGTCACAGTAAAAATGCACAGACAATAGCTGAACATCTTTCGAAGTCAAAGCTTTTTGAAAAGGTCATATATCCGGGGTTACCTGAGCATCCTCAGCATGAGCTGGCAAAAAAGCAGATGACAGGTTTCGGCGGCATGGTTTCAGCTGATACAGGTGACGTAGAAAAAACGAGGAAGCTCTTAAAAAACCTAAAGATCTTTACCCTGGCCGAAAGTTTAGGCGGCGTGGAGAGCCTTGTATGCCATCCTTCAACAATGACACATGCTTCAGTTCCAAAAGAGGCGAAGGCAAGATTTGGACTTACAGAGAGTCTTATAAGATTGTCAGTTGGTATTGAAGATGTCGAAGATTTGATAGAAGATATTGAAAGGGCACTTAAGGCATAAAATGTTTGAAAAAGAGGCAGACAGGATAAAGTCATATAGCAGAAAAGAGTAATTGATTTCCTGGCAGGTATTCAGGTTTATACATATAAGTTAACTGGAGGTTATATGGCTTCTGAAGTTAATTCAAATCAGCTCCGCAAGGAAGTTGATGATACCAAATATTCGATGGATACTCATCTGATCTATGGGAAAAACATTACTACAAAATGGGATTATTCGCATCATGTTGTCTCACCAATTTCATCCTCTACGACATTTAGATTAGATTCAGTTGAACGTGGGGCACAGGGTTTCATCAGTTTTGCAAACACTCCCGGTATGAGAGAAGATGAAACCCCGATCTATATTTATGACAGGCTGGGTGAACCGAATAAGGATATTTTGGAGGAGAACCTGGCCTATGTTGAAAAAGGGGAGATGGCAATTACGTTTGCTACCGGTATGGGTGCTGTCAGCGGGGTACTGGGAATACTCACCACGTCTGGGGATGAAATAATTGCGCATAATACGCTCTATGGTTGCACAATTTCTCTACTGAACAACTGGTATCCCCGGTATAATATTAAGACTAACTACATAGATCTTTCAGATCCTGAAAACGTTCTAAGAGCAGTTACAGAGGATACCAGAGCAGTTTATTTTGAGAGTCCGGCAAATCCTAATCTGGTCTTAGTTGACATTGAAGCTATTTCAGAAGTTGTTCACGAGCTTAACAAATCAAGGTCTGAGGATAATCAGATAAGGGTTATTGTTGACAATACATTTTCAACTCCATTCTGTCAGCGGCCAATAGAATTGGGGGCTGATTTTGTAATACACTCACTTACCAAAGGTATTGGCGGATTTGGAACAGACATGGGAGGAGTTGTCATCGGAAGAAAACAATTCCGGGATCTTCTGCTGCTTTACAGAAAGGATTTCGGAGGAGTTCTTAACACAAAAAGTGCCTGGGCAATACTCACCTATGGACTCCCTTCGCTAGCCGTAAGGCAGCGGCAGCAGATAAAGACAGCACAAAGAATGGCTGAATACCTAGACAATCATCCCAAAGTTGCAATGGTCAATTATCCAGGTTTGCCGGGGAACAGATTTTATAATTTAGCCAGAAAGCAGATGAAGGACTTCAACGGTAATTTTGCTCCAGGGAGCCTTATATATTTTGTTCTAAAAGGAAATTCTCCTGATGAGAGCAGGGAAAAGGGGAGAAAGTTTATGAACTATCTGGCTGAGCATGCATATACAATGACACTTGCAGTAAGCCTGGGTCATACGCGCACATTAATAGAGCATCCGGCCTCAATGACACATTCAGTTGTTCCGGCGGAAGAGCTGCAGCAAAAAGGAATTGATCCTGGGGGTATCAGGCTTGCAATCGGGCTGGAAAACGCTGATGATCTGTTGTATGATATGGAAGAATGTCTGAAGACGGTAGAAGAATGATAACTGCGGTAAAGTGATTTATTATAAAAGCTTTAGATAACGAGTTGGATTTTGGGAGGAGTATAAAATACAGCCAATCAGCAAAAGAGAACAGGATGATCCCCTCCCCACCGGACCATCCTGTATCTCATAATGCTATGCAGTAATATACCTTGAAGTTTCTCTTCTGTGTGACAGGTTACCTGCATGAATTTCTGAGTCTGACGCTTTACTGATCCTAAAGCGTCCTGTTAATTCCTGCAGGTTTAGGGTTAATCTGTTTAAGTCTTCAGCAGACCGTGCGATCTGCTGCACT
>JBLNEL010000056.1:0-10977 GCA_050262615.1 Bacillota bacterium
CCGACTGAAGCATTAACTGCTCCTGCCAGGGGTAAATACTTTTATCTATTTGAAAGGCCGCATTATTTTAAACGTAAATTAATTTATTTTTGAAATTATTAAATTTTAGCTTTATTTTATCGAATAAATTAAAATGTTGATAATTCATCATTTTTACCGGAAAAAGCAATTTTCCCGGGACATTTGATCTTCAATAAAGGAGGAACTTAATGGGGTGGTTTACACGTGCCATCAGCTCATCACTGGGAAAAAAGTACATAATGGCTCTTTCGGGGCTATTCCTGGTAATTTACCTTGTAGTGCACCTGTTTGGAAACACTTTTCTTTATGCCGGGCAAGAACCTTTTAACAATTATGTTTCAGCACTGACCGAGTCAAAATTTAAGTATCTGATACATGTTGTGGAAGTAATTCTGCTCTTAGGTTTTATTATTCATATATATGATGGTATAAAGCTGACAATTGAGAACTGGAGTGCACGTCCAAACCGGTATGCTGTAAAACCTGCTGATCCACAGAGCACAGTAGCTTCCAGAACAATGTGGCTTACTGCAAGCATAGTATTTTTCTTTCTTGTAGTACACATTCAGCAGTTCTGGTATTCGTACCACTATGGAACTACCGGCGAGCCTAACATGTATGGGATAGTTGTGGCTACATTCAAAGATCCGCTGTATTCGGCCATATATCTGGTATCTGTATTTCTTCTGGGCTTTCATCTTTATCATGGATTCCAAAGCGCATTCCAGAGCCTGGGATTAAATCATCCCAAATACAGGCCGTTTATTGTAATATTCGGCAGAATTTATGCAGTTGTAATTGCTTTAGGGTTTGCGTCGTTTCCTATCTACTTTTATTTCATTTATGGGAGGTAAATAATAATGATAACTTTAGATTCGAAGGTACCTGCCGGAAATCTGCAGGAAAAATGGACCAGCCACAAGTTTAATATGAAACTTGTTAATCCTGCAAACAAAAGAAAATATGAAGTAATAGTAGTAGGGACAGGTCTTGCAGGTGCATCGGCCGCAGCAACGCTGGCAGAATTAGGATATAATGTTAAGTCATTTTGCTATCAGGACAGTCCGCGCCGTGCTCACTCGATTGCAGCCCAGGGGGGGATAAATGCAGCAAAAAATTATCAGAATGACGGTGACAGCATTTACCGTTTGTTTTACGATACTATTAAAGGCGGCGACTACCGTGCCCGTGAGGCGAATGTTTACAGGCTGGCCGAAGTAAGTAATAATATTATCGACCAGTGTGTTGCACAGGGAGTGCCTTTTGCAAGGGAATATGGTGGTCTGCTTGACAACCGGTCGTTTGGAGGAGCTCAGGTTTCAAGGACATTTTATGCCCGCGGTCAGACCGGGCAGCAGCTTCTTTTAGGCGCCTACAGTGCTCTTAACAGGCAGATCGGACTTGGAAAAATAAAGATGTTTCCAAGGCGCGAAATGCTTGATCTGATCGTAGTTGATGGCCACGCAAGAGGTATTGTTGTAAGGAACCTTATAACAGGCGAAATAGAAAGGTATTCGGCTCATGCTGTAATACTTGCCACAGGCGGTTACGGCAATGTTTACTTCCTGTCGACAAATGCCATGAACTCAAATGCAACAGCTATATGGCGAGCACATAAAAAAGGCGCGTTGTTTGGAAATCCATGTTTTACTCAGATACATCCGACCTGCATACCTGTTCATGGCGAATATCAGTCGAAGCTTACGCTTATGAGTGAAAGTTTAAGAAATGACGGGCGAGTATGGGTACCAAAGAAAGCAGGCGATAAGCGTCCGGCTAACCAGATACCTGAGGAGGAAAGGGATTATTTCCTTGAAAGGAAATATCCATCGTTCGGAAACCTTGTACCTCGCGATGTAGCTTCAAGAAATGCAAAAGAGCAATGTGACGCAGGCAAGGGAGTAGGTGAAACAGGTCTGGCGGTTTATCTTGATTTTGCCGATGCCATAAAGAGACTAGGCAAAAAGGCCATTGATGAAAAATACGGCAACCTTTTCCAGATGTACCAGATGATCACAAATGAAGATCCGTATCAGGTACCAATGAGAATTTATCCGGCAATTCATTACACAATGGGCGGGCTATGGGTTGATTATAATCTGATGAGCACCATACCCGGTTTATTTGTCTTAGGTGAAGCCAATTTCTCAGACCACGGTGCCAACAGGCTTGGTGCAAGTGCATTGATGCAGGGATTAGCCGACGGATATTTTGTAATTCCTTATACATTAGGTAATTACCTGGCAGGCACAAAGTTTACTGCGGTAAATACAGATAATGCTGCCTTCAAGGATTCAGAGGAGAATATAAGGAAAATGGTTGACAGGCTTCTTTCAGTTAAAGGAAAGAAGACAGTCGATGAGATCCACAGAGAGCTTGGAAAAGTAATGTGGGATAATGTCGGCATGGCGAGAAATGCTGAAGGTTTAAATATAGCAATCAAAGAGATCGGAAGGCTGCGTGAGGAGTTCTGGAAGAATGTAAACGTTACCGGTGCAGCCGGTGATTTGAATCAGACGCTGGAACGTGCAGGCAGGGTTGCCGATTATCTTGAACTTGGTGAATTGATGGCCCGGGATGCATTGCACCGCAATGAATCATGCGGCGGTCATTTCAGGGAAGAATATCAGACAGAGGAAAATGAAGCAAGGCGCGACGATGAAAATTTTGCTTATGTTGCTGCCTGGGAGTTCAATCAGGCAGGCGATTGGACATTGCATAAAGAAAACCTTGTTTTTGAAAATGTGAAACCAACGCAAAGGAGCTACAAATAATATGAGCGGAAATTTGAATTTAACTTTGAAAATCTGGCGTCAGGCAAACAGAACTTCAGTTGGGAAATTTGAAACATATAAATTATCAAATATATCAACTGACGCATCATTTCTTGAGATGCTTGATATCTTAAACGAGGAGCTCCAGAGAAAAAACGAGGATCCGGTTGCCTTCGATCATGATTGCCGTGAGGGTATCTGCGGTGCATGCGGACTGGTAATTAACGGAAGGCCGCATGGACCTATAAGAGGCACAACTACCTGTCAGCTGCACATGAGGCATTTTAAAGACGGGGAAACAATTGTAGTAGAACCCTGGAGAGCCAAAGCCTTCCCGGTGATAAAGGATTTAATTGTCGACAGAAGCGCATTTGAAAAAATTCAGCAGGCAGGCGGGTTTATTTCCATAAATACCGGCGGTGTGCCTGATGCAAATTCGATCCCGGTTTCAAAGGAGCTGGCAAATACTGCAATGGATGCTGCTGCCTGCATCGGCTGCGGCGCATGTGTAGCTGCCTGCAAGAATGCTTCAGCAATGCTGTTTGTTTCGGCCAAAGTCTCACATTTAGCTCACCTTCCTCAGGGAAGAATCGAAAGGTTCGAAAGAGTTGAAGCAATGGTTAAGGTAATGGATGAGATGGGATTTGGAAGCTGTACAAATACATATGCCTGCGAAGCTGAATGTCCAAAGGAAATTTCAGTTTTACATATTGCAAAAATGAACAGGGAGTACTTTGCAGCGAAATTGAAGTCGAAGCATAAAAACGACAATATCAGTGAATAATAAAAACTGTTGAACATTCTATTTCCGTCTGCTGGAAATCTTCTTTTTTTTTCAGCAGGCGGGAAATTTTAATTTCACACAAAAACGCTGCTTATTTTGACAGACTTAATCTTTTTCTGAAAGGTTTTTATCTTTCGGACTGCTGCTTCTGAGGATGTCAGTTTTTTCAGTATCTGTCAGGAAAAAGCCTTCTGCATTTTCATACCCACTGGGTGCCTTAATGATTTCATAAAGCATCCAAAGCCCAAAGATACCCAGGTATATAAAAATGTATAACATTACTGCTCAGTCTGATAGTTTTTATTTACTAAAAAATTTATGAACTGTGCCCCTGACTGTCAAATCAGATGCCACTTGAAAAAGTGCTGATTATCGGCTGTTTTTGAAGGTATTTGATAAAAACTGAAGAAAAAAATAAAGTTATTTTACTTTTCGAGTAAAATAACATTACTGAAAATGCTTCAGTTTTTCCATAGAAAGCTCATTAAATTTTGCTTAAGCTGATAAAATAAGCACGGATTTAATAAAAATTAGCCCGGTTTTCCTTATATTGCCTTTTAATATCATTTTTTATTGTCACAATTCAAAAAAACTATTGGGGAAAGATATCCAGAATCCTGTTTTCAATGAAGATCTTTGGATTTTAACAGAATTGTTAACGGAAGGTTACTTATAATGTTCGAGAAGGAAACAAAGTTCCTATATGATTTCAGTATGAACCAGATAAAACATCTGGGTTCATATATTACCTATGACCAGCTGGCCGGGTCCAATCTGCATCCTGCAATTATCAGATATGTTTCAGCTGAAATTGATTATCTGATCTTTGAGGACAGGCAAAGGATAATCAGTAATTCAAATTTCGATTATACCGGAGAGGAGATTACCAGGTATTTTGCATTAATGGCAAATGAAATTAAAAAAAACAAAAAGTTTTCTCTGGATTATATTGGTAATATTGTACTGCATGCCATATCGTTTTCGTTGAATTATCTGGCTCAGCCTAACTGGGCTTTAGTTAAGCTTATTTTTGCTAAAGATCATCAGCTAAAAGCAACAGAAGTAGTTCAGATACTTAAGTACGTATACTTCTACAGCTATATTCCGGGACTGGTTGAAAAGTACATTCAAAAGAAAAAACTGTTATATGTAAGTAAAGATGAGATAGAAGAACTGCTTGTAAAAGCAGACCGGGAAATCTATGAAAATTATAATTTAGGGTTAATTAATAATGTTCTGACAGCAATCGGCGATTTTGCAAATATTGGCAGTTTTAATAAAGCAAAGATTCCGCTGCTGGTCTTTGAGCTGTTCCTGAAGGAAAAGAAGTTAGATCAGTATTGGGAGAAGCTTCATAGTGCGCTCGGAACTGAGATTAAGCAGACTTATGAAATACCTGAGGTAAGGCAAATACTTGACTCGCCAATAGTTACACCTGCTGCTAAAAAGGAAAGCTACATAGATAAAATTTTAAACCAGGATAAGCCTTTAAGCATATTCAGGAAAGAACCCAATGTGGATCAAGATGATGAGTTAAGGGAAGAAGAACTCCTGAAATATCCTCCTGAAGAACAGAAGGATGAAGATATAACTGAAAGTAATGCAATTAATAGCAGCGCTCCTGATAATGACCAGCCAGAGGATAGGATTGCTGAGGATAGGATTGCTGAGGATAATGAAGTATTGAATATTCCTGAAACTTCAGAAGGGAGTCATATAGATGAGAATTACTCAGAGGACAGTTACAAAGAGGGGAGTAATGCCGGAGATAGTTATTCAGCTCTCAGCAGTTTAGATGATATTAAGTCAAATGAAATTAAAGCAGATGAGGTTAAGACAAATGAGGTTAAGGCAGATGATAATGAAGAGATAGAGCTTGAGATTTCTTCTGATGACAGTTCTGAGGAATATATTTTTCTTGAAGAGCCACAGGATGAGGAGACCTGGGAAGCAGCAGCAGGTTTTCCGTCTGAAGATGATAAGATCCTTTCAGAAAGAGATGATGCCAAGGAAGAAAATTCAGATGAAAAAGAAAAGCTAAAAGAGAATTTGGTTGAGGATGATCTATTAAAAGCAGGAGTGACTGAAGAGTCTTTAAGTGAGATTGAAATAAGTCAGGAAGATACAGATATTGACGACCTGCAGAAGCAGCTGGATGAATATTTCAGTAAAGCTGACAGGGATATAGAAGAAATAAATTTATCTGAAGAAAATAATTCTATAGAGGAAAGTAATTTCTCTGAAGATAGTAATCCGGAAATATCAAAGACTGAAAATAATTTCAGTGAAGAAATACCTGTTGAAAAAGTTAGTTTTTCAGAAAGTGAGAATTTTGAAAATGACATTTTTGAAAATGACATTGAAGAATACTCAGCTAATAAGCCGGGAAATGAGAATGAATTAAATACAGAAATTGAAGATCAGGATATTACTGAGGTAAGAGATAATAATACTGCAGATGAAGATGATAATTCATTTAACGATTTAACAGAAGCCGGCATTGATCTATCTGATGAAGATTTATCAGTTGAGGTAGAACTTTCGCCAACTGATAATGTTTCACATGCAGGAAAGCTTTCGGACACAGATGAATTTTCTGAAGATGATGTTATATTTGCTCATCTCTCAGAAGATGAAGCTGAATCAGGAGTTGGACTAGATCTTTTGGGTGCAGGCCGCAAGGGTGAGCAGAAAGATCTCTCTGATTATTTCTCACAGCGTGAGATGCATAAAATTATAAGTTCAGTATTTAATAACAATATAAAACAATTAGTTCAGACTTTTGAGGCTTTATCGGGATGCACGGATATGGCAGAAGCTGAGCGGGTTTTTAATCAGCTTTACGAAAAAAATCAGTTGTCTCCATCTTCAAAGGGAATAAAATTAATAAAGAAAAATTTAGTTAAATATTTAAGTCGGGTATAAATAGAATGTTTATTGATTATGCTGAAATAGAAGTCAAAGCAGGCAATGGCGGAAGCGGCCAGATAGCTTTCAGAAGAGAAAAATATGTTCCAAAAGGGGGACCGGCAGGCGGAGATGGCGGTAAAGGCGGCGATGTTATTATACAGGCGCACCATAACCTTCAGACGCTGCTTGATTTTAGATACAAATCAAAGTACAAAGCTGAAGATGGGGATAAAGGGGGAAGTTCGCTAAAAGACGGAAAAAGCGGAAAAGATGTAATAATAATGGTGCCAGTAGGAACAGTGATCAAGGACAGCGATACTGAAGAGGTAATAGCTGACCTGGATGCAGACGGCAAATCGATAGTAATAGCTAAAGGAGGCATCGGCGGCAGGGGAAACAGCAAGTTTGCAACTCCTACCAACCAGACTCCCAGATATGCCGAACCGGGAAGACCCGGAGAGGAGATGTCAATAACTCTCGAATTAAAGCTTATTGCAGACGTTGGACTGGTCGGATATCCGAATGCTGGAAAATCAACACTGATTTCTGTGATTTCGGCAGCAAAACCTAAAATTGCAGATTATCCGTTTACGACGCTTGAGCCAAATCTGGGAATTGTGCAGTATAAGGATTATCAGAGCTTTGTAGTGGCAGATATTCCCGGAATAATCGAAGGGGCACACACAGGCAAGGGTCTTGGATTGCAGTTCTTAAGGCATATTGAAAGAACCAGGATACTTCTTTTCTTAATTGATGTTACATCTGAAGATTATCAAAAGGATTATGATACACTTGCCAACGAGCTTGCAAGCTACAGTGAGACTCTGGCCAATAAGACAAGAATAGTAGCTCTTTCCAAAGCAGATCTTATTGAAGAAGAAGAGATAAAGAAGCTAAAAAAAATCAGGCTGAATAATTATGACAGGCCCATATTTGTATTTTCTTCTGCTTCAAATTACGGATTAAACGAACTAATTGACTACTTATGGATGCAGCTAAAAGGCTAAAGGGACATCATTTCATTATTAAAATAGTTTCCCTGGCGATTTTGACCCTTTTGACTGGCGTAGCAGGTTTATTAATCGGGTCAGTGAATATTTCGCTGAAGGATCTGTTTGATCTCGTCTTTAATTCTGCAGCATCAACAGAGTTGACCAGACAGGTAATTTATGAGGTAAGACTGCCGCGGGTACTTCTGGCAATAGCAGTCGGCGGGGGGCTTTCTGTCTCAGGGGCAGTATTTCAGGCGATACTTATGAATCCTCTGGCTGAGCCTTATATACTGGGTATTTCAAGCGGGGCTGCCTTCGGTGCGGTCTTATCCTTTCTAATCGGAACTGCCTTTTTCCTTACTCAGGTTTTCTCATTTGGAGGGGCTATAAGCGTTATATTTCTGGTCTTTCTTTTAGGAAAGCGGTTTGGTGAGCTTGAACCAAATGTTCTGCTTTTGTCCGGAGTTATGGTTGGCGCATTTTTCTCTGCTTCTATTTTAATGATGACAACTATGCTTAACGAGACCTTAAGGACGGCAGTCTTCTGGCTTATGGGGCATTTAGCCCTGGCTGATCCGAAGGCAGTTTATGTGATATTCCCATTATCGGTTGCAATATCCTTTTTACTTTCATTAAATTCTCACAGGTACAATGTACTTTCTTTAGGTACAGAGACAGCGCAGCACCTGGGGATAAACACCTCTGCACTTAAGAATATGACTTATATATTGACCAGTCTGCTTATCGGGCTACTTGTTTCTGTAAGCGGAATAATAGGTTTTGTAGGACTTCTGGTTCCGCATTTATGCCGGATGATCTTTGGTGTAGATAACAGGATAGTAATTCCGGCATCATTCTTTATTGGTGCGGCTTATCTGACACTGACAGATACAGTCTCAAGGACAATTATTGCACCGGCAGAAATACCAGTCGGTGCAGTTACAGCTATTTTAGGCGCCCCGGTGTTTGTTTATCTGCTCAGAAAAAGATTTAACTGGTAATACGGCACATTTTTCATAATATTATTTAGAAAACTAAAAAGAAAATATGCCGGCTTGTAACAATTTAACTTGATATTTCGCTCCGGTGTGTCTATATTAGTAACCTGAAATTTTTATTGTTGGCGGGGTAGCTCAGTAGGTTAGAGCAATGGAATCATAATCCATGTGTCGGGGGTTCGAATCCCTCCCCCGCTACAAAATTTGTCGGAGATAAAAGATGTATACATTATTAGTTTCTCTTGCAGTTATTATAGCTGTATTTTTAATAATTGCAGTATTGTTGCAATCAAGTAAAGGCGGCGGTTTAGCCGGAGGTATCGTTGGCGGAGCCAGTGGTATCGGTACTATGTTTGGTGCCAGAAGAACAGCAGACTTTCTGAGTAAATCAACCTGGTGGTTAGCCGGATCGCTGGTAGTTTTAATCCTTTTGATCAACCTTTTCTTCCTGCCTGGTCAGACAGGTGCAGGTTCAAGAGAAAGCATTATTCAGAAGGGCAGACAGGTTCCTACTTCACCTTCAGTACCAGGTCAGCAGCAGAGAAGTAAATAATTAAGATATTAAGATTTGATTAAAAATCCCGGCCAGTACCGGGATTTTTTGTTTTAAAGTTATACCTGATATTAATTGAGATAAGATCAAAAAAAAGACCCATAGTTTATATCTAACTATGGGTCTTATTTATTTAACTCAGATCTTATTTTAGCTGCAGGTTTACTTTAGCTGCAGGTTTACTTTAGCTGCAGGTTTACATTATTCTTTAATCCGCTTTGCTTTAAGCCCGGCTTTGCATTAAGCCAGACTTTATCTTAAGTCTGTCACAATTTTAATCCTGTATATATCAGTCTCTGATCATGTTTCAATCAGATATTTAAGGAACCCATACTGGTTTTTAAGCTTACTGGTTTTTAAGCTTACTGGTTTTCCAGGTCGGGAGCATCCTCAGGCAATTCTTTCTGAACCAATGTTTCAGTTCCTGCAAGCGAAGCGATTATCTGATCTTCAAGATATCTGTAGTGGTGAGGGGAGCCCTTTTCATATTCGAAGATAATACTAACGATCAGATCTGGTCTGCCTTTTACGGTCAGATAACCTGAAAGTGCTATTACGCCGTTTAATGTTCCTGTTTTTCCATGGAAATTATTCTCAGCGGCGGTTCCGATCATCCGGTTCCTGAGTGTTCCATCGACGCCTGCAATTGAAAGGGAGTTATAATAATCTGAAAAAAGAAGCGGGTTAAAGTAAATTTTTTCAAGAAGGCTTACTATTCCTCCAGCAGTAACCTGGTTAGAGTGTGATAATCCAGAGCCGTCGTTGATCATTGTAGATTCTGAATAGATATTATTTCTGTTAAGGAAGTCTGAAATAGCCTGGGTAGCATAAAATGAATTTCCCTGATTATGGCTGAAAGCAGCTCCAACCGTTTTATAAAGGCATTCGGCAAGGAAATTGTCGCTGTGTTTATTTATTATCTTAGAAAGCTCTCTCAGGCTAACAGACCGGGCTGTCAGTTCATTTACATTGGCCGGAGTTTCTCCCTGTCCTGGTTTCAGTGAAACAGAGATGCCTGACCTCTGGAGTTTATCCTGAAGAAGAAATGCTGCAAAGAGCGGCGGATTTTTAATTTCTGCAGAATACCAGATAGCACGTGATTTTCTCTTCAGAGTACCGCTTATTACAAATTCATAATTATTTGAGGAATAGCTCTGTGAAATTGAGATTCTTGTGCGTCCTCTGCCGGTTCTTGCGTTGGATCTTACCTTTATTAGTGAGCTGTAAGGAGTGAAATTAAACCCGACTCTTCCGCCGGCTTTTGGAGCCGGACTTATGTTAAACTGAATTCTGTTTCTGTTGATCACGATTGCTGATACAGGCGGAAGAGCATCGTTTGTTGCTTCATCGATCCAGTCGCGCCTGTGATACATATCATCAAAATAAGAATCATCTCCAATTATCTTACCAGTAACTCTGCGGATGCCCATCGATATAAGCTGGCTGACCATGATATCAATATCCCTGTCTGTAAAAAGCGAGTTACCGAACCCTTTTATATACAGGTTTCCGTTAATAACGCCGTCTGAAATATTCTCATCCTCGGTAAATAATTTTGTAGACAGCTGGTAATCGCCGCCAAGGAGTGAAAAAGCTGCTCCTGTTGTAAAAAGCTTAGTGTTGGATGCCGGTTTTATTGGGGCAGTAATATTCCTTTGATAAAGAGTATCTTTTGTCAAAGGATTATAGACCATGACTCCATATTTAGTACTATATGGTACTGTACGGAGAATTTCATCGATACGGTTCTGTATAGTTCCTGATTGTTTTCCAAATAGAAGACCCGAAGCAAAAGTTATTATAAAGGTTAGTACAAATCTGTTCATGATAAATAAGACCACATTTTAGCATTAAAAATTGAAATTAATCGCAATATCAAGAGATTGCAGAAAATTATAGGTTAATGACGGGAGTAAAACCTGGACCAATTATGCAGACTTAAACA
>JBLNEL010000057.1:0-5423 GCA_050262615.1 Bacillota bacterium
CTGCCCGTCCCGCTTATGTTGCCGCCTGTACCAATGTTTGTAACATAATGCGTGATCTTGCCCTCGGTCTGTCTCCAGAGCTCAGGCCCTGTGGTCTTATAGTGGATCTCGGGATTAGCCGGATTAGAATACTGATACATAAAAATAGAATTAGAGGTCTCTGAAGCAATTTTCTTTGCAACTGTCACATAATAATCAGGACTGTCATGACGGACAGCATTTGAGACGACTATTACCTCGGACCCCAGAGCTTTCAGGTAATTAATTTTTTCAAGGCTTACTTTATCTGTGCATACAAACACTGTTTTATAACCTTTTACAGCTGCTGCAAGAGCAAGACCAATACCTGTATTGCCGCTCGTAGCCTCTATAATAGTTCCCCCGGGCTTTAAGGTCCCCTTCTTTTCAGCATCCTCGATCATTGAAATACCAATGCGGTCCTTTATACTTCCGCCTGGATTCATCGACTCTAATTTGGCTAGTATCAGAGGCTTTAACCCTCTGTTTATTCTGTTTATTTTTACAAGCGGTGTGTTTCCTATAAGTTCAAGTACATTGTTCCTGTAATCCATTTCGTCCTCTGTGAAAACATGTCATTTGATCCAGTATAAGGAGAAATTTTGGGAAATAAAAGCATTCAGAGTATTAATTGTGATTAGGCAGCAAAAGTATAAATAAGAGCAGATAAAAAATATTATTTTGACAATATATAGCGATATCTTTAAGTTTAGCCAGTTGTTTATAAGTTTTTGTTATTTTTAGTGCTTATAAACATATTTCCAGATCAGGGATAAGTAAGGTAAAATATCTAAGATGAAATTTCTTGCAGTTGACTTTGAAACAGCTAACTATTACCGCAATAGTGCATGTGCAATTGGCTTAGTTTTAGTGGAAAATAACCAGATAATAGATCAGCGTTCTTATCTTATTCGCCCACCGCAGAACTGGTTTGTTTTTACTGATATTCATGGACTTACATGGAAAGATGTAAAAGATGAACCTGCTTTTGATAAGGTCTGGGATAAAATAAGTCACTACTGGGAAGGAATTGATTTTGCAGTTGCACATAACTCAAGCTTTGATTCATCTGTTCTGAAAGCATGCTGTGAGCATTACCGTATAGAAAAGCCTGATGTAAATTTCCTTTGTACAGTAAAGATTGCCCGGCAGTTATGGAACATTTTTCCTACAAAACTGCCCGATGTCTGCAGCCGTTTTAATATTCCACTTAATCACCATGACGCACTTTCAGATACACTTGCCTGCGCTAACATTATGATCAATGCCTTAAAGGATGGTTTTACATTAAACAGCCTGAAAAACAGCCTGAATACAAATAAAAACCGCGTTAAATTCCGATGAAACTAAATTCCGATAAGGCTAAATTCAGATAAAACTAAACCCTCTCAGGAATTCCTCTATTCCCATCCTTTTCCTGCCTTCAAGCTGAACTTCAAGTAAACTTAAGCTGCCCTGAGTTGTGCCTGCGATGGCTTCAGTTTTAGTCTGATAAATTTCGCCTGGCTTTAGAATCTTATCTGATATAGCTGATTTATATACTTTAATGATTTTGCCATTATGCTGAAAATATGCAGCCGGGTAAGGAGAAAGTCCTCTGACCAGATTATGGATCTCAATAGCAGGTCTGTTCCAGTCGATAAGTGCGGTTTCCTTTGTAATCTTTGGCGCTGGTGAGGCCATTGTATCGTCCTGAGCAGATACCGGGACGTTTCCTTCCTCTATCATTTTAACTGTCTTAAGAACCACGGAAGCACCAAGCTCACTCATTTTATCATGAAGACTGCCGAAACTATCTTCAGGCATTATCGGAAGTCTTTCTGAAATTATAATATTTCCTGTATCAACCTTCTCCTGCAGAAAGAACGTAGTAACTCCGGTTTCTTTTTCCCCCTTAATAATTGCCCATTGGATAGGCGCGGCTCCCCGGTACTTCGGCAGAAGACTGCCGTGAAGATTAAAAGAACCCTTCGATGGAATTGTGTATACCTCCTTGGGAAGTATCCTGAATGCAACAATAACAAACAGATCTGCATTAAGCTCTTTCAGCCTGCTGATAAATTCAGTATCCTTTAACATTACCGGCTGAAGTACTGGTATGTTATTCCTTAATGCAAATTCTTTAACCGGTGTGAATGTTACCTTCTGACCTCGTCCCCTTTCTTTGTCAGGAGTTGTAACAACAGCTGCTACCTGATGACCATTGTCCAGAAGAATCTTTAAAGATGGGATCGCAAAATCCGGTGTGCCCATAAATACTATTTTCATTACTGCCTGCGTTATACCAGTTCTTTTTCAGTGATAGGATAGTCAACTTCAACCTTTCGGTTCTTTATCTCAATCAGGTCTTTCTTAACTCTTTTCCTTAATTCATCATTCAGCCTGTCTGTGAAGAATTTGCCCTGAAGATGATCATATTCATGCTGAATAACTCTTGCAAATAGCTCATCTGCTTCGATACTGTTTTCTTTCATATCAGTATCATAATAAACTACCTTTATCATCTTAGGCCTGATGACCTCAGCCCTTAGCGTCGGAACACTTAAACAACCTTCCTCCATAGGGACTTTTTCATCAGAATGAAGAACTATCCTGGGGTTTATCATCACCACAGGTTTTATCTTTTCATAACCTTCTACGTCTGAAATATCAATGACAAACAAAGATTTATTAACTCCAACCTGATTTGCAGCTAGTCCGATGCCATTAGCATTGTGCATAGTTGCAAACATATCTTTTACTACTTTTATCAAACTGGAATCTATATCTGTTACCGGTCTTGTCTTTTCTTTCAGTACTTTATCACCATAAATGGTAATTGGCAAAATGGACATTATCACTCCTACTCTACTTCCTCTGCCTGTGTGAGGACAATTTGTGCATTTATATCTTTAAATAAATATACTTCGGTGGCTGAAAAAAGCATCCGAACTAATAACCTAAATATAATTAACATTTGCTGAAGAATAAAGGCGAGAAGCAGGTAAAAGTAGTGGGTCTTTGGCAGAAATCCATCAAGTATATTATATATAACTGCACCTAGAGCCCCTAATACAGCTACAAGAAAAAATACTGTAAAGACCCTGTTAAAGTTATCTTTTAAGAAAACAAGCGTAGGATAAATCTCTTTAAGTACTTTATTGCTGTCTTTAACAGCAAGACTGATCTTAATATAATCCCCTACAAGAGTTACAAGCCCGATAAGGAAAATAAGTAGAATATACCTGGAAGCCCTTAAGATAAATTCAAAGATAATCTTCTCCTGATTTTCAAACATATGACTTATAAACTGCCCTAAAAGATCGTTTGCCTTAAAGGCCAGCGCAAAGAATATGATTGAAAGCAGGAAAACTTTTGTAAACCTGTACCAGTATTTTACTCCGCCATAGAAGAAATCAACATATTCATTTTTCTTGACAATATTAAAAACTGATATAAGACCGCCCAGATAAAAAACCTGAATAAGTACGTAAATGCCGGCTGTCCCATATATAATGTATGGTATTTCACCTATCTCTGTCTTATAAAGTGAAAGAAACTGCAGAAACCAGATATAATCCAAACCAAAATTCAATTTGTCGCTCATAGCCGAATGCAGCAGCTGATCACTTAACATGTAATAAATAGGTAATGAGAGCACTATCCCAAAAGCAAGATTCGTTCCCCAGAACAACCAGACGAACTTGCTGTTCCTGTATAATAATAATATACTTTGCCTGAATATTTCTTTTAATTGTAAATTCATGCAGCACTGCCTAAAAGTAAAACAAGATTCTGCATCCAGAAAAGCCACCTTAGCACAATACTGGCACTCCCGGCAAACTGTTCGTTTATTATATAAGAATTATTTGAATAATTTAAATCCATTATGTTCTTTCTCAGCGGATCTATTTCAGCCCCAAGGACTTTATTCGGAGTATGAAAGATAAGTTTTTTCCATCTCTCTACCCCGCTCCAGCTCTGATAAAGTGTATCCTTCTCAGTATATAAAGCAATATCAACCTGAAAAACCCCGTCTCTCAGACGTTCAGCAAATACTTCATACTCATTTGCGTTTGATGTCGGTTTTATATATCTGAGACTGTAATCATATACAGAGGAACTTTGATAGAGATTTGAGAAAAACCAGGCAATATCTTTGTCTGAGTTTTCTTTTATAGTCTTTATAAGATCCTCCCCTGTTGGATGTCTGAACTTATAAGTCTCATAGTACTTCCGCAATATCCCCATGACTTTATCAAATCCAAGATATCTTTCAAGTGAAAGCAGCATCAGTTCAGGTTTACTATAGCCGGTTATTGCATATGAAATTCCATCAGGAAGTTTATATGAGGTATCGGAAATTGAAGCACACAATGGAGATTGATAGTAACGTGCCAGTGCTTGTGCTCCTTCTTCAACCCTGTATTCACCTAACGTATAAACAACAGGGATCTCATTATAAGAAATCAAATTCATCCCGAATACAGGATAATAGCCGAATAATTTAAAGTTGGCCCAGGGCTGTCCATAGTATTTATAGGCTATCTTGGTCGCAATATATGAGGTCAGCCCCTCATCAAGCCAGGCTTCATATACCTCATTATTGGCAATTATACCGTAGAAAAACTGGTGAACAAACTCGTGTATGGTCACATATTCAGGCTGAAGTGTTTCAGACGGAGAAAATAGCTCTGCTCCGACTGTAATAAGCGTGGGGTATTCCATTCCGCCTGATAAACTGGTCTTGGGTACATCGGTTATTGTAAGTGTCTGATACGGGTAGATACCTATATGATCCTCAAAAAACTTCAGGGAATTTTTTACAGCATTTATGAACCTTCCTTTATATTTTTCATGTTCGGGCTGAATAAATGCCTCAATGAGCACCTGAGTCCCATCTTTTCTTTTATAAACAGAATATGTCTTCTCTATATTGTCTGTTGCCATCCATACAAAATCATGTACTCCATTCTGGTAAAAATGAAATACGGTTTTATCATTTGCAACTGACGTATCCCTTTGTACACCTGAAGCTGCAACTTTGTAGGAGGCAGGAACGGTTAGCCTTACATTGTAATTTCCAAAGTCTGCAAAAAAGTTGGTATAAGGGTGATATTGGCTGCATATCCATTTCCCTTCCGAAAAGACCCCCGGCTTTGGAAACCACTGAGAAATAAAGAAGAAATTCCTCCCTGCAGCATATCCAAATCTTTTCATCATCTTGGGAATCGGAAGCCTGTATTTGAAATGGAATTTAATACTGTCGCCGGGTAAAAGAGGTTTCTCAAAATCAATTTTTGCAACAGTACTGTCATATTTTCCAGGAACCTCAGGCTGAATGATTGAGATCTCAACAGGGCGGCTATTCATAAGAACTTCACTGAAGTAAATACCTGACTTTTGCTCCGGCAAGAGATTTATTC
>JBLNEL010000058.1:0-25045 GCA_050262615.1 Bacillota bacterium
GGGGGACGCAGGGGATAGGGGCCAGTTTTTTTACAAAACTCAACCCAACGACACAAGCCAGGCTTGGATATTTTCAGCTATATGAAAATGTTATCCAGGAAAATGATGATGTAACATTATGGATGGCCGATCTGGAGTCAAGGATCCATCCTCTGTTGGAGGCCGGTATAGACGGATGGTACACATTCGACCGGGGTAAAAGTGCAGGAGGCATATCTGTACTCGGACAGGGTTTAAACAGTACATTAGCAGAATATAATGGTGCAGTAAGGGCAAATTTCCCGACACAGAGATATGAGGCAGATATTTTCTGGGCAGGAACGCATGCTTCGTATAACCGGGATTTTATGGCCGGCAGGTGGTGGGCTGACGGATTTATTATGACTAACTTCGGCACAATTGATACAGTCAGTCTGAATATGGAGGGGAAAAAATTTGCAGATATTTTCGGTTTGGCTGCCAATGCACAATTGTCTTACAAATATGGAATGACAGCCGGTGACAGGATATCACTTGAAGGGATCTACACAACCGGAGATGACAATGGTGTATCAGACAAGACTCTTAATTCAGTAATTACGGGAAACGTTTACGGATCGCCTACAGGCATTTACAGTTCGCACAGAGCATTGCTGCTTTTCCCGGATGCGCAGGTAGTAAACAGATATTATTCTGCTGTACATGATATATCAAACATGGGTTTGGGTGTTACCGGTGCTTTTCTGAATCTTTCAAGAGACTTCATCCCGAACAAGCTAAATGGGAAGCTTGGACTTGCAACAGCAATATCGAACGTTACTCCGAAAGGGGGAGCATCTTATATGGGGACAGAAGTAAATGCAGAAGTTAAATATAACCTAAAAGTATTTTTGACAATTGGGCTTAGTGCCGGATATCTGAAGCTGGGTGATTTTTACAATGCGCCCTCAGTTACATATAATCATACAAGGCCAAAAGATCCATGGGTTATTTTTACATCAATTAGCTGGTTAATGTTTTAGGAGGAAAGATGAAAAAGAACTTAATATTGTTTTCAATTCTGGTGCTGGTATTCAGCGGCTGTTCAGGTTACTTGTATGTGAATAATCCTCCTTTGGAATTTTCAGATTTTGATTATGGATTTACTACGAAAAAAGCTATGAATAATCCGGCAATTTCCTTTATAGACGAAGGCCAGGGAGACAAGACAATAATCCTGGTACATGGATTAGCCAGCAATGCAGGATTCTGGAGATATAATATAGCTGAGCTTGCAAAGCATTACAGAGTTATTGCAGTTGACCTGCCGGGATACGGCAAGTCGGAGAAAGGTGCATTCCCTTATAATATGAGCTTTTATGCTGATCAGATAAAGCGTCTGGCAGATGAACTGAACATAAAGAAATTTATTTATGCAGGTCATTCCATGGGCGGTCAGATTGGTATTACCTTTGCGTTAAGGCATCCTGAATATCTTGAAAAGCTTGTGCTAGCTTCACCAGCGGGGATTGAAGCTTTTAAGCAGGGTGAAGGGGACTGGCTGCGCAGTGTTATGACGGTCTCAGGTGTAAAGAATACAACAGAAGAAGGCATAAGAAGGAACCTGGCGACAAACTTTTACAGCTGGGATCCGAAATGGGAATGGATGGTTGAAGAACGGACACGAATGGCAAAAGCAAAGGAATTTGATGAATTTGCATATACGGTTGTCCGGTGTGTTAACGGAATGCTAGATGAGCCTACATATGATAAGCTGCAGGGGATAAAGACTCCCACATTAATAGTATATGGAAGATATGACGGGCTTATACCGAATCCATATCTTCATCCCGGATTCCCGTCGGATGTATTTGAAACAGGCCATCAGAAGATAGCAGGAAGCCAGATACATCAAATCGATAATGCCGGGCACATGCTTATGATAGAGCAGCCGGGAGAATTCACTAAAACTGTTACCGACTTTATAGGAAGATAAAGTATTTAACAAAGGGGCTGATCCGACCTTTTCAGACAGTCCCTTTAACAACAAATTTAGATTATAATAATGGAAATACAAGATTACGAAAGCAGGATGCAGTTTTCCTTTCTTAACTATTCCAGAAGAACAAAAACAGCAGATCTGGATTCAGGTTTTTTTATAACGTATACAGATGAGGGGGAAGGTGATGAGACGGTTGTTTTTGTCCATGGTCTGAGCAGTTACATACCCGCATGGGATAAAAACGTGAGTGAACTGAAAGATTCCTTCAGATGCATAGTCATTGATCTGCCGGGATATGGGAGGTCAAGTTCAGGTGTTCATTCAGGCAAACCTGAGTTTTACGCAGCGGTAATTGCTGAATTCATAAATAAATTAAATCTTTCGAATGTTATACTTGCAGGTCATTCTATGGGCGGGCAAATAACCATGATGACAGCAATAAAATACCCTGAACTTGTTTCGAAGATGATACTTATAGCTCCGGCGGGGTTTGAGAAATTTTCAGAAGAAGAAGCTGAATGGCTGAAAAGGAATTTCACTGTTAATACAGTTATGCAGGTTAATGATGAGCAGATAAGGTTTAATTTTACGAGAAATTTTTTTTCAATGCCTGAAGATGCTGAAAAAATGATACAGGACCGCATTAAGATGAGATCCTCAGTGAATTTTCCGGATTACTGCCAGGTTGTGGTAAACTCATTTTACGGGATGCTTGATCAGCCTGTATATGAAAGGCTTAAAGAGATCAGGTGCGAGACGCTTGTTCTGTTTGGGAAAAATGATGGTCTTATTCCGCATCCATATCTGCATAAACAATCAAGTCCGGAAGCAGCAGCAGAAGCAGGCGCATCTGCCATACCGGACTCAAAACTTGTTTTATTAGATAACTGCGGACATTTTCTTCAATATGAAAAGCCCAATGAATGCAACAGGATAATTAAGGATTATCTTCAGAGCTAGATCTTATTCCTTAATGATCTATAGAGTCCGTTCATTTTTGTCTGAAAATGTGCAGGGCTAAACCTTTCGGACTGCTGGTAAGAGCCTACAGCTAATTTTTCTCTCAAGCTACTATCGGAGACAAGTTTATAAATATTTTCAGATAATGTTTTAATATCATCCCTGTTATAAGTTAATCCTGTCAGATCATTTACGGCTATATCCTTAACACCATCTGAAAAGCAGGCAATAGCAGGGAGTCCTGCAGCCATGGCTTCCACAAGGGAAAGTCCGAATGCTTCAGCTCTGGAAGGGAAGAGGAATATATCGAAGCTTGCCAGGAGTTCAGGGATATCTTTTCTGAAACCGGTAAAAATAAAGTACTTTTCCAGGTCCAGAGTCCGGATCCTTTCTTTTAATTTTTCTTCATAGTCTATTTCATCAGCAGAAGCGCTGCCGACGATAACTATTTTAAAATTCAGATTTTTGTCTTTAAGTAAGCTGACTGCCTCGATGACGTCATCATGCCCCTTGCCCGGAGTAATCCTGCTAACAATTCCCAGGACAGTGACTGATTCATCAATTTTTAGTTCTTTTCTGATCTGTGCAGGGTTGCTGTGGGTTCTGTACTTATCAAGATCCACAAAATTATGAATAACACTTACTTTTGCAGTGTCGAGCGGTGTAGTATCGAGCTGGTTATCACGGATAACATTTGATATAGCCACAGCATGATCGACTCTTTGATAAATAATTCTGTGAAGAACATCTTTCTTGACTATATGCGATCCCAGATGCTTTGTTATAACAAGCGGCACATTATCACCGAGTATTCTTAAAGCAGGGACAATCAGCCAGAGGTCTTTGGTAAAATGGGAATGAATAAGATCGAATTTCTTATTTTTCAGATGATTAATTGTCTTAAGTAAGTTCTTAAGGCCAGGAGAAGAGGAGTCCAGAGTTATTGTGCTGACTGGAAGCTCCTTAGCAGCCTTTTCCAACCGGGTGTTTTTAATACAAAGCAGTGTAACCTTATCACCCTGGCCGATAAGGAGCCGGATACTGGAAACGGCAAACATTTCCATCCCGCCCCAGGATCTAGATAAACATGATACTAAAATTTCCATAATTAAAGAGCAACTTACGCATTTCGCCGGTATATTTAAACCCCAAAGGTTACTATTAAGGAAAATATTTTATATGAGGTAAAAGATAATTCTGCAGTAATATTTAGAAATAAGAATATCGGGGCATTATATTAAAATGCAGATTGAAACTTTAATTTTTTAATATTATTTTGTTAGCTTTTGGAAACCAAAGCCCCGGGATACAGAAATAAATAGTAATTAATACACATATGATGAATTCCATTTCAGAATTTTTTGAAAAGCATATTAGCAAGATACTCGCTTCAGCAGTCATTATTTTATTATTTGTTTCAGAAGCTTACAGTTATCTGATCTTTCATACACTGGCTGAGATGATAAGCATTGGAATTGCATGGGCAGTTTTCATGCTCGCCTGGAATGCCCGGGAATTTTCGAAGAATTCTTCGTTAACATTTTTGGGGATCTCATATCTTTTTATTGGTCTTCTGGATCTGCTGCATACGCTTGCTTACAGGGGAATGACAGTCTTTACTGCAAATGACACCAATCTTGCTACGCAATTATGGATAGCTGCCAGATATCTGCAGGCTGCTTCATTTGTCGTTTTTGCGGGGATATCAAAAAAGAGATTAAACTACAGTCCTGTTTTCCTGATCTATTCGGTTGTAGCAGCCTTGCTCATACTTTCAATATTTTCATTCAAGAACTTTCCTGTCTGTTTTATTGAAGGAAGCGGTCTGACGGCATTTAAGATAGTAAGTGAATATATTATTTGTATTACTTTGGCAATTTCGGTTTATCTTCTGGTCCGACGAAGAAATGATCTAGACCACGGGATATATTACTCTTTGGTTTTCTCAGCCTGTTTTCTGGTTTTAACTGAGATGATCTTTACTTTTTATACGCATCCTCATGACCTGTTAAATCAGATCGGGCATTTTTTTAAGATAATATCATCGTTCCTGATATATAAAGCTATAATAGAGAGCGGTGTAAAGAATCCATTCAGTCTTCTTTTCAGGGAGATAAAGCACAGTGAAGAAAGTCTAAAGGGTATGAATGATGAGTTAAGCCACCTGAATGAAAGGCTTGAGATTGAGCTGGAGGAAAAAAGGCAGGCAGAGATGAAAATGCTGGAAGCTGTTAAAGAGCTTGAAAGGTCCAACAAAGAACTGGAACAATTTGCCTATGTTGCCTCGCATGATCTGCAGGAGCCATTAAGGATGGTTTCGAGCTACACAAAACTGCTGGAGAAGCGGTACAAGGAGAAGCTTGATCCATCAGCGACAGAATATATAAATTTTGCAGTAGAAGGGGCCTCCAGGATGCAGCTACTAATAAGGGGACTTCTGGACTATTCAAGGATCTCCTCACAGGGGAAAGAGTACCAGCCAGTTGATTCCAATAAAATCCTTTTGAATGTACTTAAGAATCTGGAGTTTGCAATAAAAGATGAAGATGCGCTTATACATTTTAAGAATCTGCCTATAATAACGTGTGATGAGCTGCAGATATTGCAGTTATTCCAAAACCTGATAAATAATGCAATAAAATTTAAGCGTCCGGGCACACGTCCCGAAATAGATATCTCTGCAGAGAAAATTGACAATAAATATCTTTTTCGTGTAAAGGACAATGGAATAGGGATTTCAGAAGAATTCAGCGAAAAGATATTCCAGATCTTCCAGCGCCTGCATTCAAGGACAGAATATCCGGGAACGGGTATTGGGTTAGCCGTATGTAAAAGGATAGTTGAGCGGCACGGAGGGAAGATCTGGGTTGAATCAGAGCCAGATAAGGGGGCAGTTTTCCTTTTTACACTGCCTGTCTGAAAAACAATTTGAAGTTATCCCATTATCAGGGCAGTAAATTTTGACCTGAAAACAACTTCTCAAACTTTCGAAAGTCAGGGAGAGAATAATACAGTTGTTAAGTCAAAAACGGGATGATAATGGAAGAAATTAAGAAGATAAAGATAAAGCAGCCGCCGGTACTATTCGGAAAAACGCAAGGATTAATTGAAAAACTTGAAGATCAGCTTCAGGGGACACTACTGACTTACTGGAATAATCCCAAAGGACAGGTATGTCATAATGATGTTGTTGCGTTTTTTGAGCTACTTGAAAGGATAGGGAAGCAGAACAGAATTTTCGTTTTCATTAAATCAGACGGGGGGCATGGGCAGGCATCCCTAAGAATTGTGAACCTGTTAAGAAAGTACTGCAAGGAAGTAGTGGCACTTGTGCCATTAGAGTGTGCATCGGCAGCGACAATGATGGCTCTGGGGGCTAATGAGATACTAATGGGTCCAATGGCTTATCTTACAGCAGTCGATACATCGTTAACGCATGATCTTTCACCGATAGACAGGGATAATGACCGTGTAAGTGTAAGTCTGGATGAATTAAGCAGGGTTATCAAGCTATGGCAGAAAGAAAAGTCGGTACATGCTGATAATCCTTATAAATCACTTTTTGAATATGTGCATCCACTGGTCATAGGAGCAGTAGACAGAGCAGAATCACTTTCAATTATGATATGTAAGGAGCTGCTTTCAAGTCATATTTCTGATGAATGTCAGTCAAACGAAATTGCGACAATACTCAATTCAAAATATCCCTCACACAGTTATCCGATCCTGTATGAAGAAGCCAAGAAGATCGGATTAAATGTGAAGCCAATGCCAAGAGACACAAACACACTTCTTCTGCAGCTGAATAAGCTTTATAGTGAAATGGGTCAGAGAGCCACCACGGATTTTGATGATACCAGGGCTCACAGCAATGAAATAACAAACATTCTTGAAGTAAAAGGACTTCAGATATACTTTCAGCAGGATAAGGACTGGTTTTACAGGTCAGAGGAGAGGCGCTGGATAGCGCTTAATGATAACTCCAGCTGGAGAAAAATTGAGAAGATCAAAGAAAAGATAAGCAAATCAATTTATCACATCGCGTAAACATCTTTAGATTCCAACAGATATAATTAAAGCCGGAGACTAAAAGCTCCGGCAAATAATACCTAATTTATGTTCTAAATCATTGAGCGGCATTAATAGCTATTCCATTTGAGGAATGATATTGCTTTTAACAGGGATTTAATTGAAATTTATAAATATTAAGGAAAAATCAGGTAAGCAAGGAAAAGAGCAACAATAGCAAGGGGTTGGACTGATGCAAAGAATTCCAGGAGCTCTGAAATGGAAAAGATCCTGATAATTGACGATGATGAGGGGATACTAGATTCACTGCGATTGGATTTGAGGGATAGCGGATACAGAATCTTTACGGCTACCAACGGTTACGAAGGGCTGGAACTGGTAAAGAGAGAAAGTCCTGATGTTGTAATTACTGATCTTCGCATGCCGCAAATGACCGGACTAGAGGTTCTGCGGAGATGTAAAAGCATTGACAGAGACCTGCCTGTAATAATAGTTACTGCTTATGAAGATTTTCAGTCGGCCATACATGCCATGCAGCTTGACGCGTACGATTATTTAATGAAGCCGGTTGAGAAGGAGACATTTGTCCTTACAGTGAAGAGGGCAATTAACAGCCGTAAAGAAACAGAGCTTTCGGGCATAAATATCCCATCATATGAGTCTGAGGAGTATCAGGTCAAGAATAAACTTGTCGGTAATAATCCTGCCATGCTCAGCATTTATAAAACCATAGGTAAAATATCAGGCAACAGGATAAGTGTATTGATTCAGGGGGAAAGCGGTACAGGAAAAGAATTAGTTGGAAAGGTCATTCATTATTCTGGTATAACAAAAAATTTCCCGTTTGTAGGGGTCAACTGTACAGCCTTAAGCCAGTCGCTGCTTGAAAGTGAGCTCTTCGGGCATGTCAGAGGTTCATTTACAGGAGCGATAAAAGACAAAAAAGGAAAATTCGAACTGGCAGGCGAGGGGACAATTTTTTTAGATGAGATATCAGAAATATCTCCAGGATTACAAGTTAAACTCTTAAGAGTTCTTCAGGAGAGGGAATTTGAAAAAGTGGGCGGTGAGATAACAATACCAATGAAGGCGAGGGTTATTGCCGCTACTAACAAGGACCTTAAGGAACTTGTGGACAAAGGGCAATTCAGGGAAGATCTTTTCTACAGGCTTAATGTACTTGCGTTAAACATACCTCCTTTAAGAGAGAGGAAAGATGACATTCCGAATCTGGCAGTCAATCTGCTGACGAGGATAAATAAAGAACTTCACAAGAATGTTCACAAGATCCCTTATTCTATAATGGAAAGGCTGATTAATTATGAATGGGTTGGAAATGTCAGGGAGCTGCAGAACGTTTTAATGCAGGCAGTTGTGCTTTCCAAAGGAGATATACTGGAAGACGAGTACATAATTCTGAAGGACAACAATCATTCATCATCAGGCGCAGGGAACCTCAAAACGAACATGAGTTTGGCAGAAATAGAAAAGGAGCATATAAAGCTTGTACTGGAACATGTAAAATGGAATAAGCAGATGGCTTGTAAGATCCTTGGTATTACTAAGCCCACACTTAATTCGAGAATAGAGCAGTATTCGATAACCCACAGTTAGATCACATTTCGAGCGAAACAGGAAAATCTTTTATGCGGCGTAAAAAATATTTTTACCACAGCCGTAACTCATGAGATAAAAAAAGGTAAAATAATTCAAATTCTGATTATTACAAGTGGCATTTTTATTGATCCATAAATTAAAAGTGTATTGAGAGCAAACATGGATGATACTATTTCATTTTTAAGATCGATTAACGGATTACTGATCTTCAGCATCGGGGAGCATGAATTTTGTATAGACATTTCGAGAGTATCTGCAATAATCAAACCGGAGGAAGAAAAAAAATATTATGAATTTTATCTCAAAGAGATGGATCTGTTAAAATTGTACAACGGATCTTTCCCTGCCTTTAATTCCAAAATATTCTTTGGCGCAGAAAATGGTGAATGGACTTCCGACTCACGGATCATATTAATAAACTGCCGTCACCTTGTGATAAGTCTTAGAGCAGATAAAGTAATAGAAGTAATTAGCCTGATAAAAACTGATGATAAAAATTTACTGGAAGCTGAAATATATTCATCTGATGATTACCTGATAGGGAAAGTAAAATTTGAGAACAGAAACTGGCTATATCCAAATATCGATAAGGTATGTTCTCAATTTATTCCTGATTAATCTATAAGGCAGCAATCAGTTTATTGTCTAAGTTTACCTGCAATAGACTTTTTGAACAATTTTACAAGATATTCCAGGATATTGCGGTATCTGTTTTTATAGAGCTCAATAGAAAAGTCATTTATATAGACCTGGAGGTAGTCTGAGAGCTGTTCGATAGTCTTTCCCTCCCTGAAGTCAAATGCAATGTCAGTTAAAGCTGAGGCAAGATAATCTGCCTCTGACTGAGTCAGTTTGTTTGTATTCAGATATGTTCTTTTCATCTTATTAATTATTCTTTCGAGTGATGAAAATATTATATCATCAATGCTTATTCTCTCAAATTCATTTACTTCAGTTAAGCTATAAACCTGATGATTATTACCAATGATCCTTTCTACAAGAAGGTTTATTGGTATGGCTGGAAAGTACTTTGTATTAAATTCAATGTAGTTCATTATATAGGAGAGCAGGTCTGTTTTTTTTGTGAAATGTTCAAAACAGATATTACTGAATTCTTCAGCTGGAATTATCTTTATTGATGCAGGAAGGCTAGTATTTAGATTATCTTTTACAATATAAACAGTCCCAAGATGGTCAAGCTTTGAGTAGTTCAGCTTCTTAATTGAAACGTAGAGCGTATCGATTATCTTTGCAAAGTAAGGGTCAGTATCTCTGAAGAGCTTATTCATATACTGATCGATCGAGATATTTACTATCTTATTTAAGAAATAGAGTGCATCAAGATCATCTCTGATGGGATCTGTCCAGTTTGATAGAAAGCACTCCAGGTTCAGTCTCTCACGCTTTGAGTTTCTAATAAACAGGTTTGATATGCTCTCAATTGCCAGGTCTTCAGTCGACAGGTTCCATCTTTTATTTACATTTGAGATCTTACTGATCTTTTTCCTTACATTAACGAGTGCCAGCTCATATGAGACTTTGATCAGCAGATTAAGGCTAAGCTCAGTTATATTGCCAGTTTTCAGTTCTTCTATCAGACAAATCAGATCTTTTGAGTACTTACCCAGGATATCTGAAAATGGTTTAAAAGTATGCCGGTCAGTTCTTGATTTTGCAGACGGGTTATTCCCAGCGGGGAAACTGTCGTGAATAATTTTATCCGGAATATAATTGTCAGTAATGACTGTAAGAACTTCATTGACCATCATGCCTCCGCCTTAGATACTCATATCTGGATAAAAGCATCGTAACAAAACTTACTAACGTTAAAATAAAATAATTACTAATTAAGTCAATTGATAATCACCTCACTGTGATAATTATCAAGGGTAAAAATATTTTACGGTGGGTAAAAAAAAAATTCGTGCTGAACAGACGGTACAGAAGAATACATGGATTATATACTGTTTTGAATAAGGTATTGTGGCATTGATATTGTATATATATTTTGTCTGAATTATTTCGCCGGGAAAGACATAGTTATCATAGATATCATAGTATAATATCAAGGCAGATATAATGAAGAAAATATTACTGATCGATGATGATTTCGGGTTCAGATCTCTCCTAAAACTATACCTCAAAGATGACAACTACACATTTATTGAATGTCAGGACGGGCTTTCAGGGCTGGAAGCATTTATAAAAGAGCGTCCGTACCTGGTGATTTCAGATTTTGTGTTACCTGATTTAAACGGGATCCAGGTACTAAAAGAAATGAAGACAATTGATCCTGATATACAGGTAATAATACTGACTGCTTTTGATGACATAAATAACACTATTTCTGCAATACAGCTTGGGGCATTTGATTGTCTGGATAAAATAACAGATTTAAGCCGGTTAACAAGGACAATATCAGTAGCGTTTGAGAGCAAGAGAATTACGAGTTCATTAATTCCCGTAGAAAGTCAGGAAGATAATTCCGGGAATGCCATAGTGGGTAAAAATCCGATGATGAAAGAAATATATAAAAAGATCGGATATGTATCATCAAATAAAGTAACCGTCTTACTGCAGGGTGAGAGCGGGACAGGGAAGGAATTAGTAGCAAGGAAGATCCATAATTCAGGTATTACGAAAGGGCAACCCTTCATTGCGGTAAACTGTACTGCATTAACAGAGTCACTTCTTGAGAGTGAACTATTCGGTCATGTTAAAGGAGCATATACAGGAGCAATAAAAGAGAAGAAGGGGAAATTTGAGTTAGCAGGGGACGGGACGATATTCCTGGATGAGATTTCGGAAATATCATTAAGTCTGCAGGTAAAGCTTTTAAGGATACTTCAGGAAAAGGAATATGAAAAAGTAGGCGGTGAATACAGCCAGCCCTTAAACGCAAGGATAATTGCTGCAACAAATGTGGACCTAATACGACTGGTTGGTCAGGGCAGATTCAGGTCCGATCTTTATTACAGATTAAAAGTCTTTACCATTGAAATTCCTCCGTTAAGGCAAAGAAAGGAAGACATTCCGCGGCTTGTAATATATTTTATAAATAAGATCAATAAAGAACTGAACAAAAATGTAACAAAGGTTCCATATGAGGTGATGGATTACCTTCAGAACTGTACCTGGACAGGAAATGTAAGAGAACTTGAAAACACGCTGACACAGGCCGTACTGCTTGCAAAAGGCAATGTACTTGAAAAAGAATACCTGACGGTACAGGAAAAAACAGCTTCAAGCGCCGAGTCAAATGACTGTACATTCAGTCTGGCTGAAATGGAAAAAAGATATATTACAAATGTTCTGAGCAGCCACAACTGGAATAAGCAGCAGGCATGCAGAATACTTAAGATATCAAAGACGACACTATACAGCAAAATAAAAAGCTATAAGATTGAAGAGCAGATAGAGAATTAGCGGATACGAAATTAATTATAACTTTTATTTTTGCTCTTTACAAAATATGCAGATATAAAGATCACCGTCAGTTCTGTTATCAAAAGCAGCAGTCCTATTAAGCTGCCTAAATCTGCGAAGTTAGCTATGCCGATAGGGGTAACGAAATAATCTCTTATACCGCCAATCAGAAATCTGTCGATTACAAGATTTCCTAATAAACCAGTAGCAAAAAAGCCGAATGAAATATCCAGAAGAATACCTGAATTAAATTTTGTTTTAATAAATTTCATCAGGTTATAGACTAAAAGCAAAGAAGTGATTTGAATTATTTGAAAAAGTGCAACCGTGGTCAATGAAATTTTCGGATTGATAAGAATGCCAGGGTTAATGATATATCTGAATCCGTAATTTTCAGAAAACATATAAATATCGCTATGAAAGAAAAGCTGGAAGCTGAATTTCAGAAGCTGGTCAAATGTTAAGAGAGAAAAAGCGAACCAAAGTGCACGTCTCATATTTACCTTCATTTTGTCCTCTATATTATTAAACACTTTCCATTGTATTATCGTTTACAATTAGTAAAAAATTGAGATGCAATTTTTCGGTATCTGACCGTCCAGTTTCTGAACGGTGTACGGAAAGTGAACCAGTGTTTTACGATATATATAAATAATTCATTTGAAAACACACGGAATTCCAAATTTTATAATCTGGCATTAGTTTTGGATACTAATGCAAGTACCACATCAGTCACGAAATTATACGCGGAGAATTCATGTCTAATCTTCAGATGATGCTGGCTTTAGGTGCGATGATAATTCTTACATTAACAATTATCCGAATTAACAGAACCTCTCTTGAAACAGAAGATGTATTTTATGACTCAGGTTTCGGCATACTTGCCAATTCGCTAGCCACTTCAATAATAGAAGAAGCATCCCGCAAGCACTTCGACAGTACGACAGATACCATGTGGGTAAATGATCTGTCACTTCTTACAGCCCCCGGGGCATCATTAAAAACCGAAGCAGGCGAGGACCCCAAGGATATAACCACATTTAATGATTTTGATGATTTCAACGGATACACAAGAGTTGACAGTTCAATGCCTTCAGCTCCATTTAAGATAGAATGTAAAGTCGGATATGTACAGGAAGCAAATCCCGATGTAGAAGTTAACCAGAAGACATGGCATAAGAAGATATCGGTGATGGTTACAAGTGAATATATGCGGGATACAATCAGGCAGAGATCGGTATTCAGTTACTGGTCCTTCAGGTAAAGAATAGATTCAGCAAAGGAGTAGATTCAGTAAAAGAATAGATTCAAGTCAGGAGTTTATAATGGGATTTGCTGTAATAATTGACTTACTAGGTTCAATTATAATTGGCGGGATGCTGATGGTCACGCTAATGAATCTAAACGGAAATGCCACTGAAAACACATATGCATATACAGGAGAATTAGTTGTTCAGGAATACATGGTCGGAACTATTGAAGCACTGGAATATGATCTAAAGAAAATAGGCTACTGTGAAGATCCCTCGAAATTGCCGAATCCGGCAAAGACAATATTATTTGCTGATACCTCGGAGATCAAATTTTTAACTGATACTGAGTTTGACGGAGATGTAGATACAGTAAGGGTCTACCTGGGATCGACTTCAGAGCTGAATATGACACCTAATCCAAATGACCGGATGCTTTACCGTTCAGTAAACAGTGTTTCAAAGAGTGTGAATTTGGGAGTTACACAATTCAAAATAAAATATTTTGATGCAATCGGATATGAACTGACGACACCTTTATATGTACCAACAGGAATTGCATCGATGCAGATCGATATCAGGGTGGAAAATACTGCAGCATATAATGAAGACTATAAAAATGCATACTGGAGGCAGATAAGATTAGCTTCAAGAAACTTAAACAACAGGTAAGCATATGTCAGGAAAAGCATCGTTAATATTAATAGTATCCTTCAGTCTGCTCTTTCTAATAATGGGGCGTTTCTGGGATGAGCTGGCAACGCGCTCTGTTGAAAATGATGTAGAGTATTACGAAGGAACCATTGCACACAACATAGCAGTAAGCGGAGCTAACATTGCATTAAACAACATATTCAGAAACTCAGGCTGGATGGCAGGAATTAACAACCGTGCATTTGACAAAGGAGTAATGAATGTCAACGTTACTATTCCTGATACAATGACAAAGCTGATTACTTCAACAGGGACATTCATGGGAGTTCAGCGAGTAGTTAAGGTGAAATTCGGCAGAAGCACTTTTGCCAAATATGCATGGTTTACAGGCTCAGTTTCAAGTTCGAAAGTATTTATAACAGGGGATACCATATGGGGAGGGATGCACACTAATCAGACGTTAAACATTGAAGGTGATCCTGTTTTCTTTGGAAAAGTAACTACATCAAAAGGACTAAAGCCGAGTGACTCGCAGATAAAGAAACTTGGATATCATCCGAAGTTCCTGGGCGGATATGCTACAGGTGTAAACGTTTATTTTGATAACAATTACCAATTCCCAACGCAACGAAGCGCTGCACTTTCCGGCGGGAGATACTATGATGGTACTGATCTATGGCTGCAGTTTAATTCAAACGGAACAGTTACTTACAGAACAGGAATGGGAAAGGACACATCGAAATATTCGGCTCCTGTAACCACAGCATTAAGCGCATTTACCAGCAATGGAATAGTATATGTAAACAGGGGGGATATATTTGTCTCCGGCACTTTAAGTGGTCAGATCACAATAGTTGCAGATCAGAGTTCGGGAACTGGCGGAGGAAACGTTTATTTTATTAATGATCTGGTTTATTCAGTAGCTCCAATGATAAAAATGGCAAATGGAGATTATGAAGCTAACCAGAGCTGTACAGATCTAATGGGAGTTTTGGCTTCAAACAATGCTTTCATTTCAAGCTCTGTTATCACAACAGGTCAGTTAAATAATGTTGTAAATAAAGACTTAAGAGTTGACGCCGGTGTATTCTGTGCAAAAGGCGGGTTAAAGGTAGAGAACTGGAGTGAAGTCCCTGGTCTTGCCGGGGTCTTTTATCTGAACGGATCAATGGTTGCCGGAACAGAAGAGGATATTGCAAAAACCAACAATAAGACGCACATGATAAGCCAGGGGTATACCAAGCATGTTGTCTACGACGACAGGTTTCATTACACCCCTCCGCTTTATTTCCCATTATCAAACGATTATGAAGTGTTATCCTGGCTCGAATAGGTTTGGGGTAATTATTAAACATGAAGGAAGACAACTTATGTTTTTTACGGGGTTTACTTAGAAGCAATAATAGCAGTATGAAAGCGTTCTCTTTGAATAAATTAATCAGTAAACATCAAAAAACATTTAAACAATTTATCGGAGGTTTAAGATGGGACAACAACAATTGTTATTAATTGTATTAGGCGTAATTGTAGTAGCTGTAGCCGTAGTTGCAGGTATTGGATTATTCACAGCTAATGCTGAAGAAGCTGTAAAAGATGAATTGGTAAATCAGTGTGTCGCAATTGGGGCACATGCTCAGCAATATTACAAGAAACCACTGGCTATGGGAGGTGGAGGACTAGCATTTACAAATTATGCAATTCCGAACAGAATGTCAGCAACGACAAACTGCGGTGGTATTGGTGCTGATGGATTACCAGTAGCTGCAGGATACGTTTTGGGAGCAGGCGATCAGACAGTTACAATAACAGCAACACCATTAGATGCTGATTATAACTGGACAGTTGTGGCAACTGTAACCAAAGACAATATTACTACAGTAGTTCAGTAATATAAAAGCAAAGAAGAATATGATAGAATTAAAATTCACAGCTCAAAAATCTGATGGTCAGTTAGTCGGCGGTATTATTACCGCCGATTCATTAGGTATGGCCAAGGAAAAAGTCAGGCGCATTGCCGCCCAGAATAATTTCCACATAAAGAGAGTTGAAAAGAAAGGTACCTACTATTATAAAGTGCGAAAGGGCAATTCAAAGCCTCTGCAAGGTGAACAGCGTGCTTTTAATACTAAAGAGGTTATCGAAGTCCTGACCAAGCTTGGTTATGAAGTTATCTCAGTACACAAAAAAATATTCGAATGGAATTCTTCACCGTCTCAAAGAGATATCCTTTTATTTCTAAAAGTTTCGACCGATATGATAGAACAAAATCTATCTTATGGAGAGATCCTTAATTTTCTTATTAATGATACCCGGAACAAAGTGCTCAAGGATACTTTAGCAGATATCAATAAGGAATTAAAAAAGGGGAGTGACAGTGAGCAGGTATTCATGAAGCACCAGCACATTTTTGGAAGATTTGTAGCTTTTATGCTGGGTCTGGCCTCAAAGAGCGGCAATATGGCTGAGATATATAAAGCTACGGTAAAATTCATGGAAAGGAGAGTAGAATTTAAGAAAAATCTGAGGAGTGCATTAATAACTCCGATGGTAACACTAATAATTCTTTTTGGTGTTGTAATATGGTATGTGGCTTACATATTTCCGGAAACGGCAAAAATGTTCATGCGGTTTCAAATCACATTGCCGCCAATGACAGCTTTTACCTTAAAAATGAGTGAATTTCTGCAAAGTAATATTATAATAATTTCTTTATTAGTGATCCTGCCGATATTGTTTTTAATCGTGCTGTACCGCCATCCGCGCGGAAGAGTAATCTTCGATAAATACCTTTTCAAGATCCCATATCTGGGTGATATCATTCACCGGACCGTAATAGAAATATTCTGCCGTGTGTTTTATACACTTTACAGCAGTTCTGCTGAAAGTATTTCTCCGATAAAAGTGGCAGCAGAAGCAACAGGCAACAGGTATTTTGAAGAGCAGGTAAAATTAATAGCTCTGCCGTTAATGCGAAAGAAGGGTATTGGAATATCTGATGGGTTAATTGCTTCGGGGGTTTTTCCGGAGACAGCGATTTCAAAGTTCCGGGCAGGCGAAGAGACCGGAAATATAAAAAGCTCTGCTTTACAGCTTGCAAATTATTATGAAAGTGATACAGTATACAGGCTTAAGAACTTTGTTGAATGGGTTCAAATAGATATTGCAATAATAATTACTGTTATTATGATCTTACTTACAATAGTTTCTGCTGAGACAGCAGTAATAAAGCCAAAGAAGCCCAGGGTAATGGATAGAACGGCAACATTAATAGAAAAGTATGTCGAGGATGAGAATACAGTATGAGGGAAAACAATTCAGACATAATACAAAAGCACGATGCAGGTATTCCAGACAGGATTGGATCAGTTCTGTATAAGAAAGGAATCATTGATGAAAAGACCCTGTCGGCTGCTATTGCGCTAAAGCAGAAAGAACATGAAAGGACCCGAAGAAATCTTGCGCAGATACTTGTTCAGGAATTTGGTTTTGATCACGATGTCATATTCAGAGAAGTATCGCAGCTATATGCTTTTAAGTCATTCCGATTTAAAGATGAAGAATTAGCTCCTGAAAAACTGAATCCGATAAGAAAAATAGTTAATTCATTCGGAGATGAAATAAAGAAAATAATGCTCCATCATAAAATAATACCCTTAGGTTATGACGAACTGATCCGTGACAAAATAATATTGGGGGCAGTTGATCCAACAGACAGGGATATTCCGCAGATAATATATAAACTAAATTATGACAAGTTTGAAGTTACATATTTCCCGCTGGCAGATTACACAAAGCTAATAGAAATTGTATTCCCTCCTGAAAACGAATATTTAAAAAATCTGGAAAATATAGAAGAAGAATTCATTGAAGATCCTGACGAATTCTCGTTAGATGAGACCCTGGTTGAAGCTGAAATAAATAAAAGTGCACTAATCAATCTTTTTGAAGGTGCATTAGTTGAAGGAGTACGAAAGGGTGCAAGTGATGTGCATATTATTCCGATAAACGGGAGATGCAGTCATATTTACTTCCGTATAGATGGAAAACTGAGTTTATGGCATAAGCAGGAGAATACACTAGCTGAGGCGATGATAGCGGTTGTTAAGGACAGATCAAAAGGGCTTGACCGTTTTGAACGTGAAAAAGCACAAGATGGATACATGCAGAGGAATATTGATGATCAGTTAATAAGGTTCAGGGTGTCAATACTTCCGGTTGTTGGTACAGAAGTGAAGAACAAATTTGAAAGTGTTGTAATAAGGATACTTGATGACAGGAAAGTAATAACAGATCTTGATCAGCTAGGGTTGACCGGATATGCAAGACAGGCATTTGAAAAATCGATAAAACGTCCGCAGGGAATGATCATACTTACAGGGCCGACAGGCTGCGGAAAAAGCACTACCTTAGTAGCAGCATTGCACCAGGTTATTAATCCTTCAGTCAACGTGCTAACAGTAGAAGATCCGGTAGAATATGCAATAGCAGGCGCCAGGCAGTTAAAGATCGGGCACAAGATGAATTTTGATCAGGCTATCAGGTCAATACTCAGGCATGATCCTGATATTGTACTTGTTGGAGAAATCCGTGACAGAGAAACAGCTGATATTGCAATAAAGCTTGCAAATACGGGTCATTTGACCTTTACGACACTTCATACCAATGATGCTCCAAGTGCTATATCACGTTTATATAAAATGGGTATTGAGCCTTTTCTGCTTGCTTATGCAATCAATATAATAGTAGCGCAAAGGTTAATCAGGGTCTTATGTGAGTGCAAAAGAAAGAAGGAAAATATATCTGCAAAATTCTTTAAGAATCTGGGGCTTAATCCAGATGAATGGATGAAATATGGCATATATGAAGCTGCCGGCTGCGATAAATGCCACATGAGCGGATTTAAGGGCCGAATGGCAGTCCACGAAGCTCTCTATTTTACGCGTGAAATAAGCCACCAAATCTTTAATTCAGGAATAGAGATCGATGAAGATAAAATAAGGCAAATTGCAAAGGAACAGGGGACTTTGACACTTCGGGAATCAGGCTTTGAAAAAGTAAAACTGGGGCTTACATCGTTTGAAGAAGTGATATCTAATACTATGGAAAGTTAACAAAGAGGGGTATGATGATTGAAGTAAGAGAGATAGTTGATCATGCAGCAAGGGAAATACTGGACAGGTATATAGGAAAGGTCCCAAGACACTACAGGGGGGCAGAGCGTGTTTCATATTTGATGGAGAGCATGAAGCATATGACGCACGAAGAAAAATATGCCCTTAATGAAGTTGTAAATGCCATGCTGCGGCTTATGGTTGACAGGGAAGCTTCTGACATTGAAATCGGTGGTTATGGATCGAATGGATATGTATGGTTCAGAATATATGGTCAGAAGGATCCTGTACCTGATCTGCCAAGATTCACCCATGATGAGTCAGCACTACTGATCCTTTCATTATTAAGCGAAAAGCAGATCAGAATACTTGAAGCAGCGAGGAATATTGACTTCTCATATACATTCGAATACATAGATAATCTTTATACACGTATTAACAATAATATGAGTGAGCTAAGGTTCAGGGTGGACGCATATTTTGATGTAGACCGGCTGGCTCTGAATATGCGTTCAATCATACCTGAGCTGCGTTCATTTGAATCGCTTGGTTTTCATCCTCATGTAATGAAGCTATTGTCCTTCAATTATGTAAAGCAGGGTTTAACTCTGATAACCGGGGTTACCGGATCAGGCAAATCAACTACACTAGATTCAATAATTGACTGGCATAATGATAATGTAAGAGCTCATGTTGTAAATATTGCTGCACCTCTTGAATATGTTCACCATTCGAAGAAATGCATAATAAGGCAGAGAGAGGTTGGGAAGGACGTAAGGACCTTTCAGGAAGGAGTTATTCAGGCATTAAGGCAGGATCTGGATGTGATGATCATTGGTGAAATGCGTGATCCTGAAACGATAATGGCAGCTTTAGAAGTTACAGATACAGGTCATAAGGTATTTTCCACACTTCACACATCTTCAGCAGTTGAATCGCTGGACAGAATAATTGCTGAAGTAGATGAAAGGGAGCAGGAGAGGGTCAGATACAGGCTTGCCGATGTATTGACAGCAGTTATTTCACAAAAGCTTGTGCCATCGCTTGACGGCAGGCTTGTTCTAGCAAAGGAAGTTCTTGTAGTAACACCAAACGTAAGAGCAGCCATTAAGAACAACAACACAGGAGAGATTTATCTTATGATAAATCAGGGAGCGACACTAGGTATGATAACCATGGAGCAGGATCTTAAAAGATTATATCAGGAAAATGTGATTTCTCTTGAAATGGCACTTCAATATGCAAACAACAAGTCAGTATTTAAGCAAATTCTTGGAGTAATATAATATGGAAAATATTGCAATAATTTATTTTGAGGGGAATGACAGCAAGGTCACAGTATTTGAAATGGATAAAGATAGTTTAAAGCTTATTAAAGCTGAATCCATAAGCTCCTCGCAGGCATTTACAGAAAAGCCTGTTCAGCCAGGAATTCTTGTCGTTAACAGCCAGCTTGAAATGGTCAATTATGAAGCTATATCAGATGAATCAGCTGTAAACAATTCTTATGTTCAGTCACTAAGCAGGTGTTTTGAAGGGATAGATATGAAGACTTTAAAAGTAATACCTGTTCTGACAGAACCAGCGGTATACTTCCGACACCTGCAGGATGAAAAGGATCTCTCAACACTGAAAGTACCGGGTAATGGAAAAGTAAAAGCTCAGCCTGTCGGTTTAGTAGATATGGCGGGCGGGTCAAAACTGGCAGTGTCTGCCTCCGGAAAAAGTAATTACTTACAGGCACTGGACCAGCTGGCAAAAATAAACAATATGAAGTTTCTGAAGATAATATCGGTAAAAAGTGCAGAGGTTTCATTAGCCGATTTTGCAGCTGAAAAGGAAAAGCTGCAGGACAATGAAACTTCTCTGGTGATTTATATAGGGAAGGAATATTCAAAACCTATATTTATGAAAGGGAGAAAGATACTGCACATAGGGAGCACCGTAAGCGCAGGAAAGAACAGTTCTAATCCATACTATGTTATTATCTCTAAAATCCTTCTGGAGATGGAAAATGCTTCAATTCATATGCTTAACAGGATAATAATATGCGGTGAGGATTCATCAGATAATCTTTTCTCTGCACTTGAGCAGGCATATCCCGAATCAAAAATATCGCAGCTTAAGATACCGGAATATGTTATTCCAGGAAGTAATGTATTTGGTTATAAAACATCAGCTTACAGTGTAAACATTGCAGCTGCCGAGGAATATGTAAAGGAGCTTAAGAAGGAGAAGAAAGGAATTAACCTGCTTCCCGGATATATAATTGAAGAGCAAAGGTCACTTGGATGGGAAAGCTATCTTTTCATATTTCTGATATTTGCTGTTGTTTTCGGATTTACAACATTAGTACTGCACAACAGGTCGGAGCTAGCAAAGATGAGCACTGAAACAGCAATTCTCGAGCAGGTACAGCAAGAAAACCAGACTGTTTCTGACCGGATCACGCAGCAGAAAGAGAAAATATCAAACTACAGCAAGAGCAAAGTGATCCTTGATACATATTCTCAGAATACAGGCACCTTGAGTGCGGCGTTAAGGAAAATTTCTGAATATGCGCAAGCGAATGAGAATATCTGGTTTACAAAGCTTACGTTAGACCGTTCAAGGGCTTTAAAACTTTCAGGATATGCTCTGGGCCGGAATGTACTGACAAGGCTCTCATACTCTTACAGTGATGCATTACTTAGCGGAATAATATATGAACCTTTAAGGGAGTATAAGGCATATAAGTTTGATATAAATACTTCCTTAAATAATGCAGGAGTAAAAAAATGAACCGGAAGAAGAAAAATAACATAATATTAATAGTTCTGCTTGTTCTTGTAATAGCCGGAGGAACAGTATATTCAATGTTTGTTCAGCGTAAAGAGATGGTGAAAAAGGAAAAGCATCTTGCAGAGCTTAAAAAAAGCTATGCAAGCAAGGATGTACTGATGATCCAGCTGAAGGATATTGAAAGGCAGGCAACGGTAATTGATTCTTTGCTGGCATTAAATGAATACAACATCCCCGGTCAGATACCTGAAGAAAAGTTCTTCGATTTCGTAAACCGCTACAGCAATGAAGATTTTATTTACACCGGGATCAGTGTTGAGTTCAAGGAAAAGAGAATTGAAAACGGAATGAACTATTATGTATACAAAATTTATGGAAACGGAAGATTTAAGGATATATACAATCTAGTATATGCTATTGAGCACAGCAGGGAGCTGAAAAAAATAGAATCTGCAGAGATCAAGGCAAACACAGTTGTTGATGATAATGAATTTCCCAAATATCTGGTTTCAATAAACATGATAGTTGATGTGTATTTTGCAAATAATAATCAGCTGATCTCATCTGTAATTGGTGAGAATAATTTAGCCCAGCAGCAAGTTTATAATGCATATTATCCATTGATCCGCAATGAGATACTGCCGAATTATGATGACCTGCCGGATATACAGAAAGGGGAGCTCATTTCTCTGGTTCCGCAGGGAGCTTTTATAAAAGACGGAGAGGGGAATACCTATCTAATGAAAAGAGGTGAGAGGGTTTATCTGGGATTCCTTACAGATATTGATTATGCAAATAAGAAAGTGACCTTTACGTTGAATAAAGGGGGACTGATAGAGGATCTGGTCCTGGAAATGGATGCAAGAAAGAATAAAGGAAAATAAAACCACAGGAGATAAAATGAAATACGTACTTCTCTTACTATTGATTATTTTGCCTTTACATAGCGTTGTTCCGCAGAATGATCTGGAAAGGAAATTATCAGAGAGTTATAATCCTAATGAACTGGTTACGATATCAAAAAATGCAAGTTTTGATGAAGCAATAGCCACGCTAAATTCAGTAAGCCAGTTTACCTCAGGGAAGAGTATACTGAGCACTGTTTCAATTAAAGCTCCGATAGGTATAGATATAAACAGCATGCCATACAGGAGTGCTCTGAATATTATTGTTAATCTAATGAACTTAAAATATGATGAAGAAGAGAACAGGATAGTAATAACTAAGAAAGTTGACAAAACAGAAAAGCTTAATCAGCCAGGTCAGCTTGAAAAGAAAAAAAATGATGAAACATTTGCAGATACAGATGCGAGGGAAATAAGTATATCAGCTGTTTTCTTTGAAGCGGACGTAGAAAGGACACGCGCAAGGGGAATAGACTGGAAAAATGTACTTGCCGGCAGAAAATACACTGCAGGAGCGGACCTATTAACAAAGAGCATCCCCCCTCCTAATACCTGGAATAATCTTCCTACTCCAGCCGGCTTTGAGCTGTCAGGCACATATACCTACACAATCGGAAAAACCACAGGAGATGTTACCGGGGTTTTCAGGTTTTTTGAAGAGCAGAATCTTGGAGAGATAATAGCAAGTCCTTCAATAGTAGTAAGAGATGGTCAGAAAGGGAGGATCCAGGTTGGGTCTGATTTTTCAATAAAGCAGAGAGATTTTTCAGGAAATATTATAGACAGATTTTATTCAGTAGGGTCAATCATTGAAGTCATACCATATATATACCAGAAGAACAATTTGAATTATGCTTTGCTGAAGATCAATATTGAAAGGAGCACATTTTTCCCGACAGAACTGACGACAGAGGTTAAAAAAACGGCGGCTTCATCAGATGTACTACTGCTGAACGGGGAAGAGACAGTAATTGGCGGATTATACATTAATGAGGAGAATGTAATCAGAAACGGGATACCATTTTTGAAGGATCTTCCCTGGTGGGTTCTTGGGATCCGATATCTAACCGGCAGTGACGAGAAAAAAATAACCAAAAAGGAAGTAATATTACTAATAAAAGCTGAAATACTACCAACACTTGATGAAAGATATTCGAAAGAAAGGGATCTGAAGAGCAATAAAATAAAAGACCAGCTTCAGGAAAATGAACGGGACGTGAGATATTATAAACAGAATTATATAGAAGATGAGAAGTAATACAACTAATCTCATGGATGGAAAATGAATACTGAAAAATACCCGGCAGGTCCGTTACCAGGCATACTTGTCTTCGAGATAAGTAAAAAGAGATTCTGCATGGATTTCGACGACATCTATGCCATCTTAAGTTTTCCCGAGTACAGGCAAATCACGGGATTTACCCGGCCTGTAAATACAGATTTTATTTTCAATAAAAAGAGGGTCCAAATAGTTCAGCTGGAATATGGGAATTTGTGCAACAAGATCACAAACTCTTCCAGAATAATAATTGTTGATCTGAATGAATCGTTATTGGGCTTCTGGGCAGACAGTATTCTTGAAATAAGGATCTTTGAGGAAGATGAGTCCTCCAGATTTAAAGGGCGCAATAAAATTTTAAGCAGAACGCAGGGCATTTCTGTTATGACAGAAACAATTGATTTAGGAGGAAAAGCTTTTTTAATCCCCGCGTTCTCAACTATTTCCAATTATTTAAAATAATAAATATTGAAGGAATGAGAATAAATGATAAATTAGTAATGCATTTTAAAAAAAGTTGTAATTTACATAAGCCTCTGATCTTTAATTTTCGCATAATGAATAATAATCCGGAATATGCTGAAAGTCACGCTTTTTATATATATTCTTTTACTTGGTATTCCTGTTTTTTCACAGGAGTACCTGGTAAAGAATTACACCCCCGACCCTGAGAATACAGTATCTGCGATTTTTTCAATTTCACAGGATAGACAAGGATTCATCTGGTTAAGTTCAAGCAAGGGTGTTTTCCGCTTCGATGGTAAGAATTTTAAACTATTTTCTTTTCCTGCTTCTGTTCCTTCCAATCTTGTAAGAAAAATTATCTGCGACTCAAAAGGAATACTATGGTTTGCTACAAACAAAGATGGTATTTACAGTTTCTTTTCCGGAAAGTTCACCAAATACAATAGCACTTTTAAGAAAATAACTGATATAATAGAGATAAATGGAAAGGTTTTTGCCGGAAGCGGAACAAACCTTTATGCTTTTGATGGTAAATATTACAGTTTAAAAAAGATCATTCCGTTTTCGAGCAAATCTATATCTTCTTACCCGAGAGGGAACAACTGGTT
>JBLNEL010000059.1:0-4058 GCA_050262615.1 Bacillota bacterium
TATTGCAACGCCCTTTGTCCCTGCCCTTCCAGTTCTTCCGATACGGTGAACATATGTCTCCGGAACATTGGACATTTCAAAATTGATCACGTGCGAAAGGTCATTTATATCAATCCCCCTGGCAGCTATGTCAGTTGCCACAAGGACCCTGGTCGATTTGGCTTTGAAATTCGATAATGCGCGCTGCCTTGCATTCTGTGATTTGTTGCCATGAATTGCTTCTGCAACTATCCCGGCTTTAACCAGATCTCTTGCTACCTTGTCAGCTCCATGCTTCGTCCTGGTAAAGACAAGTGCTGTATCTATTGAGCTGCCTTTCAGCAGATGAATTAACAATGACTTTTTATTCGACTTTTCAACAAAATAAACTTCCTGTTTGATTATGTCCACTGTTGATGAAACGGGAGTTACAGCAACAAATGAAGGATCTGTCAGTATCGTGGCACTGAGCTTTTTAATTTCTGGAGGCATAGTTGCTGAAAAGAACATGCTCTGCCTCTTTGCAGGAAGTTTTGCAATTATCTTATTTACATCATGTATAAAACCCATATCCAGCATGCGGTCGGCTTCATCAAGAACAAAATATTTTACATTCTGAAGCTTGATAAATCCCTGATTGATCAGATCAAGCAGTCTTCCGGGTGTAGCTACCAGTATGTCCACCCCGACTCTTAAAGCATCTGTCTGAGACTTCTGTGATACACCGCCGAAAATAACAGTATGCCTGAGCCCAGTGTACCTCCAGTATGCACTTAAGCTTTCGCCTATCTGTATAGCAAGTTCCCGGGTAGGAGTAAGTATTAAGGATTTTATATGCCTTTTGTTATGAGCTGGATTTCTTTCTGCATTATTTCTTCCTGCATTATTTTTTTCCGTATATAAGAGCTGCAGGATCGGAATAGAAAATGCTGCAGTCTTTCCGGTGCCTGTCTGCGCACATCCCAATAGGTCCTTTCTCTCCAGTAATATTGGAATAGCTTTCTGCTGAATTGGGGTGGGAGCGGTATAACCTTCGGACTTAATTGCTTTTGTGATCGGATCAATGAGATTTAAATTTTCAAATGAATTCAACTTGAATTTTCCTTTTTCTTGTTAATAATAGCTGATAATCTGTAATTGGTCTGAATCAGCACTATCAGGATGCATGATTTCCGTTGTATTCATTTAACTATGGAGTTGCAAATCCGGGGAAAAACCGAAGCTCGTAGGAGATACTATACAATAATCAATCAATACAATAATTCCGGAAGTTTTATATACTTTTCTTCCGGAGTCCAGAATTACTTTCATGCAAATATATGAATAACTTTGCTCAATACCTAACTAAAAGGATCTGACTTACTTAAAGCAGCAGTTTACTGCAAGATCCGTTCTTTTATATCAGGTTATTTCGAAATTCTAAACAGGCAGCGTAAAATAAAATGCCGATCCCTTCCCCAACGCCGATTCAACCCAGATCCGTCCTCCATACCGCTCAATTATTTTCTTGCAGATTGACAAACCAATGCCAGTCCCTGGATATTTTTCCTTTTCATATAACCGCTGGAAAATAACAAAGATCCTGTCGTGATATTCCGGATCAATCCCTAAACCGTTATCCCTGATAGTAAAAAGCCATTCATTACTTTTTCTTTCAGCTTTTATCCGGATCAAAGGCTTTTCCTCTCCCCTGAACCTGACTGCATTCTGGATCAGGTTCTGAAATACTAGTCTGAGCTGTGACGGATCTGCTTTTATAACAGGCAATTTATTAAAAGTGATTTCAGCTCCGCTTTCTCTAATAATTAAATTAAGATCCCTCAGGACTTCATCCATCAGATTTTTAAGGTCAACCGGAACATTTGGCTGACTCTTGGATGATACTCGTGAATATGCAAGCAGATCATTAATTAAATTATGCATCCGCTTTGCACCATCAGTTAAAAAGAACATGTATTGTTTTGATTTATCATCAAGCTTGTCCTTTAACTGCTTCTCAAGCATGCTTGTGTAAGTTGAGACCATCCTGATCGGCTCCTGAAGGTCATGACTTGCAACGTAGGCAAACTGTTCCAGCTCCTGATTCGAACGTCTCAGTTCATCCAGCGTTCTCTTCAGTTCCTTTTCATAAAGCTTGCTCTGCGTGACATCTATAATTGTACCGAAACGTACTATATGCCTGCCTTCAGCGTTGTAAAACAACTTCCCCCTGTAATTGACATATTTTAAATTCCCCTTCCCTGTCAATATTCTGTACTCCATCTCCAGAGATCCCTGCTTTCCATCTATAGCATTCTTTACAGTTTCTGCTACATATGTTCTGTCTTCGGGATAAACCAGTGACATCATCTCATTAATTGATAGATACTTTTTCCGTACATCCAGCTCATAAATATTCCAGAACTCCTCTGTCCAGTCAAAAATGTTTTTCTCGAAATCAAAATAAAAACTGCACATGTGTGCCAGCCTCTGAGCTTCAAGAAGTTTTGCTTCACTTTCAAACTTTGCTTCTTCAGCTTCTTTCATTTCAGTAATATCAGTATTAGTACCGAACCAGAGCTTAACCTCGCCGTTATTTTCCTTTATAGGAAGTGCACGTGACAAAAACCACCTGTAGCTGCCATCTTTACCCTTAAGAGGAAAGGTGTCTTCCCAACGTTCACCAGATTCAACTGCAAGCTTAAATTTATCTGTAACCTTTTCTACATGATCAGGATGATGAACCTTCTTCCACCCCCATCCCTGCATCTCTTCCAGAGTTGTACCGGTATAATCATACCATCTTTTATTATACCAGAATATCCATCCTTTTGAATCGGCCATCCACGCAAGCTGCGAAATATTATCGGCAAGTGTCCTGAAGTTTTCTTCACTTTTTTTCAGATCATCTTCAGCTTTTTTGCGCCCGGTAATATCCGAAAATAGTAAAGTAAATTCCCCTGGTTTGGGACAGTAAGCATACACAAGATACCAACGCTTGTGAACCTCGAAATAAGTTTCAAATTCAAGTTCTTCCTGCTTTAAGGCTACACCGCCGTACCTTGCAACATAATCTTCTGATAAATTATTAGCCCCGGGAAATATTTCAGTAAAAAGCCTCCCCTCAACTTCTTTTTTCTGCAGCCCTGTTATAAGAGTGTACGCATTATTTACCTGCAGATACCTGAAATCAGCCGGCTTCCCGCTTCCGTCAACAACAATTTTGCAATGAGCTACACCCATAGTATTATTATTGAAAAGCGCTGAATACTTCAGCTCACTTTCTTTTAGGTCCTCTTCAGTTTGTCTGTTAACGGTTACATCTTTGTTGACCGCAGTATAGCCTGTTATATCACCTTTCAGGTTCTTTATCGGTAATACGCGGCTTTCAATGATGATCCTTTTATTTAATTTTGTATAATGAACAGCTTCAGCCTGAAGTTCTCCCTTTGCCTCAACCTCTTTCAGCATTGCATTCCTTTTCAGCTCCGAAGCTTCAGAACGGAAAAGTGCCGCAGCGTCCTTCCCTGTTGCTTCTTCTTTTGTCCAGCCATAAATAAGCTCGGCCCCTTTGTTCCAGAAAGTTATTATTTTGTTTTTGTCAAAGGAAATTATTGCATCTGATACATTGTCAAGAAGCATCGACATATAATTAAAGTGGTCATAGTTTTCCGGCTCACTGGTATTTTTAGCATCTTCAATGCTGAGAGAAGGATTATCTTTCATTAGAATTATTGTTTCAATTTATTGGATCTGGTTACTTAATATTTCTTCCAAACTAAAGAATTAATTTTGACTTTTCAAGCTCCCTGGAAATTGCTTTTACAAATTGCTTTTACACTTCAGTTTACTTCTGCTATTCTATGAAATTAAGCATTTTCACCCCGCCAAGCAACTTCCCTTAACCTTATGCATGAATATTTAAGTCACGGATAATTGCTATTGATATTCAGATTTCTTTTTGAAAGATTAAGGCAGAATACGTACGAAATGTTCCAATGACTTACATTATATAATCTTAAAATAAACGCAGCCTGATCTGCAATATGAAAGGAGATCTTTTTTTTATTATATATCAGGAGGAAGTCATGAAAAAACTC
>JBLNEL010000060.1:0-7503 GCA_050262615.1 Bacillota bacterium
GTAATTCTTAAGTGAGAGATTAAATAGCACTGGTGAATTCAAATTAGTGATAGTAAAAAAGGCCGCCAGGTTAATAAAGGTATAAATGTCGCTTACATCCTTTTGCTTCTTCTGATGGCCATAAGCCAAAAAGAACATTACAAGTCCGATCACAAAGAAGATCAGAAGAATGTTGGTATTAATACTGCTCCCTTGTGGAATTGAGGCAATGATTATAAAGGCTATCATTAAGGTTGAGAGCAGTATTAATGATCTTTCAAGAAGCATTACATTTTTTACAGGAAACTTTTTAAATAATTCAAAGTCATAATCAACCTGTGTAAACCTTTTCATCTGCTTCATTATTGGTTCAATAAAGAGTAGAATTGAAACAAAGAAGAAAAATAGAATTAACGGAATAAAGTGAGAAACTTTAATATAATAAAGTGAAAGAATAATAAATATTACAGTAAAGCTTTCAATAAAAAACACGGTAAATTTATGCGATATTGAATTCCCGCTGATAATATGGTGCAGATGACTTTTATCAGGTAAAAAAGGATTTTGTCTGCGCAATATTCTTCCAAACATTACCCTTATTGTGTCAACTAGTGGAATAGCAAGAAGCATAATTGGAAAGGTCAGATCAAGAATATTCTTATTAAAATTTATTGAGGTCAGCAATGAAGCTAACACCAGAAAAAATCCAAGTGTTAACGATCCTGTATCTCCCAGAAATATTTTTGCCGGGTAGGCATTGTATTTAAGAAACCCTAATATGCTCCCCATAAGACTTGTTGTAAGTATAAGCAGGAATGTATTGTCAGATATTATTGAAAGAGCAAGCAGGATGGAAAATACAAGAAGAGAGAAGCCGCTGACCAGCCCATCCATACCATCGAGCAGATTAATTGAATTAATGCCCCCAAGAATAAATAATACCAGAAGAATATAATCAAACGGATATGGAACTATAAATTCAAAAAGTACTAGTTTATTGAACTTCGGAATCAAATAAAATAAAAGCAGTATGGATGCCGATATCTGAAGCAGAAATTTCGCCGAATACTCAAGCCCCAGCATATCATCAAAAATACCAACCAGCAGAATTATATTTGCAGCAATTATAACTAGCCTGATCGAATTCAGTTCATCTGTAAAAGAAAGCAGCATAACTGATGTAACAAGAAAAATCAATAACCCGCCCATCCTCGGAACAATATCCTGATGTATCCTGCGATGTCCGGGCAGATCAACTACCCTTGTCTTTTTAAGATATGAAATAAAGTAGGGCGTAAAAAATATAGTAAAGATTAAACTAGTAAAGAAAATAAGTAGAAAATTCATATTCAATTCTTTCCAATTTCCAGTAATACATCAATTTAATTATACACTTCCCTTCATCTGATAACTTTATTAGTTTAATCTGTTTATTCTGAATTTAATTCATTCATTATATTGATTTTCATATTCGGGTCATCCATAATCATCTGAAAACTTCTTAACCATTCAAAAAATGAAATACTAATTCTATGGCAAATTATGATGGAGTAAGACATGTTCTTATATTTAATGTAACCTATCCAGGGCAAATGTCAACATAAGATTTTAGATATTGTGTTAAATGTCACCTGTATATAATAATAACCACTGCTATCTTTTATTTACTTATCTGACATTTAATAATTTCAAGAAATTCAGCTGCCAGCTTGTTTCTATCGAATTTTTCCAGGACAAATTTATATCCGTTTTCGCCATGAATTTTTATAAAACTGCTGTTATTGTAGTAGAAATTTATCTTAGTTATAAGATCATCATAGTTTTCAGGTTCAAAATAAACTCCGCCCTTTGCCGCTTCCACTATACTTCTCGCCTCTCCATTCACACCAATTAATACCGGCTTTTTCATTATCATTCCCTCGAAAAGTTTGGATGGAATAACTGTCTTAAACAGAGGTTCATTTTTCAGGTGAACACAGAAGAGATCAAGCTTCTTAATAATTGAGGCAATTTCTGATTTGCTTTGAATTGGAAATATTTTAATGTTTTTGAGCCCCTTTTCCTCAATCTCTTTTTCCAGTTTTTCCCTTTCTGCCCCTGAACCGACTATTACAAATTTTACTTGTGTATCTTTAAGCTTCTCTGCAGCAAGAACTAATGTCCTGATTGAATGTGCCATTCCAATTGTACCAATATAGCCGCATTTGAAGCCATCTTCGAGGAAGCTTTTTAATTCTTTGTTCGTGATTTCCTTGCCGTTTGTAAAGGTATCTAAAGTCACCCCGTTAAAAATTACATCTATTTTTCTGCTTTCAACTCCTCTTGCTATCAGGTTATCCTTAAAGGACTTTGTAACCGATACTATCTTTGTTGCAGATCGGTATAGGCTTAATTCCACATGCTCCAGTAAACGTATCAGGAGCCTGTTCTTTAATGCACCCACTGCAATTATAGACTCAGGCCACAGATCCCTTAATTCAAGTATAAAGGGTTTGCGCTTGAACTTAGAGATCCATTTACCTGCAACTGCACAAAAGAATTGTGGAGTCGTTGCAATAAGAAGGTCATATTTGATCCCGGAAAAAACAACATACAAAAATGCAGCCATCATGTATAAAACATAATTAAGCGTCCTCAATACAATTCCCTCATTGGGTGTAATAAAGGTCCATACCCTTACGACTTGAATTCCCTCGATTATCTCTTTATAAAGTAACTTATTTTTATAACCAGGATAGATTTTTCCGTCAGGATGGTTCGGAAAGTTAGTAATTACTGTTACATCAATATCTTTAATCCATTCTCTTGCATGCTCAAATGTTCTGTTAGCCGGAGCATTAACCTCCGGTGGGAAATAGTGTGTCAGAAATACTATATGATTCCTTTTCATCAAATTATGCTCCATTACGATTTTGCTTTTAGTAAGAACACTGTTAGATCCGGAACCTCTTAGATCCGGAAATCTGTTAAGTCCCGAAACGGGATTAGGTCCGGAACCTTATTCGCCTCACAGATCTTATGATAAGATAAACTTACATAAACCCCGTTTCCTGAAATCCCTGAAACAACTCTTAATCACACTAATAAACAATTTTATATGACAGCTTTGCTGGCAGGTTATCAGCCCCTATTACCAACATTTTATTCCTGATTTTCTCACCGAATCTTGGACAATACCATCCTTCTTCAATTGAACATCTTCCGTTTTCTACAATTATTTTAATTATATTTTTATCGGATCTTATATAGGCGGTATTACCTACTAATTCTACCTCAGCTTCAGGTGAGAAGTGGATAAAACTCTCAGCTATATGATTTCCTACACCTGAAATATTGTCTTCAACCAGTATCGACCTCAAAGAGGCTTCACAATATATTTTTCTCTTATGCTTAATTCTATCTCCGATCAATGCGGAATATCCATCAAACTCCCCATAAAATTTCAGCAATCCTGCTTCGTGTTCCAGAAGGACATTATGTGGAACAAACCTTCGTGCCACTCTAAAACTATCCCAGCATTCAGCCTGATCAATGCCGTCTATAGCCACGGTATTGTGTGCCTTTGTACTTCTTACATATGAACGCATTTCCCCTGCAGGGTATTCATATACTCCTGAATCAACCACTATTCGGCTGGAGAATATGGATAGCTCATAGCTGAAAAGGTCTGCATGTGCATGAGCAGGCAGATAATCAGGACCAATTTTCCCTCCGTCAATTACAAGGTATATATCTTCATTTCTGAAAACATAATACCCGGAATCATTAAAGGAGGTTTTTCTTGCCGGTTTATATTTAATTAACCTCCAACAGTAATCCTTAAGTTTTTCAGATGACTGAGCAATTTCAAAGGTCGAATCGTTAAATAATGCTATTTTCCCATCAGGATGAGTCATTGCATCAAGAAACACACACATCTTTTTTGCAATTTCCGTAAGGTGATCAATAAAATCCTTCTGATCTTCTGGCAGAATATTAATAAGGTCAAGAACACATTCAAACATTAAAGCATGATACATTATGCTGCGTTCAAAATATCCGCCGTCTCTGAGCACCTGAATTTTAAGCTCTTTACCAAATATCTCTTTGCCTCTTTCAAACCACTTGCCGGCATCACCTTTTCTGTTAAAGTAAAGTCCTGCAAATATAAGAGCACGTGCATTTTCTAAAAGGTGATTCCCGGGATGATAGGTCTCCAGGTTATTTATTAAATATGTAGCTTGATGGAAAAGACTTGCTGATATTTGCTCATCATTTATTCCTGATTTAATCCAATTAACGATTCTTAAGGATAGAGGATACGGGTGCCACCCAACAGTTCTACCTGCCGGATTTCCTTTTATCCAGTTTCTGCAAATCTCCAGGCGATCTCTCTCTTCAAGTAAGTACAGGTAACCAAAATAATGCAGGTTAAATCTCCATAGCAGCGGCATCTCCTTTGATTCCCAATCAGGGAATCTTTCCGGGAATTGTTTACTGACATTAAGAAAAGTAAAATTTCCTCTTAATATGTAACCTCTGCAATTCCATGGCTCACGCTGAAGAAAATATGTACGATTATTCAAACAAAAATCCCCATCCGGAATGTCCGGTCGGATCCTGGGATTATATATTTTCTGCTTTAACTTAGAAAATACCCGCCCGAATGTTTGCGATAATTTAAGATACCGGATAGTATTAAAATACCTGAAAGTTCTGCTGATGGCCATTTATTCGGCAGTTAATTTAATAATCGAATTGTCTTTAATAATTCTGTTGGATAGAGATGCTCTGATAAGTTCGGACATCCTGAGACCCACAATATCCCAGGTATAATTCTGCTGATATTTCCTGAATCCCTGCTGACCAAGTCTTTTGCATAGAATTGGATCATCAAGTAATCTTATCAGAGCTGCTGCCAGCTGCGAAACACTGTTCGGTTCTACAAGAATACCATTTTCATCATTTACAAAGTCCGGGATAGCTCCGATGTTTGTTGCCACAACCGGCAGACTGTACATCATCGATTCAAGAAAGACAATCCCAAAGGGCTCAAGCTTTGTGGGCAGACAAAATATTGAGGATCTCGAATAATACCCGGCAACTTCAGTTAATGGTATATCGCCTGTAATTTCAACATTTGGAATATTTAATTGAGGACTGCATCCAAGTATTGTCAAATGAGCATCCGGATGCTTTTTAAGTACTATTTCAAAGGCTTCAGCAAGAATTGGTCCCCCTTTTCTATCCCATCGCCTCCCAACAAAAATAATTTTCTTTGAATCGTAGTTCCGTTCTTCCAGCATCAGCGAATCAAGTTTAATATTGCTTCCTGCTCCAACACATTTAACTTTTCTTGCGTCAAGCTTATAGTCATTGAGTAAACTTCTGGTAATGTTATTACTCATTGTAAAATTAAGATCTGTGTCTTTATAAATCTTTTTTTCGAGATTAAGCCAATTGTCTGAAGGCATTTTATGCAGTTTGTATTCAGGGTAGTTTCTATTCTCCAGGAAAGTGTGATCTGTATATAGATAGTGAGGTACAGATTCTATTTTTGCGTTAAAAAGTGATTGAGTCTGAAATGTGAATAATAAATCTCCAGAGGATTTAAATTCTAAAGCAATTTTTTTTATTTTTCTATAAATAAAAGTATTTGTAAAAAGGCATTCGCCTATGCTTTTTCGCCTCAGGAGGATATCTTTCCAATACATCAAAATAATAGAAAGTAAATTTCTCAGGAAATCAAGCTTACTTTTTCTTATTATTTCCCAAACGTCTACGACTAAAACCTGGCATTCAGGAAATCTTGTTTTCAGTATTTCTTCAACCCTGTCATTTATATGTGAAAATGACTGAATCTTAAAAAATATTATCTTCTTCGTCATGCTCCTCCCTCTCAGTTTTCCTTTTCTCCGCACCCGGAGAGGATCTCCTGGCAATAGGATAAATATTTCTGAACCCAGTACTGTGAATTATAGAGTTCTGATTTCTTTAGTGAATTGTTTTTCAATTTCTTCAGTAGCTGTCTGTCATTATCCAGAAGAGATAACGCCTTTACAACTTCATCTGCATTTTTAGGATTTACCAGAATTGCTTCTTCGTTTGCAGTCACCATTTCTTTTAATGTATCCAAATTGGTACAAACAATTGCAAGCCCTGCAATAAACGCCTCAATAATTACTCCGGGATAACCTTCTTTATAGCTTGGCAGGATCATAACATCGTATTTTAGTAATTCATCTTTAACCATATCCTGAGGCATAATTCCCATATATTTTACTGAAGAACCTTCAAATATCTCAGAAGTCAATCCGTCAAAAAAAGGACCATATATATCAATACAAACACCCGGTAATTTTTTTGATGCTTCAATAAGTTCAAAGATCCCCTTCTCTTTTCTTACATGAGAAACAAAAATTACTCTTAAGGGACCCATATTATCAGCAATTTTTGGCGGAGGCGAAGTAATCTTTCTATGATTGGGAAACCAGCGGACATTTCCATGAGAGGAAAACTTTCTAACCAGAGCCTGAGTTTCAAAAAGAACCAGATCCGCTTTAAAAAGAACCTGATCATATAAGAACCTGGATATAATATCCGCCTTACGGTATAGCTGCGAAAAATCACCGCCGAAAAGCCTGAAGATAAGTTTTTTGTTTAGTAGCCTTGAAATTAGAAATACAAAAGGAGCAAGCACAACAATTCCACGGTACGAGGCATGAAGGTTTACAACATCAACTTTTGTAGCCTGTGCATATATCATATAAAGCAGCTTGAAAATTGCAAATGGATTGGACTTATTAATATTCGAATTAATCACATAGAATTCACAATTGCTGCACTGAGCTAACTCTTCGGTTAATAATTTAAATAGAACAGTCGCTCCTCCAAGCGGAGGAGGCAGCGGCCCTATTAATAATAATTTAAGTTTGGACAATATTACTCCGGATCTGTTACCTGATTTTCAAGTATACTAGCTAGAGCGGCTCATCAAATGATTAAAATAATCTGCGAGAAGTACCATGTATTTAATGGCAAATATTGATAGAACCTGAATCCCTTCTTTCCATATATTTCCAGTCGTAATATTGTTGGCATTAGGCTCCTGAACTTCCTGCTTTATACCTTTATGAGGAAGCTCGCTGTAATTTAATTTGCCGGCTTTATCAATTTCATTGATAACAAATTTAGTTTTACCATTCTTTAAGCGTATTAGATCATTTGTATATCTGATTTCATATCTAAAGTTTTCACCCAGTTTATTTATAATTTCTTCGATAAGATGTTTCTCATCTTCTTTATTATAGCCTGGTCCCTTAACCAGAAAGAATATGGCTTCTCCTTTTTTATTCTGATATATCTGTGCCCTGTTGACATGAACAACTTTCTTGAAAAAGAAACCTGATCCCCCAACCTTTGTTCCATCCTCTAAAATCAGATAATCCTGCTCCCTCCCGATAATCTCCTTAACAACTCTTGATTTTCTGCCGCATGGACATTTGAATGAGGGTCCATATAATTTAACAGTATCTCCAGTATCAT
>JBLNEL010000061.1:0-10936 GCA_050262615.1 Bacillota bacterium
CCGATCTCTTCATAACTAAGATTATGAGTCTTCAGAAGCTTCTCTGCCTGTGAAACCTTATCAATCGAGTGTGAAAGAACTTCCTTAATGCCAGTCTCTTTTATTTTATTTATCAGCGACAGATCCTCGGTTGCAGAGATCACTCCGAGTCTTATATTAAGCTTGTCTGCCGTTATAATATCATCCCTTAGCTTTGACATAATATATTCCAGGGAGGCTTCATCGGGACTTTCTGCCTCAGAACTAAGTATTACACCATGAAGATCAAACAGGAGATACTTTATTTTCTTTAACTTACTACTATGCACTTATACCTTTTACTATCAAATCTATCTTTTTCAGTTCATTCAAAAGTCCCTTTAGCTTGTCTAAGGGAAACTGGCTTGCAGCATCGCTTAAGGCCTTTGCAGGGTCCGGATGCACTTCCATAAACAACCCGTCAATCCCTACAGCAGCAGATGCACGTGCCAGTGCCGGAATAAATTTCGGCTGTCCGCCTGAAATTCCTCCCTGCGAGGGGACCTGTACGGCATGTGTGGCATCCATTATAACCGGAAAACCTAATTCACGCATTATTATGAGCGAACGCATATCGACAACAAGATTATGATAACCAAAAGTCGTCCCGCGTTCGGTAAGCAGCACTTTGTTATTTGATGTTGAGACTACCTTTTCGGCTGCATGCTTCATATCCTCTGGGGCTAAGAACTGTCCTTTTTTTATATTTACAACCTTACCTGTTTTTCCTGCAGCAATCAAAAGATCAGTCTGTCTGCAGAGGAATGCCGGGATCTGCAGTATATCGGCAACCTGTGCTGCTTTTTCTGCTTCAGCTTCGGAGTGAATATCTGTTACAATCGGCACATTAAGGGTTTTCTTTACTTTGATTAATATCCCGAGAGCCTCATCTTCACCTAACCCTGTAAATGAGTTCAGACTTGTGCGGTTAGCTTTTTTATAGCTGGACTTGAAAATAAAGGGGATCTCAAGCTCTTCAGTAATTTTCTTTATCTCTTCGGCAGTTCTTAATGTAATTTCCTCATTTTCAACCACACAGGGTCCTGCCAACAAAACAAACGGTCTGCCCCCGCCTATTTTTATATTGTTTATCTCAACTGTATTATTTCCCTGGTAGTTTTCTGTTGTCTGAACCATTAAATTTCTTTTTTATTGAAAATCTTTTTATTTATTGTACTGTATATTGTTCAAAGTATTTATTATTCGAAGAGGCTGCCTGTATCTCCAGGCTTGCTTCTTTTCATTCCAAAACGGATGTAAGCCAGATCAGTTGCCTCGCGGCCCCTTGGCGTACGCTGAATGAAGCCCTGCTGAATTAAAAATGGCTCATAGACCTCTTCTATTGTGCCCGGATCTTCATTGACTGCAACAGCAAGTGTACTTAAACCAACCGGACCGCCTTTGAATTTTTCTATTATCGCAAGTATTATATCCTTATCCATTTCATCTAATCCGAACTCATCTACATCCAGGGCATTTAAGGCCTTTCTTACAATTCCTAGATCTACAAGTTTCTTATCTTCAAAATCTGCAAAATCCCTGGTCCTTCTAAGCAGCCTGTTTGCAATTCTCGGCGTGCCTCTGGAACGTTTGGCAAGTTCACCGCAGGCATCTTCATCAATCTGAAGGTTCAGTATGCTGGCCGAACGCTTAATAATCCGGCTCAAAAGCTCTGAATCATAATAATCCAGACGGAACTTAATACCGAACCTGTCTCTTAATGGCGCTGTTAATAATCCCGCTCTTGTAGTAGCACCGACTAAAGTATATTGCGGCAGCTTAATCTGCACCGAACGTGCATTCGGCCCGCTGTCGATCATTATATCAAGCTTAAAATCCTCCATTGCTGAGTAAAGATATTCCTCAACAACCGGACTAAGCCTGTGGATTTCATCTATAAAAAGAACAGATCTTTCTTCAAGATTTGTCAGAAGACCTGCCAGATCACCTGGCTTTTCGAGCACAGGACCGCTGGTTACTTTTATTCTAGAGCCCATTTCATTTGCAACAATGTGAGCAAGGGTGGTCTTTCCAAGTCCCGGAGGACCGGTTAAAAGTACATGATCCAGACTTTCCCCTCTTTTCAGAGCAGCTGTAATAAAGACCTTTAGGTTATCTGTTATTTTCTTCTGACCGATAAAGTCATCAAAACTTACAGGACGTAAGGCGTGCTCATACTGTTTCTCCTCATCATTGCCGTCAGGAGTAGTGTTGACAGATTTTCGCATTTAATATTTTGTCCCTTCTCTCTTTTTCAGGAACCGGTTGAAACTAGATCTTTTCTTTTAATTCTGACCTTGACAATCTGAAATCCCTGCACCATTGTAACCATTAAGCTTATCATAATAATGGCTGCACCAATTGAACTCCACAGACTGAAGCTCTTTGCAAATAAACTCCACAGACCAAGCGTCCAGGCGCTGCCGTAAAGAATAATGATATGCACAACATAAATAGGCAGTGAATTTCTGCCGATAGATACCAGCAGCTTGGGAATGTTTTGAAATTTCAACGCCAAATATGATACAATACTGTTTAAGAGTATTACAATGCCAAGACGGAAGAATATCAGGTTTGGACTTGTTGTCCAGAAGTTGCTCTGTCCATAAATTGCTATTTCGAAAACATTACCAATAGCCGAAACTGCAAGGAAAAACAGACCGAAATAAAGCATTCGTACACTGAATAACTTTGTCTTAAAGACATCAGGATTAGAAGCCAGATAACTGCCAAGAGTTGCTCCTGCAAAAACAAATCCTGACCATGGGACAAGCGGGAATAATGACCCCGTACCCTGATATAAGTACCCGGCAACAGGCATTGGAAGAAACTCAACCCAGTTTATCTTTGCAAACGGCGCATAGAGGACAAACATTAGAAACGCTGCTGTCGGGAATACAATGCTGTCGCGCACTTTGAATCTTTCAGACAGATAAGCCAAGCCTACAACAAATAAAATTCCGAATGCAATTAAATGAAGCACATCAACAGCAAAGAAGTTCTTCCACTGGTAATCGGTAACTTCCTTGAAATATACTACATACGGGGTTGGGTAACGCATAAAATAGGCAATTGCGATAAGAAGGAAAAATCTTTTTATCCCTTTCTTTACCCTGGGATTTTCATTAAAAGGTAAATTGTTTAATCTTAAAAGGTAAGTAAAAACTGTACCTGCCGTGAAAAGAAATATCGGGGCAGTTAAACCGCGGATCGACCACCAAAGTGTAAAAAATTGTGAATCAAACGTTCTGTAACTGTCTGCTAAGAATGTATCTACTGTATGTCCCTGAACCATCATCAAAACTGCAAGGGCACGCATTAGGTCAATAAAAATAATTCTGTTTTTGCTCTTCTCTTTACTCATGTCTTTCTGTTATAATACTCCTCTGATCGTGCTAAGCGCATCAAATATAATTTTCTAAAAAAACAGTATTAAAAATAAGGAAAGTAATAGAATAATTAAATATAATTCAAAAGTGATTTATTATTTAATTTAAACAATAATTGCGATAAATGGGTTCTTTTCTTCATGGGTTTTGCTTTGTAACAGGAGAAAAATAGCGAAAGGCATTCTGTGACTTAACAACTGCGCCGGAATTACCAGGACTTATTTGGGAAGATCAATAAACTTCCTGTATTCTTATAAAAAACAGGGACATACAAGATATTGTATATCCCTTCTAAATATTTCAACAGAAAAAATTCTTAATCCCTCGGATGAGTGCTGCACCATTCATTGATAAAGCTAATTACCTTCTGTGTGGATGTTCCAGGAGTAAAGAGTTCACCAACACCAATTTTCTTAAGTTCTTTTAAGTCTTCTTCGGGAATTATTCCACCGCCTGTCAAGAGAACATCTTTCAGGCCTTTTTCATTCATCAGACCTAATATTTTCGGGAAAATTGTCATGTGTGCACCAGAAAGTATACTTATACCAATTACATCAACATCTTCCTGAATAGCAGCTTCAACTATCATTTCCGGTGTCTGCCTGAGTCCGGTATAAATTACTTCCATGCCTGCATCTCTGAGTGCAGCAGCAATGACTTTTGCTCCCCTGTCATGACCATCTAAACCTGCTTTGGCAACCAGCACTCTGATTTTTTTATCCATTTGATTTCTCCTTGATTTGATTAGCGAAATTTAATCCGCTTTATATATTAAACAATAAACTCTCTTACTGGCAAGTAAATCTGATATCTGCGACATTACTCAGTTAAAACTGTTAATACTCTTCTTCACTTTCTGATGCTATTTTGCCGTGACATTTTTCCTTATTTTATCTGCAAAATCCTTCATCTCGGAAATACCATACTTTTTCAGATTTAGCTTAAACTTTATCTCATCATTAAAATACCTGGGCGTTATGTGCAGGTGAAAATGAAAGATCGATTGTCCTGCAGCAATTCCATTATTTGCAAAAATATTATAACCATCGGGCTTTAAGCTCTTTACCATAGCATCTGTCACAAGTCTTGAGGCCGCAATTAATGGCTCCAGGTAATCCTGCGGAATACTAAGAAAATCAACACTATGAATCTTAGGCACAACCAGAATATGACCAAAATGAATTGGATTTATATCCAGAAAAGAAATTACTTTCTGGTCTTCGTATATTATTTCAGCCTCAGATTCCCGGTTTATAATTTTGCAGAATATACACTTCATATCCATACAATCTTCTCTTCAAACTTAGCAAATTTTTATAAATTTTAACATAATCAGACAGACAGATATTCTTTTCTTTTATTAAATACACCTAAAAGTCCGCCCGTATGAACAAAAATAACATCACTTTTCGACTTACCTTTAAGGAAATTCTCATTATATGCGTAAAATGCCTTGCCAGTATAAGCAGGATCAAAAATAATTCCGCTTGCATTGGCAAATGACTTAATTACCTTAACTTTTTCAGTGCTGATATTTTTATACCCTTCTTTTGAATATCCATCCATGATTTCCAGATCCTTTTCGTTAATCTTACAGGGCAATTTGTAGTCTTCAATGCATTGGTAAGCGAGAGATAAAATTCTTTCCTTAATTTCTTTCTGGCCATAGAGCACATTGACTGCAAATATTTTCATTTTAAGTTTATTTAACGCAGCACCTACAAGCAGCCCGGCAGTTGTACCGCCGGAACCCGAAGCAGTTAGAATTCCTTTTACCCGGCTTAGGTTCTGCTGATCTTTTAACTCATCAAAAAACCTGATATATCCCCATATTCCAACAGGCGAAGATCCGCCTTCAGGAACTATATAAACACGCTTTCCCTTTTTCTCTTCCTTTAGTTTTTCTTCATTCATTATGCGGTTTACATCAGAGAATTCCTTCCTGTCTAAAAACCGGATACGGCTATTTAAGAACTTGTCGACAAACAGATTCCCTTCGGCTGCCGCTTTATCCTTTCCCCAGAGAAATAGCTTTACATCAAATCCCATGCTTTTTGCAGCAACTGCTGTTGCCCTCGAATGGTTTGACTGCTCGCCGCCGCAGGTATATATCACATTGGCTTTCTTCTTAACTGCATCTGATAGCAGGTATTCAAGTTTTCTTACCTTATTGCCTGATAGTTCAAGACCTGTAAAATCATCCCGCTTAATTAAAAATCTGCAATTGTTAAAGTTAAACTGCTGCAGGGGCGTGGGTATGTTTGCCAGTGAAATGGAAGAAGGTAGTTTCATGTATTTTCCGTTTTTTGTAGCTTTGAAGTTTAATATATATCGTGATCAAAATTGCCTGTGCCCTCAGCATCTTCCTGCTGCAGCCTGTTATAATAAAATCTTGCCCGTTCCAGATCTTCAGGTGTATCAACCGACAGACTTTCAAGTTCGGTAACAACTATCTTTATCTTAAAACCGTTCTCAAGCATTCTCAGCTGTTCAAGCTTCTCTATCTGCTCGAGATCCGTAGGCGGAAGTGTTGTGAACCTTAGGAGTGCATCACGCCTGTATACATAAAGCCCTACGTGTTTGAAGATATCATACTTCGTAATTCGCTCTATTTCCGAATGTGCATCACGCACGTAGGGTATAGCAGAGCGGGAGAAATAAAGTGCGAAATTGTGATAATCAAATACAACCTTGGGGATTGACGGAGAGTTAAGCTCCTCGATCGAAGTAATCTTTTTTGCCAGTGTTGAAACATTTACACTCCGGTCAAAGAACAAAGGCTCAATTGCTTCATCTATCATTCGGCCCTGAATAAAAGGCTCATCTCCCTGAATATTGACAACAATATCAGCCAGCGGCAGATTCTTAGCGACATATGCAATACGGTCTGAACCTGTAGCAATGTCCTTTGGAGTTTCAATTACTCTTGCGCCAAAACCGCGGCATACCTGTGCGATCTTTTCGTCATCAGTTGCAATTATAACTTCGTGCAGAAGCTTTGATTTCAGACTGCTTTCATAAGTGTGCTGTATCATCGGCTTCCCGCCAATATCAGCAAGAGGTTTGCCCATCAGTCTTGTTGAGGCAAACCGGGCTGGAATAATTCCAACATTCATTTTTTGCTTTTTCCGTTTTAATACAAATTAAAATATTTTTCGTTTCATGAGCCTGTTGTTTCATGAGCCTGTTGTTTCATGAGCCTATTACTTTTGGGACTTTAAAGAAGTCCTCATCACGATCAGGAGCATTCTTTAAGGCGTCTTCGTGCGAGGCTGAACATCCGGGCTTATCTTCCCTGAATTTGTTATGCCCCTCGACAGGATAAGAAAGAGGCTCAACTCCCTCTGTATCCAACTCATTTAGTTTCTCAACATAGGTAATAATATTATTAAGCTCAGCTGTAAAGCTCTCAAGCTCGTTTTCTTCAAAGTTAAGCCTTGCAAGTTCTGCAATATGTTCGACGTCTTTTCTGGTAACCGGCATTACTTCCTCTTTTTATAGTTAAATTCGCCCGGGCTGAATGCCCTGCAGACCTTCAGATGAAAGATCATCTATCTGCAGGCTATCAATATGTGCGATGCGTTTTTTTATTGACGGATGACTGTAAAAGAACCACTCAACCAAAGGATGCGGCTCTTTATCACCCAGGTTCTGCTCATTTAATTTCTCCAGCGTCCTTTTGAAAGCTGATGGCTTTAATGTGGTCCTTACTGCATACTCATCTGCCTGATACTCGTATTTTCTTGAAATAGCACTTGAGGCAGGCGTCTGTATAAGCCCGATCAGCATCGCCCAAAGCGAAAGTAAAGGCAATGCAGCTATTTGTGTGATCACATTGAAACCAAACCAGGAAATTGACGCTTCATAAAGAACCGCCATTAAAAACAGTGTCAGAAAACTTGTGACGGTTCCTATGATTATGTTTTTTACTATATGCTTATACTTATAATGACCAAGCTCATGAGCAATTACAGTCTCTATCTCATCGGCAGAATAATTTTCAAGCAGCGTGTCGCCAAGAAGAATTCTCTTTGACTTTCCCAGACCTGTAAAAGCGGCATTTGCCTTCTTGGTGTTTTTGCTCATGTTAAACTTAAATATGTTTTTTAATCTCAGACCGGCGTTCCTGGCAAGCCCTTCAAGCCTTTGTTTCAAATCCTCATCTTCCAACGGAGTCAGTTTATAAAACAGCGGAAGAATAATAACAGGTACTATCCTTGCAAGAACGACAGAGAACAGGAAAAGAATTATTGCAAACGGAAGCCACCAGTGTGCCCCAAACCGGTTCATAACATAATAAAATATCAGTAAAAGCGGAATACCGACTGCTCCTGAAACCATTACTCCTTTTAAGTTCTCCCAGATCCATCCCTTAAAGCTCTGATTTGAAAGATTATACTTATGCTCCAGATAAAACTCGGAATAATAATTAACCGGAAAAAATAATACCGAACCTGCAAGACCTGTCAGAAATACAAAGATCAGAAAAACAATGTAGCTGTTTGAACTGAACTGACGTATATAGCTTTCCAAAGAGAGACTTAAACCCAGCTTTAAGAACAAAAAGATCAGTAAAAAGGATAAAATAGCCTTTCCGATTCCAAGACCCAATTTTATATTGTTATATTTTTTCGAATTCATAGCATAAAAATACTTATTAAAGCTTTGTTTATCAATTAAACAACACATTAAGCAGCAAATTAGTTGTAAGATTCAGCCCTGGGTATTACCCCGGATTTTCGCTATTTGTTAATTACTTATTTTCTGCTAAATTACTTAAAGTCCCTGTATTAAAACTGAAGCCCTTGTATTAAAACTGAAGCCCTTGTATTTAAACGGTTTTATCTTTCTCCTGTTAAATGCTCTGCTGATTTCACTGAACGTGCGGTATGCAAAATTACCAGCCCTGAAGCAGTGTAAAAATTTGATAAACTATTTTACTTCAGAAACTATGAATTATGATAATTCATTTGAAGTCAAAGAAAAACGCCGTGTTGCATTTACATCGGTTACGGCTGCTGTAGTACTTACCCTGTTTAAGCTGATTGTCGGTATTTCTACAAACAGTCTGGGTATCCTTTCTGAGGCCGCGCATTCAGGACTTGACCTTGTGGCTGCTTTCGTAACGTTTTTAGCTGTAAAAGCATCAGGCAAACCGGCCGATGAAGAACACCATTTCGGACATGGTAAGGTTGAGAGCATTTCTGCACTTTTTGAAACCTTCCTGCTTTTGATCACCTGCATATGGATCATTAAGGAGGTGATAAACAGGCTTTTGGGAGGCAATATTGAAATTGAAGTAACCATCTGGAGCTTCATTGTTGTAATTACTTCGATCGCAATCGATATTTCCAGGACAATTGCCCTTAAGAAAGTAGCAAAGAAATATAACAGCCAGGCTCTTGAGGCCGATGCGGCTCACTTTTCTACAGATATTCTGAGCTCTTTTGTAGTACTAATAGGACTTATAAGCTATAATTACGGATTCCATTATGCCGATTCCATTGCGGCTCTTATTGTTTCAATGATCGTAATTTATATCAGCTTCAGACTTGGCAGAACTTCCATTAATACACTGCTTGACAGAGCTCCGGAAGGTATGAAAGACAGGATCAGTCTGATTATCTCTCAGATCCCTGAAGTGTTTAAAGTACATGACATAAAGGTCAGAAATTCCGGAGGCGAAACACTTGTTGAACTTAAAATCCATGTCTCTCCAGGATTGAACATCGAGAAAGCCCACCAGATATCACATGAGGTAGAAAGCAGAATTTGCAATGAAATAGAAAAGTGCGAAGTCCTGATACATGTTGAACCGGAAGATTATGAGATCCCCGGAATGGACGACAGGATGAAAAGTACTGATGAATACTAAGCCGTTAAACATTATATTATTAAATATTAAACTGAATGATTTTTTAACTGAATATTTATTTATATGAAAGTGTAGTACAGATGTTTTAATATTCTTTTGCTTATCACTTGAGGCTTTAGCTAAGTATTTTTAAGTTTAAAGGTTCCTTTACCCAAATAATGACACAAATAGCTGAAGGGAAAGTATGAGGAATCTTTTATTTTTTTTAGTAATTTATCAGGTAGTTTCGAGGATAATAATGGCTCAGGACTTTTCTAAAAATGTATTTGAGAACTACGAAAATTATAAAGAGCAGTCAATCACCAGGAGAAATTTCAGACACTCAGAAATTCTGCCTTTAATTGAAAAATTAAAGAAAAATAAAATTTTCAGTGTCTCTAAAATAGGACAATCAGTTGAAGATCGTGATATATTTCTGATCAAAGCCGGACATGGACAGACGAGTATATTGCTTTGGTCACAGATGCATGGTGATGAATCGACTGCAACGATGGCACTGTTTGATATATTTAACTTTTTTTCGGCAAACGATCAATTTAATGAATTAAGAAAGGAACTGCTGGATAATCTTACTATATACTTCATACCAATGCTTAATCCCGATGGCGCTGAGCGCTTTCAAAGGCGTAATGCACTCGAGATAGATATCAACCGGGATGCCGCCCGGCTCGAATCCCCGGAGTCAAGAATATTAAAATCCACACGTGACAGCCTGAATCCCCTGTTCGGATTTAATCTGCATGACCAGAGTCCAAGATATTCTGCCGGCGGATGCTTCAGATCTGCCTCAATTTCTTTTCTTGCCCCGCCTGTCAGTTACGAAAAAGAGGTGAATCCGGTTAGAGAACGGGCTATGAAACTGATCGTTGAACTGAACCGGGTTCTTTCGGAATTTATTCCGGGACATGTAGGAAAATATTCAGATGATTTCGAACCGCGCGCTTTCGGCGATAATATTCAGCGCTGGGGCACAAGCACAATACTGATTGAAACCGGCGGATGGAAACATGACCTGCAGAAACAATTCTTACGGAAAATTAATTTTACCATTCTTCTCTCTGCATTTAAAAGTATAGCTGTGAATTCCTATACACGGCACAGCATTAAACACTATTACAGCATACCTGATAATAAGGAAAATATTTTTGACCTTTTGATCCGCAATATAAAGCTCCAAATTAACGGAATTTACTATAAAACCGATATCGGCATAAACAGATATGAGACAATTGATGGGAACAAATCCATCTGTTATTCGGGTATAATTGAAGATATGGGGGACCTGTCCACCTTCTCCGGCTATGAGGAATATTTATCGGATGACCCCGGATTCGAAGCCGTTATGGGAGAAATCTATCCGGAAGTATTTGAAGATTATCAGGACCTGGCGAAAGTAAATTTTGAGGAGTTGCTGAAAAAAGGTTTTACATCTGTTCTTGTAAAAAACGGCTTGCCTAAGGAGATATTCCCCACTTATCCAATATCAATAAAATCATTTGCAAACAGCACAAATACTGATGAAATAAAAACCGGATCAGCGGCAAACTTTCTTCTGAAGGAAAGAGGCAAGATAAAATATGCTGTCATTAACGGCTTTGTCTATAACCTGAGCACTTCAACTAACTCAATACTTAATACCACAGTAGTGCGGTAA
>JBLNEL010000062.1:0-6243 GCA_050262615.1 Bacillota bacterium
AATGGTTTGAAAAACTTATTTCCCTAAAAGTATGGATTATTGGATAAGGAGAACCTGTTTAGCGGCGTTCTTTATTTCGAACCATTTTAAGTCCTATATCATTCGATCCCTTTCATAAGGGCACACCAGATCAGCGCGTTTTTTATTCCCGGATTTTTCATCGCCGCCGGATAAATAACAGTTGAGTTTACAGGCCTCAATGGATGCATATTTTATTCCCAATTCTTTTTCAGCTTTGGTCCCGTCCACGCTAAAGCCTTGCTTCATCACATTCATCTGATCGACGGACATATCCCACAACGGAGGTCTTTTAATCAGGTTAGCCAACCCGGTTAAAAGATATGCATTAGTCTTTGTAACTATTTCAGGTAATTTTATTTTTGGTAACGAAACCCCGGACATTTCACTTACCAGTTTGTTGAATTGTCCCCAGGTTAGCCTGCAATTACTTATCAGGTATTTTTCACCGATATTGTTTTCTTTTTCCAGTGCTTTTACAATTGCCTCTGCAACATTTTTTACGCAGACAAATGAGAACATCTTATCTGTAAATACAGTGGCGGGCAGCCTTCGATGAATCAAATTCTGCACATATCTTCCAGTGGTCTTTGGGTCCTCCGGGCCTAAAACAGCCACAGGGTAAATTACCACAACGGGCAGTTTTTTCTTTTCAAATAATTCCCAGACGATCCGGTCCCCTTCATATTTTGTTATGAAATACTCGCTTACCTGGTTAGTCCCTTGAGGGGATTCTTCATTAAATGGCACCGCAGCGGGTTTACCAAAGACTCCTGCAGTGCTGATATGCACCACTTTTTTAATACCGGACTTTAAGGCGCATTCCATAACATTTTGCGTACCTTTAATATTTACTTTGCTGTATATACTTCTGTCCGGTTCCCAGAGTGTATAGAGGGCGGCAATGTTTATCACCGCATCGCATCCCTTCATCCCATTTAACAAAGACTGTTCATCATTCAAATCTCCTTTAACACAGGTTATATTCTGATTACTCAGCCTGTTTAGAAAAGAAGTGTCGCTGGTTTGTCTGGTTAGAAGAATTAGCTGATGATTGGTTTTGGAAAGTAATTCAACGGTATGTCTGCCGATAAATCCTGTGCCTCCGGTAATAAAAATTTTCATTTTATTTACCTCCTTTTCAATAACTATATGATCCACTGATAATCAATATTAAATATCATATAATATCAAGGGAAAGGAAATTCTACCGCTTAATGTCCAATGACCAGCGATTTTGAGCAGAATGCAGGGAGGTATTTTTTATTTTACCGAATAATTGAGTAAGTCCAGTTTTAATTCTCCATAGATTATGCCGCGTCCTCCGGAGTCCGTATAACGGATCATTCCCTTATTTTTAATTGCCCTATATTCTGCGTTGTAATAGATACTCGTTGCTCCTTTGATACTGAGTGTATCAGTTAGACCAGCCGGATAAAATCTGTTTATCTGGTAGAGGCTGCTGAAATCTGAGAGGCTTCCGAAACCTTCGCGGGAAATATTGAAAAATACCCTGTTGCTGTCTATTCTTATTGTGCCTGTCTTTGTAAAATTCTGATAAGTAGTATCGCGTTTGATGTTATTATCAGTTATGTATTCCACATTTATAACCATCAAATCAATCTTGGTTTCGACCTGGTATTCCTTCTGATCGCTGCTGAGAATTTTCAGGGTTATCTTGCCGGTTTTTGTAGTACTGTTTCCGCCCGCAAAGTAATTAGTGTAGAGGCTGTATTCCCAAAAATTACCAGCATTCAAAGGGAGATAATCATCAACAGGATTTTTAGGCCCCTTAGTGGTATCAACAGATGCACCTGTGGTGTCTTTAGGTGCAATTGCGCCATCTTCAGGTTCATTTGCGGTATCTATGCAGCCGGCAAATAACAACAGGCAAGCGGCGAAAATTAATTCAATGACTTTAAATCTGAACATTTTTCTCCTCTCAACAAAAATGGAATCAGTTGAAGAATTTTTCCCAAATCTCGAGGCTTTCCCCTGCTCAAAATCCCGTCCATATAAAATAAGTCAAATTTTATATAATACAAAAGCATTCTTTAGAAATATGTCAGAGGACCACTATCCTGCCAAAACCTTTCGGCTGCCGCCTCGTATAGCACAATTAGGATATTCAGAGCATTACCCAAATTGTAATTGACATTGATTTCTGCAATAACTAATTTGCCTTCAGTCAGGCGCCACGATTATTCTGTAAAATAAATTTGTATTAAAAAAATCTGTTTCAGCAATATGCTTAACGATACAGAATCGCTTAATACAAATCATTACAAAATGATCCGGGCGTCTGCTGGTTTTAAAGCATTTTAATAAGTTAATCTTATCTTTTTTGTTTGGTTTAATAGATCTGTTCCTTTAACTGAAAAGTAACTTAAGGGTTATTCGGGGAAATAATCTTTTCACTTGCTCTTCTCTTTATCTTCAGCTGTTTAAGTGGATCTGCCATGTACGGCAGTTTGTTCCCAAAACCTTTATTCCATTTATAAATTAAAGCGTGCTTTTTTTAGTTAAACCGGAGATATGATGTATTTTAAAATGCTAATTATACCTGCCCTGATATTAATTTCAGAAATATCTTTTCCTCAGTCCGGAGGTAAGGGATTTTCAACGCGCGGCAAATTTTTCGATGCTGCAGTCAAAACTGAACCAATAACCCAGGAGCCCGGACATGTCTACAGCACAATATCTTCAAATGACAGCATACGTATCATTGATAATGACCTTACACACGTGATTGATGTCATTGTTGAGTTTAAGGATGAACCGATGTTTATTCTTCAGAAGATGACAGGTCTTAAGAAAGTGAATATGTCAAAATACCAGGCTGTGCAGCAGAGATTTGTTAGTGATCTTTCAGCTTTGTATGAAAGTACAAATAAAGCATATTCAATTACATTCAGCCCTCCACTAAAGAAGAGAGAATATTACAAAGTATTTAACGGCGCCAGTCTCAGCATACCGAAAGCGATGTTCAGCACAATTGCTTCCCTGCCTTATATAAAGAAAATTGAAATGGATGAAAAGGTTTATGCTGACTTAAAGGAAAGTGAAAAAATAATCGGGGCCGATTCACTCTGGTTAAAGTACAATGACAAGGGAGACAGCGTCGTTGTAGGTATAATCGACACAGGCATTGATTACCTGCATCCTGCCTTGGGAGGCGGACTTGGCAAGGGCTTTAAGGTAATTGGCGGTTACGATGTTGTAAACAAAGATAATGATCCCATGGATGATATGGGCCATGGAACTCACGTGGCAGGTATTGTTGCCGGAAACTGTGACAGCATAAAAGGTATCGCTCCAAATGCTCTTCTGATGGGATTCAAAGTGCTTAACAGCAGCGGCATGGGCTATGAGTCAGATATAATTGCCGGAATTGAAAGAGCTGTCGATCCAAATGACGATGATGACTACTCGGACAAAGTTGATATAGCCAATATGAGTCTTGGGGGTTCGGGAACTCCTGCTGATGCAGAGTGCACTGCTGTAAACAATGCTGTAAAGCTGGGTGTTGTTTTCTGCATAGCTGCCGGAAACTCAGGCCGCCTGGGCTTTAATACTTTAGGCAGCCCGGGTTCAGCAGAACTGGCAATTACTGTCGGAGCAACTGACAAGACAGATAAGCTGGCCGTCTTCAGCTCAAAGGGCCCTACAAACAGGCCGTATCTCATAAAGCCTGAAGTACTGGCCCCGGGTGTCGATATTTACTCTTCTGTTCCAGGCGGTCAGTATCAGCGCTTAAGCGGCACCTCAATGGCAACTCCTGAAGTGGCAGGCGTCTGTGCCCTTCTTAAGCATCTTCATAAAGACTGGACTCCGGAGATGATCAAGTCGGCTCTTATGACCTCAGCTAAAGACTTAGGATATGAGACAATGACACAGGGAGCTGGAAGGATTGATGCTCTGAAAGCCTCGGAAGTCACCAGCTTTCTAAAACGCCCGCAGCTTAGTTTCGGGATCGACAGACAGGAAGGCAGCCAGTGGATTACCAGGGATACAACGGTTGTTACTAACAAATCAGCCCAAAAGCAGAATTACTCGGTTAGTGTAAACGGAACAATTGCAGGGATTGACCTTAAGCCGGATGTAAGCAGCTTTTCGCTTCAGCCTGGAGAAGAACAGAGAATAATATTTACTCTTTCAGTTGAAAACAGTATGGTGCCTGATCTCGACAGTCTTTATTCTTATGGCGGAAGAGTTCAGATAAAAGGCGATAAGGATGAAATGTACCTGCCGTGGGCATTTGTAAAAGCCCCCCTTCTTATTCTGCAGTTCGATAAACCGGTCGATCAGTTTTATTTTATAAGTGACAAATATCTTTTCTCTTCATATGACGTATGGATGGCCTCTGACCTTAAGAGCGCAGAGACATTGTTCCCAAAGGGGACTTACAGCGCGCAGTTTGTATTTAGTCAGACAAAAAATGACACAGTAGAAAATTCCTATGTTATGAAAGAAAATGTATATCTAAGCGGATCAAAGACTATCAGTGTCAGCTCCGGGGAAGCTCTTAATACCCTGAGCTTTAAAGGGGTTGACGAGAACGGGAGTCCCATAAACGGGCATCATAACTTAACAAACGGTCTTTTCTTTCAGTTCAAGGATATTAAACATTTTTATATAAATCTGATACCATTAAACGGAAATCAGAAGATCAGGTTATCAAACTTTTCTGAACGAACCAATCTCATTGCAGGACAAAACCAGTTTAGTCCTGATGAAGAAAAGACAATCCGTGTAATTCAGTACCCGGTAATTCATGGAATGAAAGGAGATCTTGAGCTGAAAAACTCTCCGTCGGATTTTATAAAGCAGAATGTCAGCATTACACTTCCGCCTGACATAGAGACAAAAGCCTACTTCGCCAATGCCCTCAGGTTTAATTGGGACGGATCTCTGGCGATTATGAACAATTACGACAAAGATAATTTTATAAGAGATAAAAAATGGTCAGGGGCTTTATATCTGAGCCGGGATATTGACGTGAATGCCAGTTTTACAACAAGGTTATTTGTAAATGGTCCTGCAGGTGATCCTTACTGGTTCACAACAGAGTTCTTTAAGGTAAGGCATGACTCGGTCTTCTGCTACAATTTTTCTGAAGCAATGGGGACTTACTATTCTCCTAAAAATGGGACCATGAATTTTGGAGAAACTCCCATCCATCCTGAATGGATGGATAACTCATCAAAGCCGTCCTTATCAGCTGTTCATTTTAATCTGAGACCATCCTTTTATGGCCCTTTAAGAGAATTAAGAACTTCTGATGATAAGTACTCAACCTACAATGTTTATAACAGTCAGAATACAATTATAAAAACCGGTAAACTGGCAGACTTTGTTCCTTTTGATATACCGGCAGATAAATACAAATATGAACTAAAGAATGACCATTATAATATTGCCGGCAGGTGGGGAAAATCTGTATTTACAACTGAGATAAACGGTGTGGATGGAATTAGAAAAGCACCGCAGATAAATGTATTAAGAGTCTTAAACTCTGCAGGGGTTCCGTCAGGCATTCTGAAGACAAATGAAAAAGGGAAAATTTCATTAACTGCCTTTATGGAACAAGGCAATTATATAGTTGATACGTCTACGACAAAAATATTTCTGAAGAAAAACGGGACCACAGTATGGGAGCCAATAAAATTTATCAATTCGAAAAACGACAAGATTATGGGGCTAATCGTCACGGCAGATCCCGGGAAATTTACCGGCCTGGACTCTGCTTTAATTGATATGAAGGTTTCTGTTACAAGTAAAAAAAGGTATGCATGGAGTGATGATGCAGGCGTATTAAAAACAGAATGGGTACAGGAACCGGCTTTTGCTGTTGGAGATTATTTCTTCCAGGAAGGCTCAGAGAAGGATAGTTCAGTTGTTATTCCAATGGCGTATAAATTGTATAATAACTATCCAAACCCGTTTAATCCGGCTACAACTATCAGCTATTCACTTCCTGAAGCAGCACATGTACAGCTGAAAATATATGACGTTCTTGGCCGTGAAATTTCAACACTCGTCGATCAAGTACAAAAAGCAGGCAATCACAAAGTTAAATTTAATGGTTCTTCATTGTCCAGCGGAGTATATATTTATGCCATTCATGCAGGGGACTTCAGGGATGCAAAGAAGCTAATGGTGCTCAAATAGTATCAAATCTGATTTCCTTGTTATTCTGCAAAATGTTATACTATAGGAAACAGA
>JBLNEL010000063.1:0-5634 GCA_050262615.1 Bacillota bacterium
AGCAATTAAGTAAGTAATCAGCTCAAAAAAAATAAAAAGCAGCAAAAAATAGTCATCTTGTCCTTTTCCGGAATTGAAATATTCAATCAGGGCATGGCTCTTTTTTAATGCCTTGTAATAAGAACAGGGACTTAATAAGTTGCTTTTGGACCCCGGGAAATTGCTGCCAGTTTTACTGATCGAAAAATAATTCATAATATTCATGGAGGCGTTATGAATTCCTATCAGAAAGAAAGGATCAGAGTCCTGCTGCAGAAAGTTGATGATCTACAGAGTGCCGTTTCTCCTATGACATTTGTGCCCAATTCATTTAAAGATGAGCAAAGGGAATTTCTTCTGGATTCGGTAAGGACCTATAAGACATTTGAGAGTATGCATGGTTCATCTGAAGTACATGCAAATCAGGATGTTTTAATAAGGGAAGCAATGAGCAGATGTATAAAAGAATTCGATGATTTTATACAAAAACAGGTAGTAAGAAGAAACAGGATGGCACAAATTGAGTACATGAGAAATCATTTGGTTGAGATCTCAAAGCGTCCGGTTGAAGATATAATAACAGATCAGCTTGAGGTTACTCAAGATCTTGAGACGCATATTTACAGTGAACTTCTGGCAATACTGGATGAAAGGGATAAATAGTAGTTTGCTGAGATAGTGTTATTAATCCAGAGCTTTCACCCTTAATGGGCTCAGAAAGAGTTACATTAAGGGTGAAAAACAAGCTGTTTAAAATGAGGCGGTTCAGGTCCAGAAACTTTAAAAAAAATAAAATAATTTTCCCACACAAGCATTTTTTTTGCTATTCTATTATCGGAAAAATATGTTGTGTTCTTACCTCTAAATCTCGCTGAATACAAATTATTAACCTTATAATTATTACTAAAGCTGATTAAAGGCTTAACTTTTTGATGTTTATTTCGAATATGCATTCGGAAGTAAGTAAAATCTAATTAGACGAAGACCAGTTAATGGTTAATGTTAAAATTGTAAATATCTCATAAACTGTTTTAATTCAATGAGTTTTATATAATGACAAAAGATATCTTATTGCTAGGTGAATTTTCCACAGGTAAAACTGCTTTTGTAAATATGCTTCTCGGAGCGCCAGTACTTCCAGAAAGAGTTACTTCAACAGATCTTCCGGTTGTAAAGATTTCAAAAGGGGCGGAAAATAGTATTTGGTTCGAGGATAACACGGGATCTGTAACGTCTATAAGTGACTGGAGTGCGTTGCCGGAGAACTGGACTGATTTTAAATATGCAGGGCTGAATCTGAAAGACCATCCGCTTTTAAAAAATGAATTGGTTATATGGGATACCCCGGGTATCAATACAGCCGATCGACATCAGCAGATGCATTTGGAGAATTACCTAAAATCCAACCATAAGAATTATGAACTGATACTCTGCATGCTTCAAGAAAATCCTACAAGGACAAGTCTTGAATTTTTAAAGAAATACAGTGCACTGACCAAAAATATGCTCATTTTTATAAATATTAAAGGGAAGAAAGCTCCTGAGGAAATGAAGCATACTGAAGGTGAGATAAAAAAGTTAGTAGCAGCAGAGCTGGGGACTATTCCAGTGCAGATATTATGGGTAGGGGACATACTTGAAGATTTTTATGAAAGGTATGAGAACGGATTTGACTGGCGGTCAGACGGAGACTGGAGTGAGAGGTTAAAGTTCTTTGAATCTCTTATCCAAAAACATATTGATGCTGTAATTGGAGAAGAGGTTTTTGATGCTATAAAAGACATAGCAGAAGAAGAGGCCGAATCAGCTGAAAGTTATCCAGTATTTGCCAATGAAAAGTCTTCTGAGTTATCTGAAAACAGGGGTACAGAGATGCAGACTGAGCAAGTAAACTGCATGCAGGAGCCGAAGTCATCAGGGCAGGAGAGAAAATTTCCGGTTTATAAAAAAGTAATAATGCAGGCAATCAGATTCACAGCAAATATCTGGAATTTAATAAAGAGGGGCAATCTGACAAGAACAACGGAATAAGTATTTGGTCAGAATTAATTTTTAGTTTGAGAGAATTCATCAGTAACCGATCTGCAGAAATATACAACGCCCGGCTGTGCAACTGGGTTAAAAGTGAGCTTAAAAATTTCTGCAGATCGGGATTTATTTACAAGTTTTTGATTATTTCCGGGGAATGTGGAAAACCGTCAGGTTAAAGCTAGCGGTTTTGTGCATATATTTTCATGAAACCGAACATTAGATAGCGGCATTTTAAGGCAGAGTAAAATAAAAAGTGGTACCTTTGTCCGGTTCAGAGTCCACCCAAATCTTACCGCCGTGGCGTTCCACAATTTTTTTGCAGGCTGCGAGTCCGATTCCGTTGCCAGAATACTTTTCGCGTTCATGGAGGCGCTGGAAAGTAATGAAAATCCTTTCAAAGTATTTAGATTCAATACCTATTCCGTTATCGCGTATACTGAAGAGCCATTTGCCATCTATTTTTCCGGCAGATATAATTATTTCGGGTTTTCTTGCCTGATGATGAAACTTAATAGCGTTTTCAATCAGATTTTGAAAAAGTTGTCTAATCTGTGTAGGATCTGCAATCACTACCGGAAGGTCATTAAAAATGATCTCAGCGTTATTCTCCTTAATTAACAGTTCCAGGTCCATGAGTACTTTTTCAATAATCTGGCTGCAATTAACTTTTTCCAGAGGTTTTGCGCGGGTTGTGATACGTGAGAACATCAGCAGGTCTTTAATGAGAGTATGCATCCGGGTAGCGCCTTCGTCAGCAAAAGAGATATACTGATCGGCGTTTTCATCAAGTTTTCCCTTATATTTTTTAGCAAGCAGTTTTGTATAGCTTGTAACCATTCTCAAAGGTTCCTGCAGGTCGTGGGAAGCGACATAAGCAAACTGTTCAAGTTCTTTATTGGAATATTCAAGCTGTTGTTCGAGCAATTTCTGTTCATGAATATCAGTACTGGTTCCGAACCATTTAACGACATTACCATTTTGGTCGATCTGGGGGATAGCTCTGATAAGGAACCATCTGTACTGGCCGTCGCGGCGTCTGATACGGCTGGTGATCTCATAAGGCGATTTTGAGCTAATAGAGTCGGACCATACAGTTACAATATTCTTTTTATCATCAGGGTGTACCTGGTCAATCCAGTTCCAGTTCAGTGCTTCGTCAGTTACGAGTCCCGAATATTCATTCCAGCGCTGATTAAGGTAATTAATATTTCCATCTTTATCTGCTGTCCAAACAATCTGGGGCATAGCTTCAGCCAGCTGGCGGTAGCTTTCTTCGTATTTTTCAGCTTCTTCCTTTGCGCGTTTCAATTCTTCCATAGCAAGGACACGTTCAGTAATCACCTCAGAAAAAATTATGATTCCGCCTACTTGTTCAGGCAGATCATACCAGGGGTGGATTTCCCATCTTACCCATTCAACGTGTCCATCCTGTCTGGTGAACTGATCAGCCTCACAATGTTCCGAATGGCCATCAAGGCATTTTTTGTGGATTTCTTTCCACCGGTCGGGAATTTCAGGGAATATTTCATAGTGGCTGCGGCTGGTCAGGTCCAGGTCGCCAAGGTTATAATCTTTGAGATAGCGTTTACTTGCTACCAGGTATTTCATATCTTTATCAAGCATAGCAATTGCAGCAGGGCTATGTTCCACGAAGAGGCGGAGGAGCTGTTTATCGCTCTGAATTTTTTTAGCCTGGTCGAGCAGTATTTCATCTTTTATATTTATTTCTGTGATATCCTGATTAACGATAATAGCGCCAATCAGTTTTTTATCATCATCGAAAACGGGGACGGCCGAATTCAGTATAGTCTTAAAAGTTCCATCGAAGCATTGAATTATAAGTTTTTCATTAATTACAGCTTTGCCGCTTTTAAGCACCTGGTAAGCTCCCCAGTCTTCCGGTCTTAGTTTTTCGCCCGAATCTTTCCACCAGGCGTTATACTCTGTATACTTATCTACTCCAACAAATCTTGCGCCCTGCCAGATAGATCTTGCGACAGGATTTCCATAGATAATATCGCCTTTTTCGTCAGTCTGCCAGATGCCAATGGGCATATTTTCCAATATTGTGCGCAGCTGGGATTCAATTTCTCTGCGTGTTGAATTTTCTTCCAGCATATGTTTATTAATATCTTCAAGTTCAAGGTTGATACTGGCGAGCTCATTCGAGTACATTTTCTGTTGAGTAATATCATCGAAAGTAACAAGTATCTGGTAGGGAAGTTTTTCACTATTATGATATAGAGGTTCAGCTGTTATTTTAATCCATCTGTAGTTTTTATCGGCAGAATTTCTTACTCCCATAATAACATTACTTACCTTTTTATTCTCCTTTAATGCTATCATAACAGGGTGGGAGTTGCCTGGGAAGTCAGAACCGTCCTCGTGAATTGATTTCCAATCAGGGTTTAATGAAGTCCGCCCATAGATCTGGTCTTCAGAAAGGCCCAAAATTTCCAGAGCAGCAGGATTCGCAGAGATTATCCTGCCTTCAGTGTCGTGAAAGACAGCTCCCTGTGTCATTTTACTGAATAAAACACTGAAGCTCTCTTCAGGTTGAAGTAAAGGTGTCAGTTTCTTTTCCATTTTCAGCCTGAGAACTCATAAATATCAAAAGGGCAAAAGTTTATAAAAAGTAAAATTAATTCTGATCAACATCAATATCATAGTGTGGGTAAAAATTGCAAGACAAATATCGCTAATGAATATGATCAATACAATAAATTACTTACCCCATCCTTCATTCAGTACTCTAAGTGCATTTCCGCCAAGGATCTTTTCAACATTGGCATCTGAAATACCTTTTTTTCCAAGATATTCAACAAGGTTAGGTAGTAAAGAATGGTTAAACAGGTCGTCGCTGGGGTTATTAATTGCGTCAAAGTCGGTGCCTATTGCAATATTATCATAAAATTCAAAAATACATTTCCCTGCCAGGGGGGAATGCACCAAATCTATTAAAATCCCTTTTTCAATCATGTTTTTGACGACCTCTTCTCCGACTGCGGACAATCCCTTTGTCAAATCCTTTTTGGTGTGTTTATCAAACAATGATCAAAATATTATTGCCCCTAAATATTACTCCTATTATTTTTCTTCCGGACGGCATCCGGAAACAACAGCATAAGAAAGTTTGCGCCAAATGGTGATATAAAATAATATAAAAGAAATTCAGTAAAAGGTGAAAATCCAGTAATTTATTTTATAACTATCGCAGGCTAAGCTGCTTTTTCTTAGTGAAAGGAATAAGCATAGGAACTTCTTTCTTATAGTTTTCATATGCTGCACCAAACTCCAGGACGAGCTTCTTTTCTTCAAGTATGGTCCCCAAAAAGACATAGGCAGTAAGAATAAAATTGACAACAATATCAAGCAATGTGAATGTCTGGCACCAAAGGAAGACAATAAGCGCCAGGTACATCGGGTGCCTTATCACGCCAAGCAATCCATTCTTTTTTAATTCAGAAGGTCCATTGGCAGCAGGTTTCCGAAGGTTTAATATCTGCCGGATGCCGAAAAAATGCATTGGATCGTAGCTGAAGAAAAAAGCCCAGAAGAAGATCAGCAATGAAACTGACAATAGAATATAGCGGATGGCACTCCAGGGCGGGGAATAGGTTATAA
>JBLNEL010000064.1:0-3974 GCA_050262615.1 Bacillota bacterium
ACCAGCTTGATGAATTTATCCTCAGACATCTTATTATTGTACTCGATAAATTCGCATTGGAATATCTGGAGAAAACAAAAGCTCAGAAAGTTCAGGAAAAAACTGAAGAACTTCCTGCTAACACAGATGCCACTCTCCCATTAAGTGAAGAAAAAACAGAGAACGAAGCATAAAAACCTTATAACGACAAGTATGGAGGAAGAAGCATGGGTGAATTGAAAATGCCTGAATTAAATAGTGTATTGGTGGCAGGCAATCTAACTAAAGATCCAATATTCAGACAAACATCAAACAGTACGCCGGTAGTAAATTTCTCGATTGCGGCTAACAGGAAGTACAAAGACAGCTCAAACAATTGGCAGGAAGATGTATGCTATGTTGGTGTTGTTGCTTGGAACAAATTAGCTGAAAGCTGCAAGGAAAGATTGAAAAAAGGCAGTGCAGTATTGGTTGATGGCGAATTACAGAGCAGAAGCTGGAAAACTGAAGACGGTCACAACAGAAGTATTGTTGAGATTAAGGCCAAGAGGATTCAGTTCCTCAATAAAGTTGGTAAGTTTGCTGGCCCTGATACTGTAATTGATTCAACTGAGGAAGATCTGTCTTATGAAGATAACTCTTTCGATAAGTTTTTGTCTGATGAGGAATCAGAATTACTCAACAATCAGTAAATTAAATTGGTCTAAAGGATATGAAAAATAAAAGAATATGTAAATTCTGTGAAGCCAATGTAACATATATCGATTACAAGGATGATAAACGATTGATAAAGTTCTTGACCGAACAGGGTAAAATTATCCCTAAGAGAATTACAGGTACTTGTACTAAACATCAAAGGGAACTCGTTAGCGCTATAAAAAGAGCTAGACAAATCGCTTTATTACCTTATGTATCCGAAGCCTTAAAGTAATACGGAGGAATTAATGAAAGTTATACTTAGAAAGAATTTTGAGCAGCTCGGACAGATTGGCGATATTGTCGATGTTAAAGACGGTTTTGCTCGTAACTTTTTGATTCCCCGCAATATTGCCTTCGCAGCTCAGAAAGGCAATATGAGAGCTCTTGAAGAAGAAAAGAAACAACTTGCTAAAAAGAAAGTTAAAGAACTTCAGGCAGCTGAAAAACTTGCAGGCGAATTGGAAAAGATATCTGTCACAATCCCGGTTAAAGTCGGTGAGGAAGATAAAATTTTCGGTACTGTTACTACCCAGATGATAGCTGATTCTATTAAGGAAAAAGGCTATGATATTGATAAACGCAGGATCGACATTGTCGAACCTATTAAATCTTTGGGTATCTATTCCGTTAATATTAAACTCCACCCAACTGTAACTGCAGTTGTTAAAACCTGGGTTGTTCGCGAATAGAAGCTTTCACTTTTTTGAGAAAGTTATTAGCCCCGCTGTGAGATTAATTCACACGGGGCTTTTTTTATTGCTGAATTACACCTCAAGCTGCTCTCCATGCATTCGTGATTAGCATTATATTATAAGCTAATTTCCCAATTTTCTCAGTTTATTCATCCCGGTATGTGTATGCTTCCTGTCTGCTTATCATCCCCTGACTTTTATTCCCCCGGCCTGATCCTTAATTAAGTTTAGCATTTCACTTTTTTTTCATATTTTACCGCAGCTTAATGCAGCAATATTTTTTAATTTCTTTTTCCCAGACTAACAATATTTATATGAGCAGCTTTACTTCATTTTTCCGCCGTAATGAACTGAGGAAACTTTTTTTCTATGCATTTATTGCCCTGATAATTGCATTGATAGGTTTTGCCCTGCCTTACAGCTCCAGCTTTTATGTCCATGACAGAGTTACAAAAATATATTTTGCTGATCATATCTCAGATGTTTATCAGAAGGTCATAGATGAGTTTAATAAAAAATATCAGGGGAAAATTGAAGTAATACCGGTTCACCTGCCTTTTGAAAAATTTACTACCAATGAAAGAAAAGAACTGCTAACACGCTATCTAAGAAGCAAAAGCGATCGGATTGATGTGTTTTCTGTTGACCAGATCTGGGTCCCTCGCTTTGCTAAATGGGGAACTCCTTTTGGCAGTATTCCTAATTCTATTTCGGCCGACAGTCTGCTCCCGGCAGCTCTCAAATCCTGCTATTATAACGACCAGCTGGTGGCTGCACCTTTATATATAGATGTTGGACTGCTTTATTACAGACGTGATTTGCTGAAAAAACTTGATAATTCAGAAAAATTTGAGTCTGAGGTCAGAAACTCTCTTAGCTGGGACGATTTTATCAGGCATCATAAAAAGTACAGAAACCTTAATGACCTGTTCTATATCTTTCAGGCTGACGATTATGAGGGCTTAGTATGTAACTTCCTTGAAATGCTGGCCGGACAAAATAAACAGCTTTATGAAAATGGTGTACTTCAGCTTAACTCGCCTGAAGCAAAAAATGCACTCAAACTGCTTGTCGATATGGTCCATACTTATAATATGTCACCAAAGGCGGTTTCTGAATTCCGTGACCGCACAAGTGACCTTTATTATATAGAAAACAACGGACTTTTCTTACGCGGATGGCCTAGTTTTCTGCGTGACGTTAAAGTTGATTTCGGCAATTCAGATAAAATTGCAAATCTTTGAATTGCTCCTTTGCCCCATTTTAAAGGCTTTAGACCGGTCTCTGTTATGGGCGGATGGAATTTAATGATTTCTAAATATTCTTCGAAAAAAGAAGAATCCATGGAGTTTATTAAGTTCCTGCTGAGCAAGACAACTCAGCAGCGGCTCTACCAGGAAGGGCATTATCTGCCGGTTAATAATAATATTTATTCAGATTCAATATACCTGAAAGACCAGTCGGATCTTAAATTCTTCTATGGTCTTATTAACTCAGGTGTTTACAGACCCGCTCTGGAAAATTATACAAAGATCTCTGATGTTATTTCGTATTATTTGTACCTGGCTGTAAAGAAGGATCTCCCGGTAGAAACAGCCTTAAATAAAGCTACTGAAATGATTAACTCCGGCAAGGTCCTTATCAGGTAAAATGAAAAAAGCTAAAGGTTTTTTATGAACGAGAGTAATTTATTCGAACGATTTAAGAGATACCGTTTCCAGTTCAAACACCTTACGGTGCTCTTTGTAATACTTATTGCCTTCCAGATCATACTGTCGTTTGTCCATAAGGCATCGCTTCAGAACTTTCTGGTTAAGACTCAGGAATGGTACCAAAGAGATTCGGCTGAACGCCTGGCAAATATTACTACCACTTCACTCGAACTTCTTCTTGAGACTGTTGAATCGAATAAATCACTTACAAAAAATGAAAAAAGTAAGATCATTCAGGCCATTAATATTATCTTAAGCCAGCAGATACTTCAGCAGAATGTCCAGGATATCTCACTTCTGGTATCAAACGGAAAGGAAAACTACGCAATTAAGGATGGCGAAGATATACTTTCCTATCTATATTATAATAATGCTGATGTACTGAAGAATAAATATGTAAGCTCAAACACTCTTAACCTCTATAAGGGAGTTAAAAAGAATATTCTTAATTCAGAACAGATAAGCAGTGTCCTCGAAGGGGAGCAGACTTTCCATATCTTTGTACCCTTTATTTTAAGAGGTGAATGCCTTGGAGCACTTTATCTGAAAAATACACCTGATTTCTCATTTATAACTAAAGAAGTCATAAATAACTATAACGAAACAGTTATTATATACTCTTCACTTATCTTTCTTGGCTTGTTGGCAATGTATTATATCTCTTCGTATACGGTAAAAGAAAGAGATGAGGCACAAAAACTTTTACTTGAAGAGCATGAAAACTATATAAAAGAACAGGTAGTATACGAAAAAGAAGCACTCTTTACTAAAAGAATTTATCATACTCATCACAAAGCTGAAAAGATCATGGGTTTTATTAAAGAAGACCTGTTCAGACTCTCACCAGCAAATATTGATGAGATAAAATATCGTATTACCCAGTATTCAAATT
>JBLNEL010000065.1:0-4930 GCA_050262615.1 Bacillota bacterium
CTTCTTAACTTCAGGTTTCCAGAAATGTTTCTTCATATCTACGCATCCATCCGGCAGGAATTCAATACCTTCAGATCTCAACAGATCTTCCATAAGATCAAAACTGCCGAAGTGTATTCTGCCTGTAAGAGCTCCGAAACGGTTAACTACTCTGTGACATGGAAGGCCTGTGTCCTTTGCCCCATTTAAAGCCCAGCCGACAGTCCTGGCTGAAGCTTTAGTACCGCATACCTCAGCAATAGCCCCATAAGTAGTCACTTTCCCGTAAGGTATTTCAGCAACTATCTTGTAGACCCTGTCGAAAAAATCCTCATTCGCTTTCTTTTTAGCTTTATTCTCCATAAACCTCCCGTCTCCTATCTCTCGTCCGCGAAGCGCCCGCCTCTGGCGCGGCCCCGTCTCTCGTCCCTAGTCCCCCGTCCCTCTTTACTCTCCCATCACCTTAATAATCAGTCTCTTCCTCCTCTGACCATCAAACTCAGCGTAATAGATCTGCTGCCATGGTCCAAGATCCAGACGTCCTTCAGTTACAGGAACAATAACTTCATGGTGTACAAGCAGGCTCTTCAGATGTGAATCGCCATTAGTTTCACCTGTCCTGTGATGCCTGTAATTGGCATTATAGGGAGCCAGCTTTTCAAGCCATTCATCTATATCCTGAATTAGACCTGATTCAGCATCGTTAACATAAACACCAGCTGTAATATGCATAGCAGAAACCAAAACCATACCTTCTCTGATTCCGCTTTTTGCTAATACTTCTTCAACTTCACGTGTAATGTTAATATATTCACGATGCTTCTTTGTATTAAACCACAAGTATTCTGTCTGAGTTTTCATTGTACCCGTTAATCCCCTGTTTTTCTGTTTTAGAATATTTTTCAGCTTTTCGCATGATGAGAGAATTTCAATAAATATGCTTTAATAAACCTGTTAAGATCACCATCCATCACACCCTGCGTATCTGAGGTTTCGACATCTGTTCTGTGGTCCTTAACCATATTATACGGATGAAAAACGTATGAACGTATCTGACTTCCCCATTCTATCTTCATTTTACTTTTTTCTATCTCATCCTGTTCTGCAGTCTGCTTATCAAGCTCAATCTGATATAGTCGTGACTTAAGAAGCTTCATCGCATTGTTCCTGTTCTGAAGCTGTGAACGCTCGGTTTGGCAAGCTGCAACAACGCCTGTTGGTATATGTGTAATTCTTACAGCTGTCTCAACCTTATTAACGTTCTGACCGCCTTTACCGCCTGAACGGTAGGTATCGACTCTCAGATCAGCAGGATTAATATCAATTTCAATAGTGTCATCAATTTCCGGAATCACAAAAACTGAAGCAAAAGAGGTGTGCCTTCTTTTGTTTGCATCAAAAGGAGATATTCTGACCAGTCTGTGAACACCATTTTCTGCCTTGAGGTAACCGTAGGCAAATTCACCTTCGACCTCTATAGTAGCACTTTTAATTCCTGCACCATCACCTTCGAGAACATCCAGAAGGTTCATCCTGAAGCCATTCTGCTCCCCATAACGGAGATACATTCTCATAAGCATTTCTGCCCAGTCCTGTGCTTCAGTTCCGCCGGCACCGGAATGAATAGTAAGAATACAGTTTTTATTATCATCTTTACCGCTAAGCATATTCTTGAATTCAAGGTTCTCAAGCTCCTCGCGGAAACTATCCAGCTCTTTCTCAATGTCCTGTGCAAAGGATTCATCATTTTCAGATTGTGCAAGTTCAATAAAATCCTTTGCACTCTCTCCTTTCTTTCTAACATTTTCCCAGAGATCTACCCAATCCTGCATCGATTTTATTTCCTGCAATACCTTCTGAGCAGCCTGCTGGTCGTTCCAGAAAGCAGGATCTTCAGTCTTAAGTCTTAATACATGAATCTTATCTTCCTTGTTACTGAGGTCAAAGATAACCTCGTAAATTCATTAATCTCGAATTATAATCATTCCATTGTTTTAACTGTTCTTCGTACATTATTATCCCTTATATTATATTGGTAAATATTAAACTGACAAATTTAGAAAAAAATTCTAAATCCTAAAGGCAGAATTCTAAACAAATTCTAAATCCATAATCTGATTTTTTGATAAATCCTTGTCATACTGTACAAATTTAATACTGAAAGCATTCATCACAAATCGATTACCGGAATCTGTTTAATAATCAGTCGATATCAATCTCCATCCGCAATAATGCTGCTGCAAGAGTTTTGCCCTGCGCATCATGCTTTAAGGAAACTGTACCCCCCCCGCCTAAAGTATTATGCAGAAGGAAATTAAGGGCTCTCAGATTTGGAAGTTCATAGCGCTCAACATCACCGAAACAGATACCCTTAAAATGCTCTTTAACCCTTTCTGAAGTAAGATGATTTTTTATAATTTCGTAGCCCTTATCATCATAAGCAATAATGCCGATATTTGCAGCATCCCCTTTATCCCCACTTCTGCCGTGGGCTATTTCTTTTAATCGTATTTTCATTTTTTCAGCTCCATTATTCTTATTTCAGGTTTTACTAACTTCTTTGGTATTAAAGCCGGCCAGTAAGCCACTACATCACTGGGCTTAGGTCTTCCGCCTGCAAATCCGGTTACCGCGGGCGGACCGGTTAGTATTAATGGAGCAATTTCTTTTCCGAACCTTTCAACTGAAGCATAATCATCTGATCGGACAGCTACGCGAAGCATTACTTCATTTATCTGGTCCTCATCCAGTTCTTTTGATAAAGGACCATGACAAGAATTATATCCTACAAACTCTGTCCTGATCTCATCAAATTTAAGGTTTAGGTTCTCGAGTCTTTTTCTTAAAATCCTGTCTGCTGCCTTAGCTTTTGTCAACGCATTGGGCCATGAATATGTCAGAGATCCTACTGCCGAGTATCCGCTTTCATACGAACAGGAAACTTTGTAGAATTCAGTTTCAGGTTTTCCTTTTATGTTGTATACTTTTACACTGTCATTTCCAAGATCTTCAAGCTTAATCGAGGTAAAATCTGCAACACAGTCTGGGGTGATATATTCTGCTGGATCGCCAATCTCATAAACCAGCTGTTCAGCTACCGTCTCAAAGCTTACCTTACCGCCCAGGGATCCATGCTTTGTTATGGTGACAGTCCCATCCGGATAGGCTTCAGCAATAGGAAAACCAATATCAGCCATATTATCTATAGATTCCCAGTTCCCCAGAAAATTTCCGCCGGAGGCTTGTGCGCCGCATTCCAGAATATGCCCTGCTATAGTTCCTGCTGAAAGCAGATTGTAATCTTTTTCCGTCCAACCGAATTCATATATCATTGGGGCTAAAGTAAGTCCTGTATCAGTAGTTCTGCCTGTAATAACAATATCAGCGCCCTGCCTTAGAGCTTCAACAATCGGAAAAGCTCCGAAATATACATTTGCGCTTAAGAGCTTACCTTTATAATTATCAATCGGCTCGCCGGTTTCCATATTGTTAAGGTGACAGCCTTGTGAAATGATCTCATCAATCCTGTCTTTTATGTCATCGCCCAGAACAAGTCCGATCTTAAGATTTTCAATGTTAAGCGATCTTGCAACTTCAATTACAGCTTCAGCGCAAGCAGAAGGGTTTACGCCGCCGCCGTTTGTGATCACTTTTATTTTTCTTTCACTGCAGATGGGGAGTATCCTCTTCATTAATTCCGGGATATCCCTTGCGTAGCCAAGTTTTGGATTTTTATTTCTTTGTTTCTGCAATATTGACATGGTTACCTCGGCAAGATAATCCATAACCAGGTAATCAATCTGCCCTGATATTACCTGCTTGTAAGGAGCTTCAATAAGATCTCCCCAGAAACCCTGTCCTGATGCTATCCTGATCTTTTCTTTCATTCAGCTACCCTCTTTTTAATGAAAATCAGCTATTATATCAATGTAATGAATCTGCTGTTATATGAAAAGGATCAGTGAAAAAAACTAAAGTTTTATTACCTTCCGGGTGAGTTCAATTAGGTCCTTTTCGCCTGAAACATCGAACCAGGCGATTCTTTGATCAGCTCTGAACCATGTTAATTGCCTTTTTGCAAATCTTCTTGTATTTCTTTTTATCAGCTCAATTGCCCTGTCCAGAGTTATTTCGTTTTCCAGATATGAAATTATTTCTTTGTACCCTACAGTATTTAATGAATTAAGCTCCCTGCTGTACCCCATCTCAAGCACACCTTTCACCTCATCAACAAGTCCGGCATCTATCATCTTGTCAACTCTGGCTTCAATATTAGCGTATAATATACTTCGTTGCCAGTTAAGCCCGATCTGAATAAAGTTGATTCCTGTTTCCCTTTGGTAATCTTTATGATGCTGAAGAATGGATTTACCTGTAAGATGGAAAACCTCAAGCGCCCGGATCACCCTTTTCCAGTTCTGAGGAAGCATAGTCTCTGCCGCTTCCGGATCTAATCTCTTCAATTCATCATAAAGATATTGCTGGCCATGCTCATCCATTTTGGATTTTAATTCATTCCTTAGCTGTTCATCAGTGTCAGCTGTATTGAAAATACCATCAACGAGTGCTTTTATATACAAACCTGATCCGCCTACAGCAACAGGAATTTTGTTCTCTTTGTGTAATGATTCGATGATGTCCAATGATTCTGCTTCAAATTTGCTGACATTGAATTCCTGGTCAGGCGTAAGCTCATCAATAAAGTGGTGTTTTACATGTGCAAGTTCTGCCTGGGAGGGCTTTGCTGTACCTATATCAAGAAATTTAAAGATCTGCCTGCTGTCTGCTGAAATTATTTCAGTATCGAGTCGTTCAGCAAGATTAAGACATAGAAATGTTTTACCGGAGCAGGTTGGACCTGTTATTACAAATACTTTTCGCTCCACCCATCCCAGCCGAAAAGTGGGACAAAAGCAAATTTCGGTAACACCTCAGTATGAAAGGATTCATC
>JBLNEL010000066.1:0-14762 GCA_050262615.1 Bacillota bacterium
ACTGAAGCCGATGGAACTGCGGCAAGTTCGAAAAATCTGTCAAAATACCTGAAAACGACAACTCGAACCGGGAGTCCTTCGTCTCCTTCATATTCATATGCACCGTATTGTCTGCTGTTTAGAATGAAAAACTCATCCTCCTGAACGGTTTTGAATTTTTCTCCCAGCTTTGCCTTTCGGAGATCCTTGCTGAAAGATAAAATAACATTCAGCGTATCTTCACCCGGATGCTGCTGAAGTATGCTGCCTGTATTCAATTGGAAAAGAGTTATTGTGGCTGAAAAATCACTTCTGATTAACCAGAGGTCAATGCAGCTGCATTCTTTGTCTTCTGAGGCTGTCCATCCGTTAGGTATTCTAAGTGCAAGCGGACTTGATGCTGAAAAAGCTGAATCCTGCCCTAAAGGATAGTCAGTCTCAGTATAAAGCCTGCTGCCTGTTGTATGAGCACAGGAGGAAATTATCAGTGAAGAAATTATCAAAATAAATACCGGCGCTAAGGCGGGCATTATACGTATTGTTAAAACTTTTATGCCTTTCAATAAATTCTGCACTTAAGATATTCCCCTGGTTGCGATAGAGATCAGATATGTTTATTCACCGCTTCTTTTGTACTTAGCATCTTCCAATGTTAGTGATAAAGATATTTTATGAGATTCACCTAAGCCGTTTTCCTTAACTGCATAGTTTGCAAATGAATAATCGATATTAAGTTTAGGAAGTTTTATTCCGGCACCAACCGTGAAGTTCTTTATATCGTTATATCCCAGGCGTACTGCAAGTATATCTTTATAGCTGTATTCCATACCGAAATGAGCGTCAAAGCTTACAGGACCTACATGAAATTCAGAAGCAAACCGGCGGTTTTCAAACCGTATGTCCACATCAGCTGCCGGCATAAGTTTTCCTGCAAGAAGATCCATTGCATATGCTGCGCCGACTTTTACAGTAGGCGATATTAATTCATTCTGTCCGGTGTTCCAGGCAACAAGTGTTGTTGTTACATCCTGTATATTTGCACCAAGATATAATCTTTCAAACGGGTTATAAAGAGCACCGATATCAAAACCGATCCCGGTAGCTCCATATTCAGCTATATCACGACGGATAACCTTTACGTTTGCTCCGTAGGAGAGCTTGTCGCTGTGCCTTTTGGCAAATGTAAAATAAAACGCCCAGTCAGTGTTATTAAACTCCTTTACTTTTGCAGGGTCGACTCTGGTTGCATTAGGATTTCTTATATCATAAATGACACTGCCCATCATATCGATCAGTGCTTCTCTTGTATCAGGTATACCGTCTACGCTAAGCCTGATTACACTAAGGCCTAAGCTCATATCGCTTCCATATGGAATTCCGACTGAGGCGTAATTGTAGTTTACCAGATTGCCGAAGTTCTGCGAATACATAAGAGCAATCTGCGGATAATCCAGCCTTGATAATGCTGCCGGGTTCCAGTAGCCTGCTGTAACATCATTAGCTACAGCTGAATATGCGCCGCCCATAGCATTTGCCCTTCCGCCTACACCGATAGTAAGAAATTCTCCGGCATATTTGGCTATCTTTGTCTTTGATTGTGCATTAATATTACATACAAAAATGGTCAGTGCTGAGAAAAGCAGAAACAATCTTTTTAACATCTTAAGGGTAACTCCAAAATAGTTGGCGCAATTCGATTTTGAACGAAAAAATTGAGAAAATAAAAGATAAAATCAAGGCTAAAAGTTAAGGTTCAAAGTTTCTCTCCCTCACTGTGAATGTTTCCTTCAATAGAGGGAGAGAATTAAATAGTTTATTCAACACTTATAAGAGATTCATCGTAATCGTCAACTTTCTCAAAGCCCAGCAGGTTTAGAATAGTTGATGCTACATTAGACAGTCCCGGATTTTTAACCTCTGCCATTTTGTATTCTCCCTTATACTCAGGATCATAAATAATAAAAGGCACAGGATTAAGTGTGTGTGATGTTTTAGGTGATTTCACACCGTTTTTAACTGTGAACATCTCATCAGCATTACCATGGTCAGCAGTAACAAGTGCAATGCCGCCAAGTTCCTTTATTACATCAAGCAGCCTTCCTACACACTGATCGACAGTTTCAACAGCTGTTATAGCAGCCTGCATATCGCCTGTATGGTCAACCATATCGCCGTTAGCAAAGTTTACCCTTCCGAACATGTATTTGCCCGTCTTAAGAAGGTTTATTGTCTCTTCAGTTATTTCCAAAGCTTTCATTTTCGGAGCTTTATCAAATGTTATTCTATCTGACGGTATCTCAACATATCTTTCAATAGATTCATCTATGTAACCAGAGCGGTTGCCGTTCCAGAAATATGTAACATGGCCGAACTTCTGAGTCTCGCTTATTGCAAAACTTGGAACCTTTTCACAGCAGAGGTATTCACTTACTGTGCGGTCAATTTCCGGCGGAGTAACCAGATAATTCTTTGGAATGTGGAGGTCGCCGTCATATTCCATCATACCGCAGTAAAACACATCGTCTGGTATTGGTCCGCGGTTAAATGTGTCAAGATCTTTCTCTTCAAAAGCTCTTGAAAGCTCGATAGCCCTGTCCCCTCTGAAATTGAAGAATACAACGCTGTCGCCTTTAACTATTTTTCCTACTGGCTCCTGGTTCTGATCTACTACAACAAACGGATCCATGTACTGGTCAGTCATTTTAGGATCTTCATTATAGAACTGTGTGACAGCTTCAGTCGCAGATGGGAATTTCCTGCCTATGCCTTTTACATGCGCATTCCAGCCGCGCTCAACAATTGACCAGTCGGCATTATACCTGTCCATTGTAACATTCATTCTTCCGCCGCCGGAAGCAATCTTGTAATCAAATCCTTTTTCTTCGGAAATCTTTCTTAAAAGTTCTTCGGTAGGGTATACATAAGTAAGCGCCGATTTTTCCCCAACATCTCTGCCGTCTAGTAATGCATGCAGGCGGAGTTTCTTTACACCTTCATCTGCACAATTCTGTATCATTGCAAAAAGGTGTTTTATATTTGAATGTACATTCCCATCTGAAAGAAGTCCTATAAAATGAACCGTACCCCCGTTTTTACCTCTTTCAAGAACTGTTTTCCAGGTCTTGGATTTGAAAAGTGATCCGTTTTCAATAGCCAGGTTCACTAAAGCTGCTCCCTGAGCAAAGACCCTGCCTGCACCAAGTGCATTGTGTCCAACTTCACTGTTGCCCATATCATCATCAGAAGGCATACCGACTGCCGGTCCGTGAGCCCTCAGTTGTGTTTTTAGTTCTGATGCCATTAGTTTATCTAAAACCGGTGTTTTTGCCAGATAGATCGCATTGTTGTCGGATTCTTTTCCTATACCGACACCATCCATTATTACAAGTAAAAGCGGACCTTTTCTTCCGTGAAAGGTCTTAAGTTTTTCTAATCTAAGAGACATCTTTCTCCCTTCATTGTTTTGTCTATAATCTTTAAAAGTTACTATATAATATAGATAAATCAAGCTAAAATAACATATTCTGCAGGTTTGAATCTTGTAATAATAATAACTCTTAATTATTTTATGATGGAAATTCAATTATTTAATTCCTGGAGCTTAAACAAAGTGAAACACGATCTTCTCTACCATTTCATAAATGATGACGATCTTTTAAGAATATCCACGAAGATAGGCGAAATGGAGAAAAATACCAGTGGTGAGATCCGTGTAAGCATTAAGGAAAAAAGACCAATTCTGCAGCGGAAGAAATCTGTAAGCGAACTGGCAAAACGCGAGTTTTTCCGCCTTGGAATGGATAAGACACGCGATAAGACAGGCACGCTGATATTGATAATTCTTAAGGACAGGGAATTTCATATTTTAGGTGATACGGGCATTAACCAGAAAGTAGGCGAGGAAACCTGGGTTAAAATAAAAGATGAGATGCAGCAGATGTTCAGAGATGGCAATTTTGCCGGAGGCATTCTTCACGGTGTCCAGAGAGTAGGCGAGGCCCTTAGCCTTCACTTTCCTGTAAAGCCTGACGATACAAATGAATTATCTAATAATGTCGTCTTTTGATCAAAAGTCAAAACAGTCCATAGTCCAAAGTCCAAAGTCGTCTAGTCCGCGAAGCGCCCGACTGCCAGCCTTTAGAGGGCCCCTAGTGTGGCAATGTCGTTTAGTCAAAAATTATGGTCCTGGTTTCCCGTCTGTAAGATTTTATACATTGAGCAAAACGACTACTCTGACTTTTTATTCCCTTATTTGACTTTGGACCTTGGACTATGGACTTTAAACAAATTCAGTTACTAAAAATCCTCCATTCTCCGCAATAGTTACATGATATAGAAAATCAAAGCCTTCGTTCATATGCGGTCTTTGCAGTCTTTTGTATGTTCCCCCGATTCCTTTAACAGGGATCAGCTGTCTGCCGGTCCTCTGACTGTTTCTTGCAATAGATTCCCGCAGGTTTGAACGGAAGAAATAACCTCTGACACTGAATCCTGCAGCTTTTGAGGCTTCAATATATTTGATTCTTTCAGAAGCAAGTACGTTAGTATTATCAACAACAAACGGCTGCTTAGCCTCAATACATGCCTGCATTAAGATACTTTCCCGGTTTCTCGTCTTTAGCATATCCAGACTTATACGTATATGTGTATTAAAGAAGTTTTCCCTGTAAAAAGTTGTTTTTCCGGATGCCTGTATGCCGATAAAAATTACTGCTTCCATAAAATTATTTCCTGTTGTGTTAAAGACTGCAAAGATCTTTTATACTGAATTACATTAACCTGAATCAATTTAAATAATTGTGCCGGCTGTAGATCTTTATATCTGCTAAATAAGCAGCCTGGAATATTTGAATAATGTGCTGCTCTAAGACTGACTTTGATATATATCAATTCTATTATTCGCCATGCTCCAGGATATTGATAATATTAGCAAGAATCAATAATAATAAGATACTGGCTTTAGGTATTTTAATCTGTTCCCTAAAACCAGGCGGCTTTATGAATATGTATATGATTAAGTGGGGGATGTATGAAACTTATGACAGTGCTAATTGCTTTTATCCTTTCGATAAATATTTTCACTTCCACAGAAGCTCAGGTAAAGGATAGCTTAAACCAGATAAAGGCGCCTGTTCTGGTAACACCTGCAAATGGCCTGCATGACCAGCCGGTAACGCTCATGTTTAAATGGAATAAAGTCGACAGTGCAAAATCTTATACTATTCATTTAGCATTCGACAGCCTGTTTACTCAAATAGCCTATAGTTTCAATGTGGATACAAATTTTAAGAACATAGAGGGTCTTTCCTGGGGAACTCTTTATTACTGGAGAGTGCGTGGATATGCAAAAGGTGTTGCCGGTCCGTGGTCTGCTTACAGAAACTTTGCAACTATTGTGCGAACACCTTCACTTATTTATCCTATTAACTATGCAATAAATCTTCCGCTTAGTGTAAGACTAAAATGGAGTATAATTTACAATGCTGACTACTATGCCCTTGAGGTCTCGACTACTGCCGGATTTTCAACTCACATTTTTAATGGTAATGTTGCAGATACTGCAAAACAGCTAGATTCGCTGAAGAACAGCACCACATATTACTGGCGCCTTAGAGCTAAGAATGCAAACGGGTACAGCGAATACACAGAAACATATAATTTTACAACAGTTCCCCCATTGCCGCCTGCTGTTAAATTGGTTTCACCTTCAAACGGGTCGGCTTATCAGCCTGTGACTCTTAAACTTATGTGGGATGCAGCTTTGGGCGCTCAGTCCTACAGGGTTCAGATATCAAAGGATTCCATATTCAGTGTACCGGTCTATGATAACTCAGCTATTACAACTCCTTATATTCAGTTATATGAGCTTGATAATGGTACTAAGTATTTCTGGCGGGTAAGCGCCAAGACACCTGCCGGATTAACTGAGTTTTCGAAAATATATTATTTTATAACAATCCTTCAGACTCCGGAGAACCTGAGTGCCGCTTCAGCAGGAGCAGGGAAGATTAAACTTGTATGGCTTGACCGGTCAACTAATGAACAGGGATTTATTATTGAAAGGAAAACCTCAATAGACCAGACGTTTTCTGTAATCGATACGGCTGCGAAGAACTATACTTCATACACTGATGCACATGCTGCTGCAGGAGTTACATACCTCTACAGAATTAAATCATTTACAAAGGATGCGGAATCAGTCTATAGTAATGTTGCCACTTTTTCTGTGCCGACTTCAGTAAGTTCACTGACTTCTGTGCCGGAGGAATATTTTCTTTTTCAGAATTATCCAAACCCGTTTAATCCTTCAACTACAATAAAGTACGCTCTGCCATTTGAAAGCAGTGTAAAACTAAGTGTGTACAACTCTTTAGGAAAAGTCGTAGGTGAATTTATCTCGCAGAACGAATCTGCCGGATATCATGAAATTCCATTTAATGCCTCAGGCCTTCCCTCAGGACTATATATTTATTCACTTAAAGCGCAATCAAAAGACGGAGCAAGGGAGTTTAGATCAGAAAGGAAAATGATGATCCTCAAATAGACAAAATAATTATAAAATGATAATTGTGCATAAAAGCCATTTAGCCGAGTCATAATTTGCTGAATGGCTTTTTTACTATCAGGTGGAATTTCCTGTTAAGCTATTTGATGCCCTGTCTGCGTGACTTTTTAGCAATGCCGCTCATATTGCATCTGAAATTTTAATAAAATATGATATTTTTACTTGACCTGGTGTCTTTTCAGAAATCTCTTTAAATTCAATATTCCATGTATAAAAGGAAGCAGTAAGCCCGGAACTGCAATTACCAGAAACAGAAATCCCCAATATGAACCTGTCGCCCTGTTCCATTCTATGGCTAAGACTATGGCAATAACTGCTGAGATGAAACCAGAGATCTTTCTGATAATGGGATATTTAATATTTAGCGTAGTTTTATCGTGTTCCATTTATAAGTAGCTATTCAATTTAATATGTTAAACTTATACAAAAAAATAATATTTCGCCTTAAATAATAATAAAGTGTGTCCCGGGCATAGCATTTCTTCAATATTTCAGATCACGAAACTTACTGAAATTTGCTGAATATAAAATTACCTGTCCTGGCCTGGAAATCTTTTCAGGTATTCAATTATCCTGATATCAAGAGCTTCATCTTTAGATAACAGCTTTGCCTTTTTCACATCTTTAATTCCGCCTTTTAGATCGCCTGACTCAACTTTCATCTGCCCTAAGGCAAATAAATAAACAGGATCACCCGGAGTTCTCTTTAGCAGCTGTTCGTAGTCTCTTGCTGCACCGGAATAATCTTTCATTTTTGCTTTTTTTATTGCTCTTGGAAGTAATGCCTGAGTGTTGCCGGGGTCCGAGGCAAGCATATCTGTGTAAATTGCTATTGCCTGGTCATCTAATTCGAAATAGTTGCAAAGCCACAAGAGCTCTGTTAATATCTCTTTATCATTTGGCCTTAGCTTGTTTGCTTTGATTAAATAAAAAAGTGCACGGCTGTAATCATCTTTAATTTCTCTGAATTTATTCGTCTCTATATACGTCTTGTAACTTTTTCCAAGTAGAAAATAAGCCTGCCAGAATTCTTTTTTAATCTGAACTGCACGTTCGAGATCCTCTATAGCACTATCCTTATCCTTTAATATCAGTTTCCAGCATGCCCGGCCGAATAATAAGTTTTCATTTCCCGGATTATTTTTTAAGGCTTTATCGAAGTTGCTTATCTCATTCTTTATTTTTGCCGTGTCCTCAGCTTTGTCTCTATCCTTAACTTTTTTCTTCCCCTTATCGTTATTAAGCCTGAGATAACCATATTGATCATCTATTCCTGCAATTGAATCCAGAGAATTAAAAAAAACTTTGCTGTCTGTATTAAGACATAAATTTGTACTGGCAAGTTTTATCTGTGCTTCCACATTCCCGGGGTTCGCTTTTATTACAGATGTAAATATTTTTTTTGCTTCTTCAAAATTTCCGTCTTCAAATTTACTTATACCCTCATTAAATAATTTACTTTTGGGTTGAGATATGTTGGCATTTTCTTTTTTACATCCTGCAGACAAGCTTAATATTAAGGCAGCTAAAACAACCGTCAGCTTAAGTGGTGTATGACTTTTCATTATTTGTTCCGCTATTTAAGTTTAGTTATTACTTATAATGATCTTATTGCTGCTTACATTTCCCTGAAGCACATAGTCGCTGGTTTTATCAATCGATCCAAATGCACTTCCATTATTCATTCCCAGTGAAACATTACTGAAGTCAGTCATTTGGACCCAGGCTTCATTGGTCTTGTTCAGGTAAATTGTTGACTTCCGGCTTCCTGTTAACTTTGTCATATTAAAACTGCAGTTTTTTGTGAATATTACTGATGAATCCGAAGCATGGATATTTACTTCATCTTCAGAAAAGTTTTCCAGGTATACTATTGCGCCTTTGCTGGCAATAAGTGTATCAATCTTTATGCTGTTGATCCAGAGATTGCCGATATGCGGAATGTTGTTCATCGCTTTAGTTGATCTGAAGTAAAACCTTCCTTTGTCTACGCCGCTTATATAGCTTTCAGAAATCCACTCATCTGGATTCTTGATCTTTAAGTAAAATGAATCATTTTTAGCAATATGGATCTCGAATTTACCTGAGATCTCTATTGTGCCTGAGGGCATATAGCTTATGGCTTTATATATTGCGGGTTTGTTTGCAAAAGTATTAATGACCTCTATTTTACTTTTAAATATAAGTTTGTTAACCGGTATTAAAATGAATATAATACCTAATGCCGTAAGCAGGATTTTATTAGTCAGCTTCATTGCTATCTCCTGATCTATTCTTATAAGCAGTGTAATACTTGTTCAGATCGTCGATCTTTATTCCGAGCAGATCCATTGTCTTAAATATGTATGAAAGATCCTCTTTTATGAACTGATCAGTTTTGTAGGCCTGAGCCAGAGTGTTTCCATCTGCTGATACAAAATATCCCACACCCCTCTGGTTAGATATAATTCCTTTATCCTGCAGAAAGGTAAACGTGCGCATAACTGTGTTCGGGTTTACTTCAATGTTTACAGCCATGTCCCTTACTGAAGGAATTCTTTGGCCGTTCTTCCATTGATCGGATAATATCTTTTCGCAAATGAAATCGGCAATCTGCAGATAGATTGGCTTTGATGAATTAAACTCCATTGCGGACCTCGCTTTCCTTTAGTCGCTGATAAGCTAATATCCAGAAGAACAGAGGCATAATGTATCTGAGAATAAATACCAGTAAGCTTCTGCTTATCTGGTTATAGCTTATTAAAGCGGCAGCCGACTTTCTTGTCAGATACTGAAAATAGTTCTCCTTTAATTCCATTAACGGAAGATCATAACTTGAATACATATGCCTGAAAAATGGAATTACATTCAGAATAAAATTATACATGAATATGAAGATCAGAAATCCGAAATAAACCAGAATTACTTTGCCAGCTTCAATTTTGCGGAAATATACGGCCCCAAAGAAAAATATAGAATGAAATATGGCATACCTTTGAATGAAAAACGTAATGTGACTAAAGCTGAAAGATGAGAATAGCCCCTTAAATAAATATGTGCCTCTGAATGATGGATTCCATATTTCAACTATTAAAGCTGCTGCTGCGAAAGCTGATAACGTAATAATGGCAAAACAAATTGTTGTATAAATGAATTTCGAAATATACTTCTCGAAAGTTGATGCAGGGAGCATTAAGAACCCGGTTTTTCTATCTGTAAAGTTCAGTTCAGAAAAGGTCCCGGCAGTTACTATTGCTCCATAAATAGTTGCGGCCATAAGATAAGCTATTACAGGGTCTCCTGTTATTTTCCCTTCCATGGCATGCCTTAAAGGAAGAGTATCGAGAAAAAGGCAAATAAACAGAAGCGAAATAAAAGATATCAGTATGCTCTTCCTGTTTATAATGATTTCCATCCGAAGCATATTATAAATGCGTCTGAAATTTAACTCTCCGCTCATTTTGCAGTCTCCTTAAAGTAAGAATTTACTTCCTCCCGGTTTTTTGTAACGGCATTAAACAATTCCTCAATATCAGTAAACCTCTTTTCAATTTCTGAGACCGGTTCATTAAAAACTATTTTCCCGTTATCAATAATTAAGATTGGATCGATAAGGTTTTTCATCTCTTTAACCTGGTGTGTGGAGACAATAAATATTTTTTCTTCACTTATTGATGAAGCCACGAGCTTTCTGAATATACTTTTTGCCGGGATATCCAGACCGTTTGTCGGCTCATCTAAAAGCAGCAGACTTGTATTTGAGGCAAGAGCAAAGGCTATTGAGAACTTCTTCTTCTGCCCGAATGAAAGTCCGGTGAGCTTTCCTGAAGCCGGGATCTCAAAGCTGTCAAGGAACTCATAAAACCTTTCCTTGTCGAATCCCGGATAGAAGGACGAATATATCTTCAGATATTCACTGGCTTTCAGCGGTGGAAGATAGCTATGTTCAGGAAGGAAATATATTTCCTTTAACAATTTGGAACTGCGGCTGCTGACATCATTGCTTCGGAAACTGCAGCACCCGAATTCAGGCAAAAGGAGCCCTGAAATTAGTTTTAACAATGTTGTCTTGCCAGCACCGTTCCGCCCGAGCAGTCCATAAATATTTCCGGGCTTTAAGGAAATATTCATGTTCTCAATTAAAGGTTCGCTTTTCCTGTAACTGAAATACAGTTTCATTATCTCAAGCAATTTATACCTCTGTCTTAGTGTACTAGATATCTAGTACACAAAATAAATCTTCTTTTCACTTTTGTCAAGAAATTTTTTTAGATAATCAATAAATCTGTTTATCTTAGAATAACATTATAGTCCAGCGTTCATTAAAAAGTTTGACCGGAAGGTATAACAAAATGAACTTTGAATTACTTTTAACCATTCTGATGGGGATAGCACTAAGTGCGGCAAGCGGATTCAGGATCTTCGTTCCCTTCCTTATTGTAAGCATTGCTTCGCTGACCGGAAACCTGACACTCTCGGATTCATTCAGCTGGATCGGAACTCTCCCGGCACTTATCACCTTCAGTGTAGCGACACTTTTTGAAATTACCGGCTATTTTATTCCCTGGGTTGATAACCTTTTGGACACAATTGCATCTCCTGTAGCTGTAATAGCCGGAATAATTTTAACCGCCTCAGTAGTCCTTGATATTTCGCCGCTGTTAAAATGGGTACTTGCTATAATAGGCGGAGGTGGAGCTGCTGCTGCAATTCAGGCCTTTACCGGCATAACCAGGGCTGCATCAACTGCTTCAACCGGCGGCCTTGGCAATCCATTGGTTTCTTCTATGGAATTAGGCGGTTCAGCATCTCTGGCCCTTGCAGCAATCTTTATCCCGCTGATTGCTGGAATTGCTGTAATTCTGCTTCTTGTCTGGGCAGTAAGGTCACTTCTTAAAAAATACAGAAGGTTTACTGCACGCTCCTGATACTTTGATATTTAAATAAAATAGCACTATTTTGCGCCTGAGCTTTGATGGTTCAGATCCCTTTTGTGCATATTTTCGGCCCGGGACTAAAGTAAAATTCAGTGCCGCCGATAATATACCAGAACCGGGATTTTTTGAAAATTAACATTTTACTTTTTTAGCAGGTGCAGGTATTCTTATGAGCAAATTGGATAATTACACTTTAATTCGTGACTTCATGACCGGACATGCAAGAAGCTCTGAAGATGGATTAATTGAAAATTCACGCAACCTTATAAAGATCTGCAACGCAGCTATTGCCTGCTACAGAATTACCGGCAGCCTTGGCGACCTGGCTGGCGCAATCAAATACGTGCTCGACATGCTTAAAAAGGAAAAGGATGAAGAGGAAGAAAAATAGTTGATCTGTTTTAAGGTATTAATTTTTCTCTACATCTTATGGTTTAGCTCTTCTGCAAGAAATTCATGCATAAAAAATCCTATTTTCATATATTTGCACTTCAAAAGTTCTATTAAAGTATTTAAAATGAGCGGACAATTTTACTCCGCTCTATAACTAAATGAAAAACAGGTGGAGATTAAATGATTTGTCCATGCGGTTCCGGTAAAACATATGAAAGATGCTGTAAACCATTTATTAAGGGTAAAAAACAGATCCTGACAGCTGAACAGCTTATGCGTGCCAGATATTCAGCTTATACACAGCACGAAATCGATTATATACTCGATACAAATCATCCTGAAAAAAAGGATGAGGTTGACCGTGAATCGGTTACTAAATGGTCTAATGAATCTGAATGGCTGAACTTTAAGATCCTTAATATTGAAAAAGGCAGCGCAGAAGATACTGAAGGCCAGATTGAATTTGTAGCTTCATACGTTCAAAAGGGTATTAAACAGGACCACCATGAACTTTCAGAATTTAAGAAAGTAGAGGATACCTGGTTTTTCTATGACGGTAAACTCGTCTCACAGAAACCGGTTGTAAGAGTAGGCGACAAGATCGGGCGCAACGACCCATGCCCCTGCGGAAGCGGTAAAAAATATAAAAACTGCTGCGGAAAATAATGTTCGAAAGCAGAACAAAAATACTCCTTATCGAGGATAATCTGGGAGATGCCAGACTCTTTAGCGAATACCTCCTCGACTCGCGCGGCTTTGACTACGAGACTGATCATGCCTTTACACTGGCTTCAGCACTGCTGAAACTACGGGAAAAAGAGTATGATGTTATCTTGCTCGACCTTGGACTGCCTGACAGTCAGGGATTAGCAGGACTGGAGAAAATATTCCAAAAGAATTCATCTGTCCCTGTAATTGTTCTGACAGGTTTAGAGGACGAAAGCCTGGCTGTAAATGCTGTTAAAATGGGAGCACAGGATTATCTTGTGAAGATCCAGGCAGACAGTCACCTGCTTGTAAAGTCGATACGTTATGCAATTGAGCGTAAAAAAACACAGCAGCGCCTGAGGGAAAGTGAAGACCATTACAGAAGCCTTTTTGAGAATAACCGCTCTGTGATGCTCCTTATAAACTGCGATACCGGCTATATTGAAGATGTTAATTCTGCAGCACTGGATTTTTATGGATATAATAGGGAAGAATGTCTTAAACTGCATATCTCTGAGATAAATACCTCACCTAAAGAGGTAATTATGGATAAACTCAGAATTGCTTTCCTTAGAGAAAATAATCATTTCCAGTTCCGACACCGGCTTAAAAATGGTGAAATAAGAGATGTCGAGGTCTATAGCGGGCCTGTCTGCAAAGGTAATAAGAAATTGCTTTATTCTATCGTTCATGATATCTCAGAACGTATTAAAGCTGAAAACGCACTCAAGGTTTCTGAAAACAGATATAAAGCACTTGCTCACTCTGCTACTGATGCTATTATTTCTGCCGACCAGACTGGTAGAATTATTTCCTGGAATAAAAGTGCTGAGAAAATATTCGGCTACTCAGAAGAAGAGATACTCGGAAGACCGGTTATTGTTTTAATGCCGGAGGAACTGCATAAAATGCATTATATGCGCTTTAGAGATCTCAGCTCCGGAGATACATCAAAGCTCATTGGCCATACACTCGAACTCCAGGCAATAAGAAAAGATGGCAGCATGTTCCCAATTGAACTTTCACTTGCTTCCTGGAAAACCGGTGAGGGTAATTTCTTTAGTGCAATTATTCGCGATATTACAAGGCGTAAACGCTCAGAGGAGGAGATCCGAAAGTCACTTGAAAGAGAAAAAGAACTAAATGAGCTTAAATCTCGCTTTGTATCTATGGTATCACATGAGTACCGTACTCCTTTGACCTCAATTTTGTCTTCTACTGAACTGCTGGAACTCTTTGGACATAAGTGGTCAGAGGAAAAAAAACAGGAACATCTCTCAAAAATTAAAAGATCAGTTAATTACATGACTGAAATGCTTGGTGATGTACTTCTTATTAACAGGGCTGAGGCCGGCAAACTGGAATATAACCCGGAAGAAATTGATCTGGTTTCTTTATGCAGGGAGCTTGTTCGCGATATTCAGGCAAGCACAGGTGCTAAGTGTAATTTGACTTTCATCTCAAATGAATCTTCATATTATGCACTAATGGATAAAAAACTGCTCAGGTATATATTTAATAACCTCCTTCTGAACGCAGTTAATTATTCTCCGGCTTCATCGGAAATTATTTTCGGACTGGATACAGACGGTCTGAATGCAGAATTCAGAATTTCTGATAAGGGAATAGGTATCCCTGAAGATGACCATGCACGACTGTTTGAACCTTTCTACAGAGGGAAAAATATTTCAAATGTGCCCGGTACCGGACTTGGCTTATCGATAGTGAAAAGATGCGTTGATATGCATAAAGGACAGATAAGCTTTAAGAGTATCCAGTCCAGGGGAACAACCTTTACAGTAATATTACCGGCCTTAAAGGTAAACAGGCAGGAAAAGACAATATTAAACGAAATAGTCTAGTCAGAGATAAAATGCAGGCAAGAAAAATAGTTGTCATAGAAGATGATATATCATTAAGAGATAATATTGAGCAGCTTTTAGAGGAATTCGGCTACAGGGTGCTTTCGGCTGAGGATGGCAAAAAAGGAATTAAGATCATTAAAGAGATACTGCCTGACCTTATTATTTCTGATATTATGATGCCCGGGATCGACGGCTATGAAGTTCTAAGACAGCTGGGTTCTGATCCAAAGACTCTGACAATACCATTTATATTTCTAACTGCAAGAGCTGAAATGAAGGATTTGCGTGAGGGAATGCTATTGGGGGCAGATGATTACCTGATTAAACCTTTCAATG
>JBLNEL010000067.1:0-12523 GCA_050262615.1 Bacillota bacterium
CTTCTTTAACGAAAGAAGTTGCTCGGAGACTTCTCTTTTGGGAAGCCTTTCACTTTTTCTTCCCCGCTGAAAGCTATAGAGGTTGACCATATATGTGACTCCGAGTTCTTTTGCCAGCCTGATCATATCTTCCACTTCATCAATATTATCTTCCATCAGTACACTTATCATATGTACCCTGTTTTTCTTGGAAGGTCTTTTCTCATTCAGTATTTTAAGTGCTTTTACTGCATTGTCGAATGCTCCCTGCTTATTCCTCATTGCATCATGTTTTTCCTTTGAGGAATAATCAACTGAAACGCTGATCTCCTGGAGACCGGCTGACCACAGTCTTTCGGCATTTTTATTGTCAATAAACCACCCGTTTGTAATCATGATCGGAAAATGGTGTCTGGCAATCACGCCGATTATACTCTCAAGATCTTCACGCAGCATTGGCTCACCTCCTGCAAGTGAGACAGCAAGTGTTCCGAAACGGCTCAGCTTCTTTGAGATCACTTCAACCTCTGAAAGACTAAGTTCTTTTTCTTTCTGGTGTTCTGCTTTCCAGAAATCGCAGATCTGACATTTAAAATTGCAGCGGTGTGTAAGCTGTATATTGCAGTGAATATAACCGCCTGTAAGAAGATTTTTAACTAGCCCTATACTGCGGCTGGCATAATGAAACTTATCTTTTAGAGTATCCATTTCTATATCCTTCAATTTAATACCTTGTCGCGAAGATCATAATAAAGTTCGCTTAAGCTGACTGACATGTTCTTAATTAACAAAGATAATCCCGCATGACACAGAATGTGACACACATTCCCGCAATCAGGCTGATGTGGTGCTCCATTAAACCTCGAAACAATGGCATCACCAAGAGATTCAAATTCCATAAGGTTTACCATTTTTCCCTTAAGCTCAAGGCATGGAAGATATAATTTCCCTGATGGATCAATAGCCGTATGCAATAAAGGGAAGCACTTGTATGACCTGAAATCCCGTATAGTTTTATAATATTCAACTGAGCCAAGTACACGTAAGCCTTTTTTCTTCCTTGATATTATATAATCAATACATGTCCTGTATTTATCTGAATCAAATAATTCCTCTGCTGCCAAGATACCTTTAAGCTGTGGTGATGCTGTAAAACCTATCTTGTGATTCATGCAAAACTCTGCAACTTCAATTACATCGTTTATATTATCCGGCATTATAACTGATGAAAGAAAAAATTTCTTTTTGTTATTATCCTTACTTATGCATTTTATATTATTCAGAATAGTATTTACATTATTAATATCCGTCCTGTAAAAATTCTTAAGTCTTTCAGGATAAAGAGAATCCAGGCTTACAGAGAGCATATCAACCTTGTCTATGATCCCAGGGAATCTATCCAGCAGTAATCCGTTTGTATTTAAGAATATTCCTTTGAACCCGCACTGTCTGGCACAGGTTATTATCTCAATTATATCATCTCTTAAGAGCGGCTCACCTCCTGTAATATCCAGGTATCGGGTCGTTCTGACTATTTTTTCAAGGACTTTACGTATATCTTTTACCGGCAGTTCTTCTCTGGAGTCAAGATAGAAAGGATTGCTGCAGCCGTCAGAGCAATATGTACACCTCAGATTGCATCTGTGTGTAACATACAGTGATACTAGAACAGGATGAGTAACAAACCTATCGCCTCTTAAATAACATGCTGCCATATTTCTAATTATAGAAGCATACATTATTCGACCCAGAACCTTTCGTCTTTCATTCTGTAAAACAGATTATAGCTGCATGCCGGTATAAACCTTTTATTAACATCAGGTACAAGATCTCCGCACCTGCTGATCCTTGAAATATCAAATGTGTCTTCATCCATATGTGAATGAATATATATTGTCTTTATATGTTTTTCTGCAATGCGCTGACGCTCAAAGGCATTAAGGTTCCTGCCTATAGGATAGAGAATCGAAATAAAATCTTTCAGCACTTTAAGCTTCTTGTCACGCTCCCAAATATCACTTCCATTTGACCAGATCTCATTTATCTTATTCATCAGCATAAGGTGAAAATTATCATCTGGGTGTATTAGGTATTTTTTCCCGAGTATGGCAGCATATTCTTCTTCGCTGAAAAGTCTTCTCAGCGGAAGTATTTGTCCTTCCATATTAAAAAGATAATTAACGGAGTAGCATAAGGGATGCGAGCCGGGGAGTGGGACAAAATCATTCTTGCTTATATGCTCAGGATAAGCCGCTGAGATGTTTTTTATTACCTCGTCCAGTGTCAGGTGTTTTCTTTCTGAATCACCGCCATTGTAGAAATTCCCTCCGCCGAAACCAGTATATGTCATGTTCTGTATTGTAAGGCTGCGTATAAAATCTTTTTCAAGCATGAGCTTTACGAATGATCCTATTTCCTTATCATTAAGATCCTTTACAGACACGTTAAGCAGTGTTACAGGGATGTTATACTTCTCCAGGTTATTCAGCGCTTTGATCTTATAATCAAGTATATCGCTGCCATGCAGTTTCTTTGTAATCTCCCTGTCAAATGTATTAAAGGATAGAATTATATAAACCCCATAACCTGCAAGCTCTCTTACAAAGTCTTCATCTTCTGCAAGCTTGATCCCATTTGAGTTAAGTGTTATCCTGCCTATCTCTTTCCTTCTGGCAATCTCAAGAAGCTTAAACAGGCGAGGGTGGAGCGTAGGCTCACCCCCGGTAATATTAATAAGATCTATTTCCTTTTCAGATTCAATAATCCATTCAATAATTGACCTGAAATCATCTTCACCTATAAAATACTTTTTATCCTCCCGGTTATAAGTAAAGCAGATGGGGCATTTAAGGTTACACGCATTTGTAATTGAGAATACTGGCAGATTGCAGGCTTTCTCATGCCAGGAGCAAAGTCCACAGTCGAAAGGGCAGCCTTTTGAAATTTCTTTTGAGTAATTTGCCGGCCTGTCAGTCTCCTGCTTTGAGTTAATTATCTTCATATACCACTCTGAATCTGCAGCTATCAAAGCTTCCGATGCTCCATGTTCCGGGCAGATTGAACGCATATATACTCTGCTGTCCCTGATAAGTATTTGTGCATCCACAATCTTCCTGCAGGTGCGGCACATGCTCTGCGTCAGATCATAATAAATATATTCCCTGTCTTTCCTGAGATCTTTAAGCATCCGGTCTTATAGTCCTCCGTCAATAATAAGATTCTGCGCATTTATATATGCAGCCCTGTCTGAGGCCAGAAAAGCAACATAATCTGCCACTTCTTCAGGTTTTCCCGGCCTTGCAGCAGCACAGTATTTCATATACTCATTGTACTGCTTTTCAGGGACATTTAACCCTACACCCCCTGAGAGCATTCCAGGCACAACTGTATTGACACGGATGTTATATCTTGCTAGCTCCTTTGCAAGGGCAATGCTAAAGCCGCTTACCGCAGCTTTTGAAGCTGCATAATGCACCGGTACTTCAAGCAGGCGGACACCGCCTATTGAGCCCATGTTAATTATTACTCCTGATCGCTGCATCACCATATGCCTTACAACTTCCTTTGAAACTATAAACATTCCTTTTACATTCACATCCATAACCATGTCCCATTCCTCCTCCTCGATCAGCGGAAAGGGCATTACCTGTACAACGCCTGCATTATTGACAAGAATATCAATCTTGCCGAATTCCTCTTCAACTGTTCTGACCATTGAGGCTACTGCTTCTTTATCCAAAACCGAGCACTGGAAAGCTAAGCCCTTACGGCCATTCTCCTTAATCTTACAGAGAACCTGTTCAGCTTTATCTTTACTTTTCTCAAAATTAAAGGCAATATCAGCACCCTCTCTGGAGAGAACATCGCATAAAGCGCTCCCTACTGCACCCGTGCCGCCTGTAACAATAACTGACTTACCTTCAAGAAGTAGCATCTCTCAGCTCCATTTTATCTTTAATTATCTTATAAAAAGTCCTGACTGTAAGAAGCCTCGGTATATCATTTTTCCTTAAGCTCCCTTCAAACCTTGCGGCATCAACTTCAGGCAGTGCACTCTTTAAAGCTTCTTTTGCCATGTCAGTCAGGAAACCATCCTTTTCAAATTTCTCTTCTGGAAGCGTTTCCCTGGCTTTTCTTTCAATTTCTCCGCGTGAAATTGTGATACCAAATGTTTTTTCAATCCTGAATACCAGATCCAAAAGGTCAAGCGAGTCAGCACCAAGGTCGTCTATGACAGAGGCATCAAGAGATTGAATTGTCTCTGCTTTTATACCTATTGTTTCAGCTATACATTTTTTTAACGCATCAATAATTTCATTTTCATTCATCTAAAAAATCCCGTTTTATTTATCATGTGTTTATTTCTCAGTCCAGGAACCGCAAAGTCCAGGAACCGCAAAGCTTACATATATCTCTAAAGTGCAGTCAGAACACGCTCTATAGTTTAATTGTATACTTTATTCAAAAGGCGCCATCTTTTATGGCCGCCGAACATTACTCGTACATTCGTAAATCCGCTTCTCCTTAGAATCGGGGCAAAATAATTTGACAGATATCCGTCCTCGCATATTAAGATAATCTCTTTTTCCTTTGGCAGTTTTCTTAATTCATTCAGCTTCGGCTCTATATGAATTGCGCCCGGGAAGCAGCTATATCTCTCCAGCTGATCTTCATCGCGGAGGTCTACAAACAGTCTGCCGCTGCCGGTCTGATTTTCTGTACTTATGCGCTCCGGGAAAACATAATCAAAAAATTTATTCTTCTCCTTCTTGAATTTTGAAAGAATCTTTAGAAATCTTGAAGCATCTTTCAGAGAGTTATACTTGCCTATACTAATTCTTATTGAGGAGGAAGCTTCTTCATGAGTCATCCCTGATGCAAGCAGAACATGGGAAACCTCTTCGCTGCCGGCTACACAGGCAGAACCTGCAGAGACAGCTATATTATAATAATCCAGGTATGATATGAGCTCATTGTTTGGTATTCCGGGGAACAAAAGATTAAGCGTTGAGGCAAATCCATTTATAGACCCGTTCAGCTTAACTTCCGGAAATATTTTTTTTGCTCCCTCCCATATGAAACTGCGTATTTCAGAAATTTGCCTGATGTAGGCTTCTGTGTCTGAATGGAGCATTTCTTCACATGCTTTCCCGAAACCAGCAATATTAAAAAGAGCTTCAGTGCCTGATCTTAACATCCTTTCCTGGTGCCCGCCTTCAATCAGCGGAATAAATGGGGACCCTTCTCTTATATACATTGCCCCACATCCTTTGGGCCCATAGATTTTATGGGCAGAGAAGGAAAGATAATCAACAGGGATCTGTTTTACATCAATTTTCAGCTTGCCGAATGACTGAACTATGTCGCTGTGAAAAAGTATACCTTCCTGTTTTGCCAGGCGTGCAATTGAGGCAATATCGTTTACTGAACCTGTCTCATTATTTACATGCATGACTGATATAAGTCGGGTATTTCTCTTTATAGAATTCCTGATCTGCAAAATGTCAGCTTTGCCATTGTTATCTAATCCGGCATAAGTGACCTGAAAACCCTTCTTCTCAAGTGACTTAAAGACACTTAGGACCGACTGATGTTCAGCCATAGAAGTAATAAAATGGGCCCCGGGGTTTAATTCGGCAGCTGCTTTTATAATTGTATTGTTGGCTTCTGTGCCCCCGCTTGTAAAGACAATCTCAGATGTACTGGCATTTATAATATGTGCTGCCTGGAGGCGTGCATTTTCAATTATCTCGCGCGACTTCATTCCTGCCAGATGCATCGAAGAGGGATTGCCATACATTGTTTTCTGTACTTTTTTCATATATGAACGCACCTCTTTGCCAAGCGGAGTGGTTGCATTATTATCGAAGTATATGGGCTTCGATAAAATGGAGTAAAGATTATCCAGAAGCTTTTTTACCGGAATATGCATCTATTCGATAACCTCAATAATATCACTAAGCGGTTTTCTTGGAGGCGCCTCAGGTGAATTTTCATACCTGCCCAAAGCTATTACTGCCGCTAATTCAAAGGGAGGACGAATATCAAGCAGCAATTTTATTTCTTCTGCTGCAATCAAAGGACCCGTCGTACAGCATGTCCCTAGTCCAAGTGCATGCGCTGTAAGCAGCATATTTTCAATTGCCATTGATACACTGATTAGTTCGTTATGCATTACATTATCAACAGAGAAGGTTTTAAGCTCCCTTAAAAATTCAGTTACTACAGCAGGAGGATTCTTGTAAAGGACAAAAATGAGAACAGGGGCATCTTTAATAAACAGGAGATAGTCCTGATAGGAATTAATAATGGCAGTCATATCTTCATTCCTAAGGCTTTCCTTTACAGTCCTGATCTTTTTGTTAACGGCTTCAGTAACTGCATTCTTCATTTCGTTATTTTTAAGAACAATAAATTTCCACGGCTGCCTGTTATTATTGCTGGGCGCAGATGCTGCTAAATCTATCATAAGGCGTATATCTTCATCAGAGATCCTTTCATCTGTAAATTTTCTTATGCTTCGCCTGGTTTTAATAATTGCAATCAGATCCTCTTTTAGCATAAGCCCAGACCTCCATCAACAGCAAAGACTTGCCCGGTTATATAGGAGGCATCATCTGAAGAAAGAAATGCAGCCAGTTTAGCCACTTCCTCAGGTTTGCCAAAGCGCCTGAGAACAATCTTTGAGAGAAGCTCTTCACCAGCCCTGTCTCTGACCTCTTCGCTCATTTTTGTGATGATTACTCCCGGTGCAATAGCATTAACCGTAATACCCTTACGGCCAAGTTCAACAGCAAGTGCCCTTGTAAATGACTCTACGCCTCCTTTGCTTGCAGCATAGTTTACCTGGCCGCGTCCGCCAAACTGTGCTGCTATTGACGAGATGTTGATTATTTTCCCCGACCTGTTGAGCAACATATATTTTGCTGCCGCTTTTGACACATTAAATACCCCCGTCAGGTTTATATCAATAACTTTCTGCCATTCTTCTTTCATCCCTAATGCGGGGTAATCTGCTGTAACACCCGCATTGTTTACCAGGATATCAATGCTGCCGAAACTATCCTGTACAAGATCGGCCATAAGCCGGACTTCTTCAGCTGCCGATACGTCAGCTTTTATCGCAATGGACTTTCTGCCCATCGCTTCAATTTCTCTAACTGTTTTTTCAGCTTCAGCCTCATTATTGAAATAATGAACAGCTACGTTTGCTCCCTGGCAGGCAAGCTCAAGAGCTATTGTTTTTCCAATACCTGAAGAAGCGCCCGTAACAATAGAGCTTTTGCCCGAGAGTTTCATTGTCTTTTGTCCCATTTTTTTAATACAAGTGATGCATTCTGCCCGCCGAAGCCGAAAGAATTTTTAAGTATATAGACTCCGTTCCATTCTCTTGCGGTATTAGGCACATAATCGAGGTCGCAGAAAACATCACGCCTGGAGTAATTTATTGTAGGAGGAATAAATCCATCAAAACAGGAAATGCAGGCAATTGTCTCAACTGCTCCGGCTGCAGCTATCAGGTGACCGATCATTGATTTAACTGAACTTACCGGAATACTATAAGCTCTTTGCCCTAAAAGCTTTTTAATTGATATTGTTTCCACCTCGTCATTCTTCGGGGTAGAAGTCCCATGAGCATTTATATAATCAATATCATTCACTGAAATGCCGGCATCTTGAACTGCATCCTGCATCGCCTTAACAGCTCCCATTCCCTCGGGATCAGGATCAGTAGGTTTATAAGCATCCAGACTGGATCCGGATCCGGATAATTCGCAATAGATCCTGGCTCCGCGTTTCAAGGCATGCTCCATCTCCTCTATTACTAGCATTCCGGCACCTTCGCCAAGAACAGCTCCGTCACGCGATCCATCAAAAGGCCTGGAAGCTGTCTCTGGTGAATCATTCCTTTGTGATAATGCACCAAGCAGACTGAATCCGCCAATTCCAAGCGGATTAATCATTGAATCCAGACCCCCGGCAACGACCAGGTTGAGTTCACCGCTTCTTATCAGTTCAAGCGCATGACCGATTGCCTGTGTTGAAGCAGCACATGCAGAACAGTTAGTAAATACTGGTCCTCTCATTCCATACTTTTTAGTTATTAATCTGCCTGCCGTATCAAGCGGAACCTGGATGTTGATTTTGTTTGATTTTACAATATCAAGGAAATGTCCGAAATTAAATTTATTTTTAAGTGCGTAACTTCCAAAATCTTCTATCGGAAAAACTTCAAGCGCCAGCCCGAAGTCAAGCCCTGTCCTTTTGTCTGATAAAAGCAAATGGTCTAGAGCTGAATCTTTAACAGCTTCTTCAAATGCTGCCAGACCGAAGAAAACCTTTCTGTCCTTAAGGTTTTCTGCATTAGGATATTTTTCAATAATCCTTCTGAAATCAAAGTTATTTACCTGCCCGGCTATTCTTACAGGAAAAGTAGAAGAATCAAACAAATCAAGCCTTGTTATACCTGATTTTCCTTTACGGAGGGAATCAAAAAAACTCTCTTTTCCAATTCCAATAGCAGAAACAACTCCAATCCCTGTTACTACTGCTCTTTTCATTTAAGATCTCCTCAGTAATAAACTTGTCTTTGCAGTTCCCGGAGCGAAGGAATTAATCAGTATACTTTCCATGCCTCTTAAAGGATCTCCGGCAGAAGAGAAATTAAGATCATAGCCGGTAACGGAATTGTTTATAAGCGCGGGCATTCCGCCATTTGAAAGAGAATAAGCACTTATGCAGATATCAAAGGCCGGAGAAGCGGCAAGCATATCCCCGGTTAACGACTTTGCGGATGTAACAAGCGGCTGACTGCTCTTAAATAAATCCTGAATTGCCATAGCTTCAGCCCTGTCACTTTCAGAGATTGAGTCGGCACCGGCTACAACTGCATCAATATCTTCTGAATTAATACCGGCATCAGAAATTGTATTAATCATCACATCTTTCAGGATATCCGGACATGAGGATATGTAGCCCTGGCCTCCAGAGTCAGTCATTGTACTATATCCCGAGAGCTCAGCATAGATCTTGGCACCTCTTCTTTCAGCCAGTTCATAATTTTCAAGCACTACAAGTGACGCCCCTTCGCTTAAGATGAGTCCATCGCTATCCTTGCCGAAAGGTGACGCAGTGCCTTTAGATGAAAGGAGCCCGAAATTCGAAAAAGTTGTAAAGCCTATAAAATGATTTTTTGAATCGCATCCGCCCGCAACGGCACAGTCGATACTCCCTTTTTCAATAGCACGCATTGCCTCGCCAATTGCCTGAGCAGTATTACCCGGCCATGGATTAAAAGCCATATTACGGCCTTTGATATTATAAAGAATCGAAATATAACTTAAGGCCATGTTCGGCAGGATCTTAAACGAAAGAAGCGGATTACAATTTGGTAATGCCTTCTTTCCCAGGAGATCAAAAGAAAAATTACCTTCACTATCTATTGAGTTCTCTATAAGAGGAAGAAGATAATCCAGCTCTCCAGAGGTAAGTCCGCTGCCAAGATAAAGACCTATTGATCCGGACTTGTAGAAATCATTCAGCTGAGCATCCTTTATTGCAAGCCCGGCAGCAGCTGAAGCCAGCATGGATTCACGGTTCATTATCTTCAGAAGTCTTCTGTTTGGAATGTAATCACCCGGATCAAATTCCGGAACGGTACCACATATTGAATGAGAGAACAGATCACATCCCTCGAATGAAGCGCTGCAGACAGCACTTTTCGCTTCAATAATTTTTTCCCAGTTTTCCCTTATTCCCAGCCCTAGAGGAGAAATAGCTCCAAGACCCGTAACGGCCACCCTGTTCTTCATTTAATATCCTGAAGCCAGAAATTAAGGAGCTTACGTCTTTTATTTTCAAGGTGTTCATTGGAAAATGGAACAAGCACAAATGTCATCTCGGTCTCAGCAATTTTTTTATTATTTGATTTGGCTATTGTGCGGACCTTTCCTGAATCCACATGTACCGAGATAATTTCCGTTGCCAGTTCTAGTGTATCGCCAGGCCTGGCAATGTTGCGGAATTTTACTTTATCCAGAATGGTTACCAGAGCTTTTAATTTCTTTTTATAGTCTCTTTCAACGGTTTCTTCAAGCAGCAATCCTGAAAGCTGGGCAAGCGCTTCTATTATAAGCACTCCTGGCATGATAGGGTATTCGGGGAAATGGTCATCAAAATAATCTTCGCTAATGGAAATGTTTTTCACGCCTTTTGCACACTGACCTAACTTCCATTCTGTAATTTTATCGATCATAAAAAATCGCATTAATATTCCTTGTCATAAAAATCAGAGGTTACAAAATGTATGTTTAACATCATTTTTTCAAGTCATCTTTTACATTTTTATATAGATTATTTTTATTCTATAGCTTGCTGTCAGTAGCCAAAACCTCATCCGTGGGCAATTAGCTGATATTTCCATATTTAGTGGCCAGGTTAATTGTATTGCCAATTCCTAATGGTTTATCAATCGAGGTTCGCTACTCGCCTGGTTTGTAACAGAAAACAAAATTCTTTAATAGCTCTTTATTATTTGCCGGCATTTTCCCCCGGGAAAAAGCTACATTCTTAAAGAATGTATTCGTAAGAATTATTTCAGAACTATCAGTTTCCTTGATGATATATATTGTCCTGCATGAATTGTATATACATATATTCCAGAGGGCAGGGAAGAGCCGTCGAACTGAACTTTATATTCTCCTGCATTCATTTCTTTATTTACTAATGTTGCCACTTCACGGCCGAGCAAATCGTGCATCTTTATCTCGACATATGCCATCTGTGGAATTGAATAATCGATTGTAGTAATTGGATTAAATGGATTTGGATAATTCTGCTTAAGCTCAAATGAACTGGCTTCAATGCCTGGATCTTCTAGTCCTGAAGTCTTTGGTTTATTTGTTATAATCAGTCCATTGTATCCGGCAGCAAACAGGTATTTTCCTGCCATGGAAATACAAAGTGGCCTAAAGCCATCAGGTGTGGGAATAATCTTCCACAACTCGCCAAAATTATCAGTGGAATATAACCTCAGTGTGATTTTATCAGGTCCACGGATATCTGAAATAACTGCATAGCCTTTATTACTTTCTGTCGGCAATAGATCCTTAAAAGCTAGAAGAATTTTAGTTGAATCGGGCAGTTCCACGTTAGAATACTTATTCCATGACCTGCCCTTGTCAATTGATTTCATAAACCCAAATCCTCCGCTCCAAAGAGTGTCTTTGCCTGCAATATACAACTCAAATGTCTGGACACCTCCAAATGTGTTAATTAAGTTAAGAGTCTTTCCTCCATCTGCAGTGCCATAGATCTTCATCCAGTCTAAATTATCCCAACCTATGCTGCCGATTACAATTCCGTTCATTTTATCAAAGAACTTTACGTCAAAGTAAAGAATATCGTCTGACCTGTCGCTTAATGTATCCCAGCTTGCACCCCCATTTGTAGTGTGGAGCAGTATACCGCCTCTTTTCTTCCCGTTATCCATCTGACCTGTTATCCAGCCGGTAGAATCATCAAGAAAGCTTATTCCCCTTAGAAGATGCTCATTGTCTCCGCTATTCTGCTTTACCCAATTCCTTCCTCCGTCTTTAGTTGCAAGTATAAGTCCTCCATCACCAATGGCGAAACCTGTATTATTGTTAAGAAAACATAACCTTCTTAGCTCAATAGGGTCAACAGGAAGAGTCTGCTTCTGCCATGACTCACCTCCATCGATAGTAGAGATAACTTCATTCCTGGAGATTGCCCAGCCGTGAAGTGAATCACTGAAGGTGATTTTCCTTAGGTTGGAGTTTATGCCCGTATTGATTGTTCTCCATTGAGGTTGTTGTAGCTGAGAAAAGCAACAAGAAGAAAGAGCTATAAATATAAGCAGAATAGAAAGTTTCATCGAATGTTCCAGCTTTTTATAACAATATTTATGCTCAACTTAATACTTTATTGTTAGATTGTAAATAATACTTGTACTGATTTAAATCTGAAAAATACGTATTGCTGGCCGCATTTAGTTAAACTTGTTCTGCTCGATGTTAAGGGAAAGAGCAAAAAGATAATTCAGTAGGAGAAAGTCAGTTCATTTGGATAATGGAGGATTTTAGAACTCAATTCAATGACTCATATGTTTTACTTGAGTTCCAAAGGTGCTTAACCCTGCTTAAGAGCTTCTTGGCTATCTTGATAATTGCCTTCTGCTTAGACCATTGATGCTCTAGGTAAATAAAGATGTTTTTTAATTGACACAACCGACCTCGCCAATTACTTATTTTCATTTTGATATAGTCTTTTTAATTATCCTTTCATTTTGGTACCCACATTTTGATTTTATATTATAAAAGATAGAAAAATGTCTTAAATATTTCTTTTTCAAAGAAAAATATTACTAAACTAGACTGGCATGTTTATGGAATTATATTAGATAATTTAATTACCGTCTCGTTTCAAAGATTCCGGGCGTTTTAGTAATGAATTAAGGCTGATCTATGAGCAAGGGAAATATTCTGATTATTGACGATGAAGAAATATTAAGAGGACTTATAGC
>JBLNEL010000068.1:0-11311 GCA_050262615.1 Bacillota bacterium
CATTTTGCGGTAAAGTTTCAAGACGTTGAGAATTGAAGCATACACTTTTTTAGTATTATAAGGTTTAGCTTCAAGGCTATGGAACATTGAATCGATCTTTACCGGGCTAAAAAGAGAGACTCCTTTAATTTCGACATGTTTAACCTGAGGGTTAAAGGCAGGGACAAGCTTAATATAAGAGCGGTTTGAGACCTGTTTTATCACAGCATACAAGCTGTCAAAATCGCCGTCTTCATAGATACTGCTAAGGTCACTTAATATTTCGAAACTGCCGACCGAGTCTTTCTGTGAATATTTCCGTATGATTTCCTTTTCAAAAGGAGCCGTATCGATCCTATAGGCAACATTCTTAAAGAAAACTTCTTTGCCTTTCATTTTAGCCTTTGAAGCAGAGTTTATTCTTTCCTGAATTTTATCAATAAAAGGCAGCGTGGTTTTATATCCGATATCGATAAGGGAGTCGATATTAGTAAAGTCGGTATTTTTCTTTTTACCGAGGTCAGGAGCGATAACAATATCAGCCATTTTAAGCTGCTGCTGAGTAAGCAGGCGCATTGGAATACTTAGGATCTGGTCGGCAATATTCCAGGGGTAAGCCAGTTCCTCTTCTGTATTAAGGGGGCTGGTAGTATTAAAAGCAATAACGCATTCACTTCCGTTTTCGCGGGCAAGTTCAACGGGAATATTAGCCACCAGGCCGCCGTCGACAAGCAGCAGAGAGTCCTGTTTAACAGGAGAGATAAAAAGAGTGACACTAGAGCTAGCTCTCATTGCCTGGCTTAGAGAGCCTTTAGAAAGAAGAATCGGGTTACCGGTTATAAGGTCAGTGCACACTGCTTTATAATCATATCGCAGCTCATCGAAATTAGATTTAACATGGATAGGAGCATTAAGTGTAAGCAAGTTAAGGAAGCTGGAAAATCTCTGACCGTTATTTATAGATGTAGGTAAAACGACATGCAGTCCTTCGAGTCTGAAAGTAATAAGGGCTTTATCTTCAGTAATTTTCTGATCAACAAAAAGGTCATTTCTGTTAGCTTCGTCAGTGGAAGTTAAGAACTGGTTCCATGGTATAGTATGGACAATCGAGTCGAGTTCAGGTATGCTATAGCCAGCAGAATAAAGTCCGCCTAAGATGCTGCCCATTGAAGTGCCGACAATAGAGGAGACCGGAATTTTTCTTTCCTGCAGAGCTTTTAGGACGCCTATCTGAGAAAGTCCGCGTGAACCGCCGCCGCTAAGTACAAGGGCAACCGAGGGCTGGCAGGTAGTAACTTTTTCAGTAAGTCCGAATGGAAGTTTTTTTTCTTTATACCGGAGGTTAATTATATGTTCAGAGCTTATAGTCCGGCCGAGAGTATCGGGGACATTATTCTGCGGAAATAAAAGGTTTGAGAAAAGAAAAAGCAAAGAGGGTACTATTTTAAGGAGCTTAAACATATATATTTTCTAAGCCTTCCAATAATTCCCTATTCCCTGAAAAATATTTAATTAAAGCAGAAAGGGGTTTTCCCTTTCTGCTTAAAGGTCTGATTTAAATAAAGTTATTTTCTCTTTGCATTCTTAGCAGCGGCGGCCTTTTGCTGAGAGGCGCTTTTTTCAGCTGCTTCCATCATTCTTTGCATAAATCCGCCTGACTTTTTTGGATTAGCAACAGGCACAAGTTCAACGTCACTTTTTGAATGGTTAACATAGTACTGTTGAATAATGGAGAACAAGTTAAACATAAAGTAATAGAGATTCAGTCCTGAAGGGAATCCCATAAACATAAGAGTAAACATAACAGGCATAACGTAAACCAAAGCCTGCTGGCTAGGATCCTTAACGCTCATTTTCTGCTGAAGGAACATTGTAATACCGAGCAGAAGAGCGAGTCCTGAGACCTGATGAATTCCAAAGATAGGAATAGAAAACGGCAAAGTAAATATGACATCAGGAGAAGAGAGGTTAGTAATCCAGAAAGCAAATGGCTGTTGTCTTAAGTCGACTGCAACATTAAACAATCCCCAGAGGGCAACAAGAATAGGCATCTGCAGCAGCATCGGCAGGCAGCCGCCGGCAGGGTTAATGCCATAAGTAGAATAAAGTTTCATAGTTTCTTTATTCAGTTTCTGAGGGTCATCCTTAAATTTCTCTTTAAGTTCAGCGATCTTAGGCTGGAGGAGCTGCATTTTTTTCATTGATTTAAAGCTGCTCTTAGTAAGCGGGTAAAGAGCGAATTTAATAATCAATGAGAATACGATAATAACGATACCGTAGTTCGGGATAAAGTTATGCAGAAGTTTAAAGAGAGGGAGCAGTATATATTCAGAAATAGGTCTGATAATAAATTTCAATCCGAAGAGGCTACCGAAGTCGACAATTCTTTCGAAATTTTTGCCATATTCTTTTAGTATATTATAATCGACTGGTCCAAGGTAAACGAGGAAGGAATTTTTCTGATAATTTGTATTTTTAAATGGAACCTTAAGGCTGCCGCTGTAGTATTTTCTAACGCCCTGTTCATGGCCGGCAGCTTTTTCAGTACCTTCTATGTAAGCGCCGCCTTCGCTTGTCGGGTTCTGCGGGGCGATAATAACAGCGAAGTATTTATTTCTTATACCGAGCCAGTCGACCTTGCCGTTAACTTCTTTTTTAGCTGTTTCGTTAAGTTTTACATTAACTATAGCCTGTTCATCGCCTGAGTAGATGCTGGCGTTAGAATAATTTGATTCGTCGACAGAGTTTTTCTCGACGAAATTAATTCCGCTATTCCAGACTACATCGTAGCGATAGTTGCTGATGATATTTTCCATATTTTTCATTTGTATATCACAGCGCACGGCATAGTCATTAGCCTTAAAGACATAGCTTTTAGTAATAGAGCTATTGCCGTTAAGCTTAAGGGTATAATTAACAATCAGTGAGTCGTTATCACCGAGTTTATAGTAGGATTTATCAGCATCTGATTTAAAGGCAGCGTCGGCAGTATTTAATAATTTTCCGTCTTTTGAAATAAAGGCGATATTAAAGTCACCTTCATCAGAGTTAACCAGGTCGATATGCTTTGAATAAAAATCCTTAGCCTTTGGAGATTCAGCGTACCAGGTATTATATTTTTTAAGGAACCATCTTCTTATTCTGGCACCGTCGCTTGTAAGCTCAAGTTTAACGAGGTCGTTTTCAACAGTAATGATCTGCTGATCGGCAGGGTTAGAGCTAAATACTTTTCCCAGTGCAGAAGTATCAGCCTGTACCTGAGCAGATTGAGTATTCGGGGTATTAGTAGTTTGGGGTTGCTGCTGCTGTTGGTTTTTCGAAGAATTATCTTTTTGTACGAGAGTCGTATCTCCTGCTTTTTTAGCCTGCTGCTGCTGCGGCTGTTCCGGAGAGCTGATATAAAGCCATAAAATTAGGATTGCTCCGATCAATATAAAAGCAAGTGTTGTTTGTTTATCCATCTAGTTTCCTGAAATTATTCTAATGGGTCGTATCCTCCCTTATTGAAAGGGTTACATCTTAATATCCGCCAGATTGATTTTATACCACCTTTAATAACACCATACTTCTTAAAAGCCTGAAGACTATATTCTGAACAGGATGGATAAAACCGGCATGAAGGCGGAAACAGTGGTGATATTAGTTTCTGATACAGTCTTATTAAAAAAACGAATAAATGCCGCATTACAAACTGCCATTTATCTTTAATACAATATTAATAAGACCAGGCATAATATCAATGAGCTTAATTTTCTTATTTTTCTTTTGACTTAAATTGCAGGGGGAGAAAATGATCTTTAAAGTAAGGTCTTTCTCCCGGCAACCAGGAACTATTAATTCTTTATTTAGCCGGAAGGATTCCCTCAGCAGACGTTTTACCCTGTTACGCCAAACAGCATTTCCTATTTTTTTAGAAACTGCCGCAGCAATCTTAACATTAGAAGTTTGCCCGGCATTTTTCTGAATAATATAAATAGCCTTTAGTTTCTGGTCATCAGAGTAAACCGTCTTTCCAACCGAGTAAATTAGTCTAAAGTCTTTTTCGCTTTTGATCCTCTCAATTTTAGAAAGACCAAATCTTCTCAAGACTATTACTTCTCATCACTAACAGTTAATTTTTTTCTGCCTTTAGCGCGTCTGCGTGCTAAAACCTTACGGCCGTCTTTAGATTTCATTCTTTCTCTGAAGCCGTGTTTATTTACTCTTTTTCTTTTGCTTGGCTGAAATGTTCTTTTCATTGTCTATAACTCCTTAAAAATAAAGAATTCAAAGTTAATGAAATGAGACAAAATTTACAAGATTTAAAGGAAGGAACCTGTAAAAAGAGTCTTATTTTTCAAAGAGTTATTGAATAATGTTTAAAGTAACATCTAAATTAGCAATAAATAAATGATCGCCGTTAGCTGTTTTTCTTAGAAAACCGGCCCACAAAGTAAGAAATAGTCTGTTTAAGGCCAGTAACAAGGTCAAACGAGGGGTGAAAATCGAGTTCTTTTACAGTCTGATCGATTGAAGCGAGGCTATGTTTAATATCGCCAGGTCTTTCAGGTTCAAAGACAATTGAGCTTTTGCTATTAGTTTCGCTAATTACGAGTTCAGCCAGCTGTTTAATTGAGATAGAGCTGCCGTTAGCGACGTTATAGACGCCATTAGAATCTTTAGAAGCAGCAGCAAGCACATTAGCCTTAACTACGTCCTTAACGTAGACAAAGTCGCGGGTCTGCTGGCCGTCGCCATAGATAACAATCGGCTGATCTTCAAGGGCGCGGCTCACAAAAATAGGGATAGCAGCAGCATACTGGCTTTTAGGGTCCTGTCTGGGGCCAAAGACATTAAAATACCTAAGGGAGACGGTACCAAGTCCAAAGGCTTCCCTATACATATCAAGATAATACTCGCCATCTAGTTTAGTAATTCCATAGGGTGATTTAGGCATTGGGCGCATTGAAGTAAGTTTAGGTGATTCGGGGTTATCGCCATATACAGCAGCAGAGCTGCTATGGACGACCTTCATTACGCCATGTTCTTTAGCAGCCTCAAGCAGGTTTATAAGTCCCAGGACATTAATTTCAACACATTCAGCCGGTTTTTCAATAGATTCCGGGACAGAAATCATTGCTGCAAGGTGGTGGACGTAGTGAGCGTCTTTAAGGACAGAGAAGACCAGCTGCCTATCTGTAATGCTGCCGTTGTGGAATACAACGCCAGGAAAGAGCTCCACGTTAGAAAGGTGTCCGCTTCTGAGGTTATCAATTATATGAACTTCAGCCGATTGTTCAATCCAATATTCAACAATATGGCTTCCTATAAATCCTGCGCCTCCGGTAACAACAATTTTCTTTTTATCCACCGTTTACCTCTTTTGAATAGAATGAATATGTAAAATAAGAAAAAATTCTTTTTTAACTGTGACCGAAATTAAAATTTCCTGCATTGAGCAGGCACTTTCAGAACTTTCAGGCCGCTTATCCACATTAGAAATAGAAACATAAGACATTAATTTTTTAGCACTTAGATAGAGGCATGCCGCAGGCGATAAAATTTTATTTTCTTTCAGGGAAATGAGTTACGAGTTTTTATTAAATTTAACTTGCAAGGGCATAAAAATGTTTCTATTTTGCATACAGTTTAAACAGATTTCTAAATGTGGATAACTTGTTGATAATTTTCCTCTGTGGAACAGTTTCACACAAGCAGTTATCCACAAAATGTGGATTATTTATCCACAGATTTGTGTACAACAAACAGTCAATCCCCGTAACTTTATTAAAAAACAATAACTTAGCCTTTATTTTTTAATGTGGACAAAATGTTGATAACTTTTCAGGTTTTTAAAAAACATTAAAATTTTGAGTATTTTTTTAACTTTTATTTCTTTTTAAGTGTTGATAACTATGGATAACCCAGAAAATATTATGACAGAGGTCGTAAGTAGCGACCCCAAAATGGTTTGGAAGGAATGTTTAAAAATCATCAAAGAGAACGTACCTTATATTACCTACAATACCTGGTTCCTGCCGATTAAACCGCTGCAGTTAAGCAGCTTCACCTTAAGGATTCAGGTACCTAACAACTTTTTTATTGAATGGATAGATGAACATTACAATACACTAATAAACAAGACGATCAAGCAGATAATTGGTCCGGAGGCCAAGTTAGCCTATGTAATCTCAGAGGAAACCGAGATGCCGGAGATAGAATTAAAGCGAGAAGAGCCGGTTTTATCAGCGATGTCGTCATCTATAAACAGTGAAGCAAAGAAAGCTGCAGCAGGTGCAAAGGAAGAAAAGCCTGATTTCGAATCATATTTAAATCCCAGGTACACATTTGACAATTTCGTAAAAGGGGAAGGCAACCAGTTAGCGCGAGCTGCTGCAATAGCAATCGGGGAGAATCCGGGAGAGACGTCATTTAATCCTCTTTTTATTTACGGAGGAGTAGGTTTAGGGAAGACACATTTAATACAGGCAATCGGCAACAAAATCTTAAGCAATTATCCTCACAAAAGAGTAATATACTTATCCTCAGACATATTCACAGTAGAATTTGTTGAAGCAATTCAGGCAAACACAGTAAACGATTTCTCGAATTTTTATAAAAGCATGGATGCGCTTATAATAGATGACATTCAGTTTCTTATAAACAAAGAAAAGACGCAGGATTTATTCTTTCACATATTCAACACGCTGCATCAGTCGGGCAAGCAGATAGTTTTATCGAGTGACAAGCCGCCCAAGGATTTAAAGGGGTTAAACGAGCGTTTAATTTCGAGGTTTCAGTGGGGGCTTACGGCCGATGTACAGCCGCCGGATTATGAGACAAGAGTAGCGATATTGAAGAAAAAGAGTGAAAACTACGGAATACAGCTCTCCAGGGAAATTCTGGAATATATAGCAATTAACATTACATCGAACATAAGGGAATTAGAAGGTTGTTTGATAAAGCTTTTGGCAAATGCCTCACTGACGTCAAAGGAAATCAATCTGGAACTGGCAAAAAAGACAGTAAAAGAGATAGCGACAGACAGAAAAGTAAACATATCAATTGAATATATAACGAAAGTAGTCTGCGAGTATCTGAATGTAGATGAGAATAAAGTGCGGGAGAAAAACCGGAAGCAGGAAGTAGTAATGGCCAGGCAGATTGCGATGTATTTATCGAAGAAGCTCACGAAGTCGTCGCTTAAGACAATCGGACTTCATTTTGGCGGCAGGGATCATTCGACGGTAATACATGCATATAATTCAATTGAAGAGATGGTAGAAGAGGACACAAAGCTTAAAGAAACAGTAAGTGCCATACAAAACAAAATAGAATTAAGTGTGGCGTAACTATGTGGATAAGGTGTTGATATGTAGTTAACAGAATGTTGATTACCGTTAGCTTATAAACACAATGTTTACAGCCGAGAGTTAGACTAAAGTTATCAACAAATACCAGGCATTGAAAAACATTGAATTCAGCTTAAAAACATGATTAATAAGAGTTATCCACATATTCACACTATTATTAAACTTATTAATTTTCTTTAAAAATCTTTAAATAATATAAATAATAATAGCCATTGTGGATTGTTGATAAACGCAATGGGTACTGAACTTATCGCATTGAAAATAACGACTAAATTTGATATTTTTACATCTTAATTTGGAGAAAAAGAATGGAATTTAAGGTAAACAGTAAATCCCTTGAAAAACTGCTGACAAAGATCATTCCGGCAGTCCCTTCACGTACCCCGATGCCGATCTTAGAGAATTTTTTATTTGAATTGAAGGACGGATTACTGACAATATATGCCACCGACCTAGAGATAGCATTGAAGTCATCGCTGAACGTAGTTTCAGAAGAGAACACAAAGCTAGTAGTGCCGGCCAGGCTGTTATATGATATAGTCCGTTCGTTACAGGAAACGACCATTCTTTTTCAGATCTCATCGAGCGGAAAAATAAACTTAAAGACCGATAATGGTGTTTATACAATAAGTTATCTTTTGCCGGAAGAGTTTCCGGATATTCCATCATTTCCAGAGACAAGTATAGAAAAAGAGAGGGTTGGAGAGGTTTCGATAAGCGGGACAGAATTAAAGAAGGCAATTGATCAGACATCCTTTGCGATGAGCAAAGAAGACATGCGTCCGGCAATGATGGGAACATTAATGGAATTTACAGACGAAGGCTTACGATTTGTAACTACAGACGGGCACAGGCTGGTAAATCTGCTTAAAAAGAATATTCATTTAGGTTTTAACGAGCAGTACATAATTCCCGAAAGAGCCATATCAGTATTAGTAAAGATACTGGAAGAAAAAGACGTAAAGATACTCTTAAGCAAATCCTACGTATCATTTAAGGCAGGAGACATTGAATTTATCACAAGGCTGATAGCGCAGAAGTATCCTGATTACAGGAGTGTTATTCCCTTAGAGAATGAGAACAAGCTTAAGATAAAGACAGCCGATCTGGTTTCGACAGTAAAAAGAATGCTTTTATTCTCCCCTACCAATTCAAGGAAGGTAAAGTTTGCAATAAGCGGCAACAATCTTGAAGTTTCAGCCGAAGATATAGATCAGGGAGCATTTGCAAAGGAGAATATTTACTGTGAATATTCAGGTGAAGCAATGGATATTGGATTCAACTCGGCATATGTAAACGATGTAATAAGCCATTTACAGAATGAAGAAGAAGTATATTTCAAGCTTCATTCGCCAACCAAGGCAGTAATAATAGAACCGGTAAAGAACAAGGAAAACGAAGACATAATGATGCTGCTTATGCCTGTTCGACTGAATAATTAAAATGATATTAAAATCGATTCTTTTAAAGAATTTCAGAATACACTTAAATACAAAAGTTGAATTTTCCGATGGTATAAATTACATCGTAGGCGGGAACGGCCAGGGAAAGACTTCAATACTGGAGGCAGTATATTACCTATGTACGACGAAGGGGTATAACTCAGCTGCAGACAGTGAAGTAGTAAATTTTAACGAATCATATTTTGAAGTATCTGGTGTATTCAGTGATTTAACAGAAGACGTTCTAAGGATATATTATACAGCACAGGAAAACAGGAAGTACTTTTTTGTCGATGGCAAGCAGATCTACCGGGCCTCGAGTGTAATTGGGAAGTATCCGGTAGTAATACTTACGCCGGAGGATCACAAGATCACACAGGGTTCGCCTGGCGACAGGAGGAAATTTGTTGATTCTGTTATCAGTCAGTCGAGTGAAACCTATTTGCAAATACTTTTAGATTACAACCGAACGCTGCGCCAGAGATCTTCACTTTTAGCCCAGATAAAAGAATCCCGTGAAAAAAGTCTTTTTGATCAGCTTGAAGCATGGTCAGCCAGGCTGGCGCAGTCAGGCTCAGAGATAATCAGGCACAGGATAAGGTTTGCCGAGGAATTTAACGGATACATAAAGGATTCGTACAATAAGATAATGGGGACGATTGAGCTGCCGGAGATAACGTATGAATATTTTGAAGGGATAGAGGAAGACAAAGAGAAGATTGAAGAGAGGTTTTTAAGGCTGCTTGAGAAGAAGAAAGATGAAGAGATAAGGCGGGGATTGAATCTGGTAGGTCCGCACAGGGATGATTTTATATTTCGTATAAACTCAACTGATCTAAAGAAGTATGGTTCGCAGGGGCAGAACAAGACATTTCAGATAAGTCTGCGATTTGCGCAGTTTTTCTATTTAAAAGACAGTCTTTCGAGGGTGCCTATATTTTTAATGGATGATGTTTTCGGAGAGCTTGATACATACAGGGCGCAGAAGATAAGCAGTTATTTAAGTGAGATTGGGCAGGCATTTGTAACGATGACAGATTTTTCGAATTACAGATACCTGGATAGAGATGACGGGGATTATTTAATAAAAGTTCATGACGGACAAGCCAAATATGCCTGATATAAAAAGTATTTCAGATATATTTAACAGTGATGATTCACTCTCAAATTTAAGGAACTTTATACAGCAAGCTGACGTAATAGTAAAGTTCCATGAGTTATTTCCCGACCTGAAGAAGATAGCGAAGGCAACGAAGCTTGAGAAAAAAGTTTTATACCTTTCGGTTGAAAATTCAGTCTGGAGGAGTGAATTAAAGTTCAAGCAAAAGATAATCATAGACAGGATCAACGCTCATTTTAACAATGAAGTAGTAAAGTCGATAAAGTTCTCAGGATAAAAAAAATATCCCGATAAAAACTTATCAGGATAAAAAAATATCAGGATAGAGGAAGTCCAAAGGATAATTTTTTTGTATGCATTTAGATGAAAATAGAAGAATAAAAAATAAAGGGTGATAAATTGACAAAAGTAGCAGCAGAAAACAACTATACGGCAAAAAATATCAATGTATTGAAAGGATTGGAAGCCGTTCGTAAAAGACCGGCTATGTATATAGGTGATGTTGGCTCAAGAGGATTTCACCATTTGGTGAACGAGGTAGTTGATAACAGTATTGACGAGGCGCTTGCCGGATACGCTGATAAAATAGTTGTTACGATAAATAAAGATGAAAGTATAACAGTAGAAGACAACGGTCGAGGAATACCAGTAGATATACATCCTGAAGAAAAGAAATCCGCACTTGAAATAGTAATGACAGTCTTACATGCCGGCGGAAAGTTTGACAAAGACACCTACAAAGTTTCAGGCGGTCTTCACGGGGTTGGTGTATCGGTAGTAAATGCTTTATCGGAATGGGTAAAGGTAGAAGTAAAGCGTGACGGGAACATTTACCAGCAGGAATACAAGCGTGGTGTGCCGAAGTACGATGTTAAGATAGTTGGAAAAGTAAAAAAGAATGAGACCGGAACCACGACAACATTTTATCCAGACAGAGAGATATTTAAGACAAGCAAATTCAAATTTGACACAATAGCCGAAAGGATGCGTGAGCTGGCATATCTGAATAAAACCATATCAATTCAGGTAAAAGACACCAGGGAAGGCGGCGAAGATGTAACATATCATTATAAAGGCGGCATTATTGAATTTGTTCAGTATCTGGATGAAACCAGAGAGCCGATGCACAAGCCTGTATATGTAGAAGGTGAAAAAGACAACACGCCGGTTGAAGTAGCATTTCAGTACAGTGACACTTACACAGAAAACATATTTTCATATGTAAACAATATAAATACACACGAAGGCGGGACACACCTAGTAGGATTTAAGACAGCACTTACAAGGACGCTTAACAACTATGCCTCAAAGAACGGACTGATAAAAGAAGGCAGCAAGATCACACTTTCAGGAGATGATTTCAGGGAAGGTCTTACAGCGGTGATCTCAGTAAAAGTAGCAGAGCCGCAGTTTGAAGG
>JBLNEL010000069.1:0-10408 GCA_050262615.1 Bacillota bacterium
GCGGGCATCAATATACAAATGAAGACTGCGCAAATTACGAATTGAAAAAATGGTTTTACGCTTCAGGCAGGCTGAAAGCTGAAACTTTTTATAAAGACGGCAGACTAGAAGGTCTTGCAAATTACTATTATGAATCGGGTGAAATAAAGGCCAGGGAGTTTTACAAGAATAATCAGCTGACAGGACTTTCAAAGTGGTACTATGAATCCGGAGAAGTAAAAAGTGAAAGGTACTATCAGGATGGTACATTAGTTTCGCGAAGGGAGTTTGATAAGGCAGGCAGACTAATAAACAGTAATCTGACAGACTAAAATTCATTTCTCACAAAACTCAAAAAAAATTAATATTTAATTCAAACCACCTCAAAGAATAATATTAATTTCATTAACATTTCAACTTAATTCACCTGATCTTCAGTTAACTCATCCCAGCTATTAATTATCTTTAAAGAAAATCCTTTTCTTCAGGTCACACAAAAAGCTTAAAATATCTTGAGTGGATTCAGGACTGTTTGATTTTAAATAGTAATTTTTTATCTTAAAATAAACTTGGGCATTAAGGGCAGTCATACCGAAGAATTTTGAGAAACAATAATAGGGCAGTCATTTACTTCAAAACGGGCATCGAACTAAGCACAAGGTAATGTATCAAGTCATAAGGAAATAAAGCATTAAGGCAGAAATTTAAATAATCAAATAGATTGGTACTTTTCATAAATCTTTTAGTCTCAGGTAGCAAATGAAAAAAACTGTACTCGACTATACACTAAAGATTCGTTTACCAATTACAATCTTTGTCATACTTACATCCATAGTTTTAACATACTACATATCCCGACCAGAAAGAGACGGCATAGGCTACAGCCCGGAACAACCAATTAATTTTTCGCATAAGCTCCATGCCGGAACTATGGGTATTGATTGTAAATACTGTCATACCGGTGCAGACAAATCACGTCATGCTATGATACCCTCAGTAAGTACATGTATGAACTGTCATTCAGTGGCCCGCAAAGACAGGCCGGAAATAATTAAGCTCACAAAGTATTTTGAAGATGGAAGACCTATCCCATGGAAGCGCATCCACAAGGTTCCAGATTTTGTTTATTTCAACCATAGCGTACATGTAAACAGGGCAATCAAATGCCAAACATGTCATGGTGAAGTTCAGAACATGGATGTGGTCAGGCAGGTAAATTCATTTGCAATGTCGGCATGTCTGAATTGTCACCGGAATGCCCCGCAGATGCTTTCATATTTAAAGAATGTAAAGAATGGTCCTGATAACTGCTTTGCATGTCACAGGTAACCAGGAGGAATATTCATGCTGAAAAAACTCGTATATAGAAGAAATTCTAATCTGCAAATTAGTTCAGACAGTACATCAAAGATAAAGCGCAGAAATTTCTTTGGGAAGATAGGGAAGGGTTTAGCCGGGGTTATTTTAATTAATCTTTTCCCGATCAGGTTATTTGCCATAAAGGCAGAGCAGACCCCCAAAAGAAAAATAAAAGTAAAAGAGCATCCTTTAGCAGTAAAACACGGAATAAGAAAGGTCAATGTGGATGAATAATTCTAAAAATTCAGAAGAATCAAAAGGCTCTGCATTCTGGAGGAGCCTGAAAGAACTAGGCAATGATCCTCAGGTAAATGAGGCAAAAGCAAATGAATTTATGCAGGGAGTTACTGATGATTTTAAGATTGAAGAATTATCAGGGGTTTCCAGAAGGAAGTTTTTAGCTCTGCTCAGTGCTTCGGTTGCCTTTGCCGCAGCATCATGCACAAACTATAAAGATAAAGGGGAAATAATCCCTTATAATAAAAAACCTGAAGAGATTACTCCCGGCATAGCCAATTTTTATGCGTCGACCTGTACAGGGTGCGCCAATGCATGCGGCATACTTGTAAAGACCAGGGAAGGGAGACCAATCAAGGTTGATGGAAATCCAGAGCATCCGGTAAATCAGGGGAAAATATGTGCAGTTGGACAGGCAAGTGTTTTGAACCTTTATGATCCAAACAGATTAAAAAAACCAATTAAAATCTCAGGCGGAAGTTCTGTAGAAATACCATGGACACAGATTGATGATACAGTTATCAGTGCGCTTAATGAAGCTCAGAATTCAGGCAAGCAAATAGCTGTTGTAACTTCCAGGATTGTATCTCCCAGCGGGAATAAAGTTCTTGGGGAGTTTAAAGCCAAGTACCCGAATACAGTGTATTATTCTTTTGAATTTAACAATGAGGACGTGAGAAATAATGCCTGGTTAAAGACATATAGTACCGGCACATTTCCGCCGATATTTTGGGATCAGGCAAAGGTAATTTTATCGCTGGAGGGAGATTTTCTTGGCGGTGAAGGACATTCAATTGAGAACATAAGATTATTTGCACTTAACAGAGACGGCTTTAATAAAAAAGAGTTTAACAGATTTTATCAGGTAGAGTCAGCCTTAAGTATGACTGGTGCAAGTGCCGATTACAGGATGCGCTTAAGACCTGATGCACAGTTTGCTTTTGTCCTGAGCCTGCTCAGTGAATTAAATAAAAGGTTAAATAGTCCCTTAAGTCTGAATGTTAATGCAAAGCCTTTAAATGATTTTGCAAAACAATATGGATTATCTGAAAAAACTGTAAACCATCTTGTAAATGATCTTCTTTCAAACAGAGGCAGTGCTATTGTATATGCAGGCAGCAAACTTCCGGAAGAAGTTCATATAGCAGTTAACGCACTTAATGAAATATTAGGAAATACAAAACTCTATAATCTGCAGCAGCAGGTTCAGTCTTTCTCAGTGGCAACGCAAAAGCAGCAGTGGGAAGAGTTAATTAATGCTATGAACAATGGCAGTGTCGGCGTTATTATTCATTATGATACAAATCCTGTATATCATCTGCCTCAGGATTATGGATATGAACAAGCCTTAAAGAAAGTGCCTTTATCCGTAAGTCTGACGGAACAGGAAAATGAAACTTCTTCTATAAGTAAATATACACTTCCTGTTAATCATGATCTGGAGTCATGGGGGGATTATTCTTCCAGAACAGGCGTTATCAGTCTTCAGCAGCCTGTAATATATCCATTGTATTCTACAAGGCAAAAAGAATCTATAATGCTGGTGTGGATTGCAGGCAATAAAGCTGCATGGAAGGAAAATATATATCATGATTATCTCGCGAATAATTGGGAAAAGGAAATATTCCCTGCATTGAACAGTCCGGTTGATTTCAGGACATTCTGGTTCACATCTCTTGAAAATGGAGTAGTTATTCAATCACAGAGTACGTCTGGGCAGCAGGCAGTTTTCAACAAAGGAGCCTTGTCAGCTGTCGGGAATAAGGAACCCGGGAAGGGCTATGTTGTATTGCTGAAAAACAATTACAATATCGGCGATGGGAAATATGCCAATAACGGATGGCTGCAGGAGCTTCCGCATCCAATATCAAAAGTTGTATGGGATAATTATGCAGCTATTTCACCAGATACAGCAAAAGATCTGGATGTTGATACAAATGATAAAATTGAGATTACTATTGGAAACAGGAAGCAGCAATTTCCAGTTTTCATTCAGCCAGGGACAGCCGATAAAGTTATTGTTATTGAAACCGGTTATGGAAGAACAAAGGCTGGTGATGTTGGAACAGGCATTGGTGTTAATGCAAATCTGCTTATGACCAAAAATTATGAATTATCTCCATTTGTATTTAATAATGCTGTTCAGGTCAGGCCGGCAGGAGGAACCTACAAATTAGTTACTACACAGGAGCAGCATTCGCTGGATGACACACAATTAAAGGATATGCATTTAAAGCGTGGGATAATCAGGCAGGGGACAGTAGATGAGTTCAGGCAAAACCCCAACTTCCTCGAGAAAGAAAAACGTGAACAGCTCAGCGTAAATAAGGATGTTGCGTATCATACTGTTAAATGGGGAATGGGTATAGACCTGAACAAATGCATTGGGTGCAATGCATGTGTAACTGCGTGTGATGTAGAGAATAATATTCCGGTTGTTGGAAAAGATCAGGTAGATATGGGAAGAATAATGCACTGGTTCAGAGTTGACAGGTATTATTCAGGGACGCCTGATGATCCGGTAGTATATAATCAGCCTATGTTGTGTCAGCACTGCGATACAGCTCCTTGTGAAAATGTTTGCCCGGTTGCAGCAACATCGCACAGTCCTGACGGATTAAATCAAATGGCTTATAACCGTTGTGTTGGGACGAGGTATTGCTCAAATAACTGTCCATATAAAGTAAGGCGATTTAATTTCTTTAATTTCAGGGATCATTTTGCTGATGGTTATTATCAGCAGGAACCGACAGAATTAGTATTTAATCCTGAAGTGACTGTTCGATCGCGTGGTGTAATGGAAAAATGTACTTTCTGTGTACAAAGGATAATGCTTGCCCGCGAGAAGGCAATTGAAGATAACCGTCCGCTTAAGGGCAGTGATGTTGAGACAGCCTGTCAGCAGGCATGTCCTGCAAGGGCAATTGAATTTGGTGATGTAAATGATCCGGAATCGGTTGTCTCAAAGCACAGGACGCACGAGTTGGGGTATCATGTACTGGCAGAAATTAATACAAGGCCTAATATTACATATCTTGCCAAATTAAGGAATACATTACCGGAGGATAAGGCGTGAGTTTCGATTATACAAAAGAAATACAGATAATTGAAGGGCGGCCGAAGTTTTCAGAAATTGACGAAGTAATTGCTTTGCCACTGGATACAAAGCCAGACAGAAAGTTTTTCATTGCTCTTTCTATAACATTAACCATGCTGGCAATTGGTGCAATATCGCTGGGGCTTACATTTTATTATGGTATAGGGATGTGGGGCAATAACCAGCCTGTAGGCTGGGCATTTGATATAACCAATTTTGTCTTCTGGATCGGTATTGGCCATGCCGGCACACTGATTTCAGCAATTCTTTTTTTGTTAAGACAGAAATGGAGAAATGGAATTTCAAGATTTGCCGAAGGCATGACGATATTTGCAGTAATGACAGCAGGTATTTTCCCTTTGATACACGTCGGGCGACCATGGCTGGCAGCCTGGTTATTTCCTTATCCAAATGAGCACGGCATATGGATAAACTTCATATCTCCGCTTATATGGGACGTATTTGCCGTTAGTACGTATTTCACGGTCTCGCTTATTTTCTGGTATGTAGGGCTTATACCAGATCTGGCAACATTACGTGACAGGACAGCAGGCAAGATAAAGAAAGTATTATACTCAATATTCAGTTTAGGGTGGCGTCATTCTAACAGGCACTGGCATCATTATGAAATGGTCTATCTGGTTTTAGCTGGTTTTGCCACCCCGCTTGTTCTTTCAGTACATACTATAGTAAGCTTTGACTTTGCGACATCAGTTATTCCAGGCTGGCATACGACAATATTTCCTCCGTACTTTGTTGCCGGTGCCGTATTTTCAGGATTCGGAATGGTGCAGAATGTACTAATTTTTGTCAGAAAAATCTTCAACTTTGAGCATATAATTACTATTGATACACTGGAGAGGATGAATAAGGTAATTATTCTGACGGGTTCGATGGTAGGTTATGCTTACGGGATGGAGTTTTTCACTGCATGGTACAGCGGCAATCCGTCTGAGCAGTTTGTATTTATTAACCGTGCATTTGGTCCCTATGCCTGGGCTTACTGGATAATGGTTTCCTGCAATGTTATTTTCCCGCAGCTTTTCTGGATCAGGAAATTCAGAAGAACCATACCATTGATGCTTATTATAGGAATATTGGTAAATGTAGGTATGTGGTTCGAGAGGTTTGTAATTATTGTTACTTCATTATCAAGAGATTTCCTGCCTTCGAGCTGGAGAATGTTTATTCCTACATTAACCGATTTTGGAATACTTATAGGCAGCTTCGGTCTTTTCTTTACACTTCTTCTGCTATTTATTAAAACACTACCAGTAGTATCAATCTCTGAAGTTAAGGCGATTATTGTTGGGGCCCAGCCTTCACATCATAATGGGGGAGCTTTAGAGGAAGAGTCTGCACATGGTAAATCGGGGAGGAAGTCATGACAGATAAAATTTTATTTTCAGTAACTGGTGTTTTCGATACACCTGATCAGATCATACTGGCTGCTGAAGAGGCTGAAAAGGCAGGTTATACAAAGTATGACATTAATACTTCATATCCGGTACATGGCATGTCGACGGCAATGAATATTGGTCCTTCAAAATTAAGTTATATCGCATTGGTTTTCGGGTTATCCGGAACTACACTTGCGCTTCTGTTAATGTGGTATGTTTCTTCATGGGATTATCCGATGGTTATAGGAGGCAAGCCATATTTTTCATTACCGGCATTTATCCCAATTACTTTTGAGCTGACAGTATTACTGGCTTCAATTATGACTGTTGTTTCCATGCTGTTTATATTTTTCAAGCTTCCTAACAACAGTCATCCGTTACATGATACTGCTTATATGAAAATGGTTTCATCAGATAAATTTGGAATCAGCATTCAGGCTAATGACCCATTGTTTGATGAGGAAAAAGTAAAAGAATTTTTAACAAAGTTAGATGCTAAACATATTACTTCAATTTACTATGACAATGAAGAGCTAAATACAAGGAATACTGTATTTGAACCTAAATTCATAGGTTTTCAGATTTTCGTATTCTTTGCAATAGCCGGGCTTACATACTTTACACTGAATTATATTTTATTCTGGCCTCCATTTAATTTCATGTGGGAGCAGCATAAATTAAATCCTCAGAAAAGGAGCGAACTTTTTACAGATGGGTATGGAATGCGGCCGCCTGTTCAGGGTACTGTAGCCAGGGGCTATTTCCCATATTTATACAGCGGCAATCAACCTGCTGCATCGAAATACATGGTAAATCCTTTACTCCCAACAAAAGAAGTATTAAGCCTTGGCCAGCAGAGATTTGATACATTCTGCAGTCCGTGTCATGGATATACCGGTAAAGGGGATAGCAGGCTGCGCGGACAATTTCCTAATCCTCCCAGTCTGCATTCGGAGAAAGTCAGAAATTACCAGGACGGAGATATATATCATATCATAACAGAGGGGCAGAACATTATGCCCTCGTATGCAAAGCAAATTACAAGAGAAGAAAGGTGGGCAATTATATTATACCTAAGGGCCCTTCAGAGATCCCAAAATGCTAAGGAGACAGATATAAAATGAATCCAACTGATCATGCTGTAAATTATTCAAAAGATTATTTATCCGGGAATTCAAAGAAGCTTCCTAAACAGTTAAATTTAATAGGCTGGGCGATGTTAGTCGTGGGTCTGATTGCAATTGCCGCATCGTTTTTCGTTGACAGGACAAGGTCTTCATTTAATCTTCTTATACTTCTGATGTTCTTACTTAGTATAGGTTTGGGGTCATTGTTTCTTGTTGCTCTGGAATATGTTGCCGGGGCAGTATGGAGCACACCTGTAAGAAGAGTAAGTGAATTTCTATCCTCGGCACTAATTTTTCTTCCAATAGTTGCTATTGGGTTGATATTCAATATGCATGAATTATACCACTGGACTCATGCTGAAGCAGTAATGAATGATAAGATATTATCACAGAAAACAGCTTATCTGAACAACACGTTTTTCATAATAAGGGTAGTACTATTTATTCTAATATGGGTTTCATTTTATTTCTTTATAATCAGAAATTCACGGCAGCAGGACACAACAAAAGATCAGTTGCTTACGAAGAGGAATATTACATTGTCTGCTATTTTTATGCCTCTGTTTGCAATTACAATAACCTTTGCAGCAGTTGACTGGATGATGAGTCTTGAGCCTCACTGGTACAGCACAATATTTGGGGTATACTATTTTTCCGGGACGGTACTTGCTGCATTAGCTGCCACTACTTTAATAGTAGTGCTCCTGAGACAAAGAGGATATTTCCCGGTACTTCTTTTGCAGGATCATCTTTATAGTCTTGGAGCTTTAATGTTCGCCTTTGTGAATTTCTGGGCTTACATAGCATTCAGTCAGTATTTACTGATCTGGTATGCGAATATTCCGGAAGAGACATCCTGGATGCTTTTAAGATGGTCAGGCAGCTGGAAATATGTGTCAATAGGTTTGATCATAGTCCATTTTATTATCCCATACTTTTCACTTCTTTCGCAGCCTGCAAAGATGAATCCTAAGCGACTTTTAATTATGTCGGTTTGGATTCTTTTTGCTCATTTATATGATCTATACTGGATAATAATGCCAACATACAGCAGAAGCAGTGCTGTCTTTGGCTGGATGGAACTGCTATTTCCTGTAGCAGTGATAGGCTTTCTGATCATATTATTTACATATAAGAGCAGAAGTAATAATCTAATCCCAATTGGTGATCCAAAACTCGAGAGAGGAATAAACTTTCGTCTTTAATAATCAGGTTAGAATATGGACAAAAATTCAGAGAATAACAAAAACAGATCTAAAATGGAAAATAAACCACAGATTGAAGAAGAAATTGATTTTATGAAAGTCATAAAGACTCCGGGAAGATGGTTTGGTCTGATCTATCCTTACTTTATAGTAATATTTCTGATAGGCGGGGTATACTTTGTCAGAAACATGAATACCGCATATCAAAATAAAGTTTCTCCGGTTATAGCTGATTCCACAAATACATTTAATGATATCAAAGCTCCCGTAAAAGGGAGTGTGTCAAAAGGGGTAGATCTAAAACTGGTTACACAGTCTTCAGGGCAATTAGCAGACAAGGGCAAGACATTATTCCAGACAAATTGCGCTTCATGCCATGGAGCAAATGGAATGGGAGATGGCCCAGCCGGAGCTGCACTAAATCCGAAGCCAAGAAATTTCCATTCAAATCAGGGATGGAAAAATGGGAGGCGGATTTCCGATATGTTTACTACACTAGAGAAAGGGATTCCCGGAAGCGGCATGCCTGCATTTGAATATCTTCCTAACGAGGATAAATTCGCATTAATAATGTTTATTCGTTCATTTGCAAATGATTTTCCGCCTGTTACTGATGCTGAACTTTCAGAGCTTGACAAGACTTATAATTTAACTCAGGGAAAACAGACCCCGGGTCAGATTCCAGTTAATCAGGCCATCAGGTTAGTTGAAGAAGATGCAGTTCCAAAAGTACAGAATGTTTATAATGCAATCTCATATATAAATAATAATCCTGATGAAAACGGTGCTAAATTATTAAACCGTGTGGCTGCAGATAAAGTTAAAGCTCTTTCATATTTAAGTGCTTCAAAAACCTGGTCCGGAAGTCTGGATGAATTTATCAGAACAATTACATCTTCAGTAAATGTGAACGGATTCAGGGCTGAAGTTGTTAATTTAACTGGGGAGAATGGAATGAACTCTATTCATACCTGAAGAAATTGAATATAGCTAGTTCGTAGAACTTCTCCCGTAAATTGATCATACAATTGTTTAACATTTGAATAGAATCCAAAAATTGACAGGAATAATAATGAAAAAAGCATTCATGGTTAAAAGACTATGTTTCTTTTTCTCACTCATTTTCTTTTTTGTTTTTCAGTCTCAAACTATAAGTGCAGAAGATCAGAACAAGCATGTTAAAATAGGAATTGATGAGAAGCTAGGCAGTGCAATTCCACTGGATCTTACCTTTCTAAATGAAAATGGAGAAAAAGTAAAACTTTCATCGCTGGTAACCAGGCCAACTGTGTTAGCGCTGGTTTACTATCATTGTCCCAGCATTTGCAGTCCTCTGCTAATGGGGTTAGCCGAGGTAGTTGACAGAACTGATCTTGAGCCGGGAAAGGATTATAATATACTTACAATAAGTTTTGATCCACGAGAAACCCCGGAATCTGCAAGAAGGTGGAAAAATGAGCATCTTCATGCAATGAGAAAAGTGTTCCCTGCTTCATCCTGGTCGTTTATGACGGGTGACAGCATCAATATAAGGAAGCTTACAGATGCAGCAGGGTTTTATTATCAGAATGACCGTGACAGTAATTATGCGCATATGAGTACGTTAATTGTTTTATCGCCAAAAGGGAAGATAAGCAGATATATTTTCGGGACGCAGTTTTTACCGGCAGATTTGAAAATGGCTGTTAAAAATGCAGAGCAAGGCCAGACAATGCCTACTGTAAATAAGATCCTTGCTTTTTGTTTCAGTTATGAAAGACAGGGAGACAAATATGTACTAAATATAACAAGGCTAATTGGAACTGTAACGCTTTTTATGGCAGCAGTCGTTTTTACAGTACTTACGATTTCCGGCAGAAAGAAAAAAGCAAAAGAGAGGGAAATAACCCTGAAAGAAAAAAAAGGCATAAAACGAGAGAACTGAGCCGATAAGCATAAAATATAAAAAGGAAAGAGAAGAATAGAGGGTAATATGTCAAATCACGTAATAGCGGGCAAATACGT
>JBLNEL010000070.1:0-2863 GCA_050262615.1 Bacillota bacterium
ACTGACAGTGGTGAGAGTTTCAGAAATACCGGGCTTCAGAGCGAACTTATTCATGCACTGACATATAACCATGAGGGAGTTGTATTTGCGGGATCAAATTACGGGTATGTTTACCGAAGTAACCAGGCAGCAACTGATGTCGATAAAGCTAAGACTAACTCACCAGAAAAATATGTGCTGGAGCAGAATTTCCCGAATCCTTTTAACCCATCAACAAATATTAATTTTCATTTAAGCCAGGAAGGTTTTGTTACCTTGAGAATTTATGATTTGCTCGGCCGCGAAGTTTCCAGACTGATTAATGAAAATCTAAGCTCAGGAGATCACACTGTTCAGTTCAATTCTGAAAACCTCAAAAGCGGATTATATATATACAGACTTGAAACAAATGGCTTTTCAGATTCAAAGAAAATGATGATTATCAAATAAGAAACATGTTAAGATCATTATAATAACGTCCAGGCCTTACTATGAATAGTAAGGCCTGGCTCATTTTAGGCGTATCTTTCAATATGAAATAATTTATCTCCCAATAGTCAAAACTGCTGCACTTCTCCAAACATTAAAAATTAATCATAAAAAAATATAAGAAGACTTGATATCCGAATTCTAATTTAGTAATTTATAATCAGAATTTTTAGTCTGAATAAATAATTAATGAGGCTGAATTGTCTTTCTATTATAAATAGAATTTGTTAGGCTTTATAATAGTGAGTGAAGCATCATTATCTTAATGGATCCCAGGTAGATAATTTCCAGGACAGTCTTTTTCTACGAAGTAATTTGCTGAAAAGTTAATGTACTGAAAAGCAAATACCTCTATTAGTAGATCAACTGCTGGGCAGCTTGTGCCCGGTTTGTGTTTACTTAATAATAGGATATTGTGTCTGTTTATGGATCCGGAATATTTAATGCAATTCCAAATATTTTAGAGGTGACTTATATGAATTACAAACGTTTGTGGATAGGCTTTGCTGCAGTAATTGTGCTATCCTTTTTGGTTTTAGGCTATTATGGAGTAGAGATCTATCGCCAGGCCCCGCCGGTCCCTGCACAGGTGGTAACCGATGATGGAAGGGTCCTTATGTCGGCACAGGATATTAAAGATGGACAGAACGTCTGGCAGTCAATCGGTGGACAGGAAATGGGAACCGTATGGGGACACGGCTCATACATTGCCCCTGACTGGACAGCTGACTGGCTGCATAAAGAAGCAACATTTATATTGAACAGGTGGTCATTAAATGAATTCGGAAAGCAGTATAATCAACTCAATCAGGAAAGAAAGTCACAGCTTCAGTCCAGACTTACCACCATGCTAAGAAAAAATACATATGACAATTCTACCGGAAAGCTTATAATCTCAAAAGAAAGAGCAGAGGCATTTGATTCTTTAGGCAGATATTATGCCGGACTATTTGGCGGGGACCCAAAGTTTGAGCATTTGAGGGAAGCCTATGCCATACCTAATCAGACAATAAAGGATCCGGAACGTCAGAAACTGATGAATTCGTTTTTCTTCTGGGCTTCATGGGCATGCGTTACAACGCGCCCAGGCGCAGATGTTACCTATACAAATAACTGGCCGGCAGAGGAGCTGGTCGGCAATAAGCCCTCAGGCCAGATTGTAGTCTGGTCAGTTATAAGTTTCGTATTATTACTTGCTGGCATTGGTGGACTTGCATGGTATTATGCAGCAAATAACAAGAAAAAAGAAGACGAGCATGAGCTGCCCGAATGGGATCCGCTTCTCTCAGTGAAAGCCACTCCATCGATGAAAGCTACGTTGAAATATTTCTGGGTTGTTGCTGCTTTAATAGTAGTTCAGGTGCTTTTAGGCGCAATAACCGCACACTACGGGGTTGAAGGTGCTGGATTTTACGGAATTCCTCTCTCACAGATATTGCCTTATTCTGTTACCAGAACCTGGCACACACAATTAGGAATTTTCTGGATTGCAACAGCCTGGCTTGCTACAGGGTTATTTATTGCTCCAGCGATCTCAGGACATGAACCAAAATTCCAGAGAGCAGGTGTCAATTTCCTTTTTATAGCTTTACTTGTAATAGTTGTAGGCTCGATGGTGGGCGAATGGATGGGTGTAATGCAGAAGCTTGGACTAAGTACAAATTTCTGGTTCGGTCATCAGGGATATGAATACGTGGATTTAGGAAGATTCTGGCAGGCATTTTTACTGATTGGATTATTCTTATGGCTTTTCCTTACAGGAAGAGCAATGTGGCCGGCTTTTAAGAAAAAGGATGAAAACAGACATCTCTTAGGGTTATTTTTAATTGCAAGTGCAGCAATTGGTTTATTCTATGCTGCAGGCTTGATGTGGGGAAGACAAACAAACCTTGCTATAGCTGAATACTGGAGATGGTGGGTTGTTCACCTCTGGGTAGAAGGTTTCTTTGAAGTCTTTGCTACAGTTGCTATAGCGTTTTTATTTACAAGAATGGGGCTCTTGAGAGTAGCAACAGCAACTGCAGCAGTGCTGTTTTCTACTGTAATCTTCCTCTCAGGCGGAATAATTGGAACCTTCCATCATCTCTATTTTACAGGAACACCGACTGCCGTTATGGCTCTGGGTGCGACTTTCAGTGCTCTGGAAGTTGTGCCTTTGGTATTGATAGGATTTGAAGGCTATGAAAATCTTACTTTAAGCAGAGCAGCTAAATGGGTCGAGGCTTACAAATGGCCGATTTATTTCTTCGTTGCTGTTGCCTTCTGGAATTTAGTGGGTGCGGGATTGTTCGGCTTCCTGATCAATCCTCCAATAGCTTTATATTATATGCAGGGATTGGAAACAACACCTGTTCACGGACATACAGCTCTTTTCGGTGTATATGGCATGCTGGGA
>JBLNEL010000071.1:0-26580 GCA_050262615.1 Bacillota bacterium
CGAACATTTCATGTCCGATAACAAGTTCATTGCTGCCTAAAGGAGCATCGGCTCTGCCGCCGGAAGTCTCTTCGCGGTCTGTGCCGCAGATGCCGACCTGAAGGACTTTAAGTTTCACCTCATCCGGGGATGAGATATTTACTTCAGGGCGGTCAATTAATCTTGCTTCTCCCTTGCCGGGAGTGATTGCTATTGCTTTCATGTTAGAAGTCCATAGTCTATAGTCCAAAGTCGAACTGTTGGAAGTACGGATGTTATTTAGTCGTTAAAGTTGCTTTGATTGCGTTCGTCGTTAAGCTGGGAGTTCAGATTAAGTGCTGCGCTTATAAGTCCCAGATGTGTAAAAGCCTGGGGGAAGTTGCCTAAATGTTCTCCCTGAAATCCAAGTTGTTCGGCATAAAGGCCAAGGTGGTTTGCATAGCCGATCATTTTCTCAAAATAGAGTCTGGCCTTCTGCAGCTGTCCGGAGCGTGAAAGGCATTCAATATACCAGAAAGTGCACATTGAAAATGTTCCCTCGCCGCTTTTAAGTCCATCGGAGGCTGCCTCCTGGTGGCGGTAGCGGTAGACAAGGGAATCAGAGACAAGTTCATTTTCAATTGCCTTTAGAGTTGAAAGCCAAATTGGGTCTTTTGAACTGATAAATCTCATCAGAGGCATTAGCAGTGCAGCTGCATCGACAGTATCAGCGTTCTTATATTGCACAAAGGCCTTTAGTTTATCGTTCCAGAAATCAGAAAAAATTGAATTAAAGATCTTATCCCTTTCTTTCTTCCATCTTTCAGGAAGGGGGAAAGAGCGCATTTGTCCAAGCTTAATAATTCTATCGAATGCAACCCAGCACATAAGTCTGGAATACAAAAAGTGTCTTTTACCACCTCTTACTTCCCAGATCCCCTCATCTTTTTGTCCCCAGTTATCGCTAAGCCAGTTAATTTGTTCAGTGAGGTCTTTCCAGAAGCCATAAGAGATTGGTTCTGCGTACTTATTATATAGATAAACAGAATCCATAAGTTCGCCGTATATATCGAGTTGGATCTGATCTTTGGCATTATTTCCAATTCTGACAGGGGATGATTTTCTATAGCCTTCAAGGTTATGCAGGGTTATTTCATCCGGGGTATTGCTGCCGTCAATAGTGCGCATAAGTCCAAGGTAGCCTGCTTTTCCGATATCCTCGCATTCCTTTGCAATCCATTTCATAAAGCCGGCTGCTTCTTTAGTATAGCCCATGTTAATGAATGTATAGACAGTAAAGGAAGCATCGCGAATCCAAGTATAGCGATAGTCCCAATTTCTATCGCCGCCGATAGATTCAGGGAGGCTGAAGGTAGGAGAGGCGATAAGAGAGCCATATTTATATGAAGTCATAAGTTTCAAGACAAGAGCCGAGCGGTTTACTATTTCCTGCCAGCGTCCCTTATACTTAGATAATTCCACCCATCCTTTCCAGTAATTCATAGTTTCGTAGAGTGAGTCAGTAACGAAGTTATCCAGATTTGTATGAGATGGTTTTGCCTCATTTACCTGTTCTAGAATAAAGTCAGCCGACTGGCCTGCCTTAAGGCGGAATTCAGCATAGCCATCGTTGTTTTTAATTTCAAGAGGGATATTACTTTTAAGTTTAAGGACCAGGGCATCTTCGCCGAGGCTTGTGAAGATGATTTCATTATCAATGAGTTCAGTTTTATGTTTTGATCTGGCATAATTAAAGCGTGGAGAGCAGGACATTCTGTAGGAAACCTCACCCCGGACGTTAGTGACGCGTCTGACCAAAATATTACCGCCATGAAGGTCCTCGACGGGCATAAAGTCAGTTATTTCCCCAACGCCATCAGATGAAAGGAATCTGGTAAGGAGTACATTAGTATCGGGAATATACATCTGTTTATTTTTAATATCCTGGAGTACAGGTGTGATATAGAAAAATCCGCCGTTTTTATCGTCGAGTAATGAGGCAAAGACAGCAGGGGAATCAAAGTTAGGGAAGCACATAAAGTCAATTGAGCCATTAAGTCCAACAAGGGCAACAGTATTCAAGTCACCGATTATGCCATAATTTTCAATAGGCTGATAGCTCATTAAGTTAACCTCCACTTATATTCAGATCATTTAGAATTCAAAGATGATTTTGAGTTCAGAGAACATCTTCAGGTCAGGGTATTTTAATAACTATTCTTGCCGGAGCCCCATCAGAACCCAAAAGTTTCAATGGCAGGCAGATATAATCATATTGCCCCTCAGGTACATCTTTAAGAATTAATCCCTCAATTATCCAGATTCCGGATTCGAGAAGAGCAGTATGTACTTCCCGGCCATTATTTTTCCCGCCGACCGAGAGATAGTCGACACCAATCATTGCTACTTTCTTTTCTGCAAGGTAGCCGGCGGCCTCTGTTGAGATATAAACATAGTTTTCATCTTTAAATGGTTCATTTGTCCAGTCGCTCTCTGAATTTTTAGTATGAAAGAGGATTCTGTCGTTTTCGGCAATTTGATGCTGCTGCAATTCACCGGCGGTAATTGATCTTGTATTTTCAATAACAATTATTTTAGTTCTACCGGAACAAAGCTCTAAGGGGAACTGAGAAATATCCTTACCATCTTTCAAAAAATGTCTGGGGGCGTCGATATGTGTACCCGTATGGGCACTCATAGAAATTGCCGTAACGTTAGCCTGTTTTCCGTTTGACATATCACTAATTTTTCTAAGAGTGACCTCAGGTTCACCTGGCCAATGCACCATACCGCTAAAGACGCGGGCACTTATATCAATCCAATTATTCATAAAATGAAACAGAGATTATCGGGTTTTCCGGGAAAAACATTTTCCGGGCTAATCATGTGTTATTCTATTTAATTAAAAAGATTGCTCTGAATGTTCAAGTCAAATATGTATGAAAGCAGGTATACAGGGATAGATATATAGTTTACAGCCATTGCAGAAAGCAAATATAATTTATTTCAAGGCAGCCGGGCTTGAAAAGTTGTATTTTTTAGATTCAGGCAGAATATTTCAGGAAAAGAGAGTTACCATTTATTTATATGGATCTTAGTTACATCGTAGCGGTTCTCTCTTGGTTTTGTCTCAGCAGGGAAACCGACAGAAATAAAAGAAATCGGAACAATATGAGGGGGGATATTCAGGAGATTTGTAAAGTTTTCCATTCTATCTTTAACAGGATAAACACCAAGCCAGACGGCACCAAGTCCCATAGCATGAGCTGCCAAAAGGAGGTTGACAGTAGCTGCTGAGCAGTCAAGGGCGATATATTCCTTGTAAGCTTCAGTCTGAGCGTCGCCGCAGATCATTATTCCTAAGGGAGCTCTTTTAAGCATATCGGCGTAAGGGTGGAATTTAGGAATTTCTCTTAAAATATCTTTATCGCTGACGACTATAAAATGCCAGGGTTGATAATTCCTTGCCGAAGGAGCGCTCATAGCAGTCTCAAGAAGTTTTTTTATCATTTCTTCAGGAACATCTTCATCTGTATACTGACGTATGCTTCTTCTTGTAAGTATTGCCTCAAGCGCTTCCATATGTCCTCTTTAAAAAAAAGATCAGGTATCTAAAAATTATTTCAAAAAAAATATTTTATAAAAATAACAGTTTACAAATTTAAGTACTGTCTGAATCAATTACCATAGTCATATTGAATTATGGCAACAATTAAGTTTACTCTTACAAGTATAAAATTTCTTATAAATAGAATTGGCTGACAGCAAGGCCGCATCATCATATAATATAGCTGGATCCTATAAAAAAATGAGCAAAGCAGCTGCATAGAGTGGGGTATTTATAAAACATATAGGAAAAAACAGGGATGGGATAATTATTACTTAAAGATAGTTTTCAGAAGATTAATTTTTCCCCCGAGGGGAGCAGGCTGAAAGTTAATCCCGTAAAGGATAACTTCAAGCCTGAAAAAATGAAATACAGAGGAGCAGTATTAAGCTACTTCGGTTTCCACCTGTTCAGCAATTTCTGCAGAGACAAGGATCCTTCCGCAATATTCACAATTATAAAGTCTTTTATTCTGGCGGATCTCAAGTTGTCTTTGCGGGGGGACAACGTTATGGCAGCCTGAGCAAGCCGAGCGTCTGATAGTTGCAACAGCCTGACCGCCTTTTGCTTTTCTTATTCTCATATAAGAGGCATAATCAGGTTTTTTGACAGCAGCTTCAACCTGCTGGCGTTTTGCCTGGAGTTTTACCTCTTCTTTTTCATTTGCTTTAATAATTTCTTTAAGTTCAGCTTCTTTTACCTCAAGTTCGCTCTTCAAGGTATCGATCTGCGGATGAATCTCATCGATCTCAATCTTAAGTTTCTGAATTATTTCTTCGAGGGCCTGGCTCTGAGCTTCAAGTCTGGTAATATCCTCATCCGAGTGGTCTATTTCCTTAGTAAGGGCGTCGTATTCTTTATTATTTCTTACCTGGTAGAGCTGAGCTTTAAATTTTTTCTGATTTGATTTAAGGCGTTCCACTTCCTCTTCGTTGTGCATTCTTGTCGTAGTGGAGTTTTCCTGCTCTTTTTTCTTATCATTAATCTGATCAGTAAGAGAATCGATTCTATTTCTTAATTCATTAACTGCAGCAGGTAAGTCACCCCTAAGCTGTTCGAGCTCATCGAGCTGGTCATCGATGAGCTGTAACTCATACAGTGTTTTAAGCCTATTTATCAATTTTGTCTTCTCCTATTTTATTTTTATAAAAATGAACCGGGTTTGTTGATCCGCTATATATATAAACTTTGCTATTTGACCGATTAGAACTTAAAAATTCTTCAATTCTTCTTTTAACTTCCAATAATGCCGGGGCTTCAGTCTCAAAATGTCCGGCATCAATAAGGAGTATTTTTTCCTCAGCGTCCTGAAACGTATGGTATTTGATGTCTGCAGTAATAAATGCATCTGCCTGTTTTGCGATTGCAGAACTAATAAGGTCACTTCCGCTGCCGCCGCAAAGTGCGACAGTGTTAATTTTGTTTTTAGTTCCCCGGGTGTAGCGCAGGTTCTGGATTTGAAGTGAAGAAGTAACATATTGCAGGAATTCCTCAACAGACATTTCATTTTCCAGTTGTCCAATTGCTCCGAATCCAAAGTTCGGGTTTTTGTTTGCCAGGGGATAGATATCGAAGGCTGGTTGTTCGTAAGGGTGGACCTTCAGCATAGCATCAACAGCTTTATTTAGTTTCCACTTATCTATCAGGATCTCCAGTTTAATTTCCTTAGTTTCTTCGAAGATGCCAGGAAGGCCAACGGCAGGATTAGTTATTTCAGAGCCTTTGAAAGTTCCCTCTCCAGGGGATCTGAAGCTGCAGTGCTGATACTCGCCAATAATACCGCCGCCGGAATTAAAAATTGCCTCAGAGACCACTTTCAGATAGTTTTCAGGCACGAAGACTACGAGTTTAAATTGGTTAGACTCCTGGTATTCAAGGAATTTAATATTTTTTAGTCTAAGTGTTTTGGCCAGTTGGAAGCTAACGCCGTCTTTTGTAAAGTCAAGATTTGTATGTGCCGAGTAAAGAGTGATATTGTTTTTTATAAGTTCTTCGATGAGTCTGGAGGTTTTATCGTTTGTTGTATCAATTCTTTTTAATGGCTGAAAGATCAATGGGTGGTGAGTGAAAATAAAGTTGCTTTTCTTTTTAATAGCTTCCTTTAATGCTTTTTCAGAAAGCTCGAGAGTGAGAAAGATATTTTCCACCTCGCCGGACGACGACCCCACCTGAATTCCGGGGTTATCTTTCGCCCAGGCCACATCCTTAGGCGCCCAATCTTCTATATATTTAATTATCTGTTTTATCACCATAAGAAAAAAAATGCACTTCTGAAAGAAAATACAGAAGTGCATTTTTACATAAAACCTATATTAATTGCCGTCTTTGTGACCGACTTAAATTCTGTTTTAATATAACTGTTATTGTATTCATAATTCTACTATTCAAAGATAGTATATTGCCGAAATATTTTCAACATTAAAGAGAATTTATTAAAGGGGAAAAAAAAGTTAATAACGGGAATTTTTTTTATCCAGCCGGCTCGATCCAGTTATTATCCTCTTTAATAAGGCCGATGAGTGCATCTACTGCCTCATCGGAATTAATACTTCGTCTGACTACGGTTTTTCCGCGGTACAAAGTAATTTTTCCCACGCCTGAGCCGACGTAGCCATAATCGGCGTCGGCCATTTCGCCGGGTCCGTTTACAATACACCCCATAATTCCGATTTTAACACCTTTTAAGTGTCCGGTTCTTTGGCGAATTCTGGCAGTTACCTCCTGGAGGTCAAACAAAGTTCTTCCGCACGAGGGGCAGGCGATGTACTCTGTTTTTGATATTCTGAGTCTTGCGGCCTGCAGTATTCCGAATAATATTCTATTTACAAGTTCCTTATTTATATGTGCATTTTTTTCACAACCGATCCAGACTGCATCGCCAAAACCGTCTAATAAAAGTGCGCCGAAGTCAGTTGAGCTATAAAGCAATAAGTTTTGATCACTTAGAGCATTACTGAACGTTCTTTTAAGAGTGACAGGATTGAGGAATCCCTTAAAATCAAGTTCAATAAAGATCCTTCTTAGTTCAGCCATTGCATGTAAATTAGTGGTTTCGAGAACAAAAATAATTGTTCTGTCGTCTTTCTGAATCAAATCAAGCTCAGGCAGCCGATCAATTGTAAGTAAAACAAAGTTTGCCTTGTCAGATCTATTTTCTGAAGAATAAAATTCAGAAATATTATTATATAGAGGAAAGCTTTTATTTTTCAGAGAGAGATCTTTAAGAGAGTTCCACTTAGCATAATTAAAAACAGCGTATAAATTATTCGGCAGTTCGATCAAGATATCCTCATTGCCTGCGAAGATAAAATCGGATGCCTGATCTGAAATATTCCATTTATCTGTTAACTGGTCATATGTATATCCGATGGACTGCAGGTCTTTTTGGTGCTTAATTCCGCAATTGCTGAAGTCGGAGAATACTTTAGGCAGATTATTTCCGCCGATTCCAGCAACAGCAAGTGTAGTTCTTTTATGATAAGAGTAAGGGTCATATGGAAGAGAATAAGAGATTTTGCCAAGGTTATTTTTCTCCAAGCCATTTTTCTCTGAGCTGAACATTTCAGGAATAGCTTTATGACCAGTTCTGTCGTTATATCTATTAATGAGACTAATTGCTACGGGGGCCTCATGTTCAGGATCTTCGGTAAGAGAAACTCTTACGGTATCGCCCAGTCCGTCTTCGAGGAGCGTGCCAATACCGGCGGCGGATTTTATTCTTGCATCCTCACCATCGCCGGCCTCAGTTACCCCAAGGTGCAGCGGATAGTACATATTTTCAATCTGCATTTTTTGAACAAGTAGTCTATAGGCCTGAACCATTATCTGCGGGTTACTGGCTTTCATTGAAAGGACAATATTATAATAGTTCATGCTTTCGCAGATCCTGACAAATTCCAAAGCTGACTCGACCATTCCAAGCGGTGAGTCGCCATAGCGGCTCATTATTCTATCTGAGAGTGATCCGTGGTTTGTGCCTATTCTCATAGCAGTGCCATATTCCTTACAGATCCTGACAAGCGGGATAAATCTTTCTCGTATTCTTTCAAGTTCCGAGTTATACTCAGAATCAGAGTATTCGATCTGCTGAAATTTCTTTTTATCGGCATAGTTACCCGGGTTGACCCTAACTTTTTCAACAATTCTAGCAGCAAGTTCAGCGGCATTTGGAGTAAAGTGGATATCGGCAATCAAAGGCACGTTATATCCACGGCGTCTGAGCTCTTTTTTTATTTCAGCGAGGTTTTGAGCGTCATTTATACTTGGAGCGGTGATCCTGACATATTCACAGCCTGAATTTACCATTCTAATAGTTTGTTCGACCGTAGCAATAGTATTCATTGTATCAGTAGTAGTCATCGACTGGATGCGGATAGGGTTTTTACCTCCCAAAGGGACATCGCCAACAGCGACCTCTCTGGTATTATACCTAACATATTGTGTCAAACTGCTGCAGTAAAGTCCGGGCATATTTTCCATAAATCCTTAGAGTTTTATATATAATTAAACAAATCTAACAAAATAAAGTTTTAAACAGCTTATTCTAAAGGGAAGAAAGCTGAGAAGATTGAAAAATAATATTCAAAGTAAAGCAAAGCGTATCTGTATTTCAAGCCTATAACAAAGAATTTGACTTACAAAAAAACCAGATAAAGGATAGAAAAAATCGTATAAGTGCAAGTAAACATGTGAGATAAAATCTTGACAAAGGTAAGTAGATCTTTTATTTTGCATCAGGGGAAGTACAATTTTTTGCACTATAATCTCCCAGCTGCAGCTCCGATAATCTGGCAGAAATTATAGGAGAAAAAGGTCTTGTTAGGTTTACGCAGCAATATAACCGGGATATCCGGCAACAAATCCACATCAATTAATAAGGAACAGGCGGTTATTCATACTGCATTGAGGGGTCATATGGGTAAATTCTACAGGTATGTTCTTTTTATCTTCTTTTTAATAAGTCAATTTACCAGCATTCAGGCTCAAATGGAGGGGCACGCAAAGGGTACAGGCACAGCAACTACTTCTCCTGACCCTACTACGGGCCTACTTGAAGGGGGTTACGTTTCAACACTGAATGTTTATCAGGGAGAAAAGATAAGTTTTTATGTTTCCACACATGAAAGTCCTTTTACGCTCAAGGTTTACCGTTACGGGAAGGAAAAAAAGCTTGTGCGTGAGTTTACCGGGCTTATCGGGGGAGTCAAAAATGTAAGGGAAACAGATTCGGTATGGGTAAAGGGCTGCAACTGGGATCCGGTAGTAAAGGATTTTGAAATTCCAGCTGACTGGAAAGCCGGCGCATACGTAGCTGAATTTCCTGTAAACAGTGACAAGGTTACCCCTATAGTATTTTTTGTAAAAGAAAAAAATCCAGCAAACAGAAGCCGCATATTGGTTGCTGCAAGCACAAACACATATCAGGCATATAACATGTTTGGCGGCAAAAGTATTTACGATGAATTCAGTACAAATCATGATCGAGCAGTAAAGCTGTCGTTTCACCGTCCGTTCAATAAAAACAATCATCATGAAGTAAACCGCGGAAGTTTTGAGTCATATGATGCAAAGTTAGTATACTGGCTTTAATCGTTTGCTTATGGAAAAGATGTAGATGTAATAGCTGAAAGTGATCTTCAGTTTGATCCGGCATATTTAAATTCGCATGATGTACTTCTAATCTGCGGGCACGGCGAATACTGGAGCCGGGGTATGAGAGAGAACGTAGAAAAGTTTGTAGAAAGCGGCAAGCATTTTATGTGTTTAAGCGGAAACACATGCTGGTGGCAGGTAAGGCATAGTGATCCAAACACACTTATATGCTATAAAACACGTCCTGACCAGGAGCATCCGAGTGATTCACTTACAACAAATAACTGGTATGTAATATTAGATGGGAAAAATCCAGAGAATCAGCTCTTAGGCACGTCATATAATACCGGCGGATATGTAAATTATGGATGGAAGGATGATCCGCCGCAGTCAGAATATCCCGGTCCGTGGTTAGGTCCGAAAGGCGGCTTTGGAGGTTTTGCTGTATTTAACACACAGCATTGGGTATTTAAGAACACCGGGCTAAAAGACGGTGATATTTTCGGGCAGAAAGGGGATTCATCGATTGTAGGCTATGAAGCTGACGGTACGCATTTTAAGTTTTTAAATGGAATTCCGGTGCCGACAGGGGAAGACAGGACGCCGCTAAACTTTAAGATCTTAGGAATTTCGCCAGCCAGCATTCCTGATATAAGCAGAGGATACGATGCTCCAACTCCAGGGAAATATGGCACAATGGGAATACTTAAAAGAGGCAAGGGTTACGTTTTCAATGGTGCCACAATAAGGTGGGTATGGGGATTATATCCAAGCAGCAGTCAGGTTTCAGTTGTTACAAAGAACGTATTAGATCATTTTCTTAACAACAAATTTGCTCCTGAATTTGAAAGCTGGACAACATTCAGAGTTAAGGACGAAAAGATTCTGGCACTGCCGATGTCGCTGAACATTCGTTCATCGAATATAAATTACGGGAAGAGCATAACATTAAGGGCAAAGGCCACAGGAGCCAATTATCTCTGGGCTATTAACGATACCATTATTCCGGGTGCAACAGAGGGGTACTTTGTTTACAGGTCATTGAACTACAAGCTTGGCGACAACAAAATAACAGCATATGCATTTAACAGTACAGACACAGCCGCAATCAGCTGGAACATCAGATCAATTGAAAACCCGCTTGCTATTACCAGTGTGCCTGATACAACAATGCGTGTAGGTCAGCCATACAAGTATGAAATGAGTCATTACAGCAAATACAATTCAGCTGTAACATATCTTATAAATTATCTGCCAAAGTGGGCAAAGTTTGATGCGCTAAAGAATATAATTGAAGGGGTTCCTGACTGTAACAAAGACAGTATCCGCATTACAATAAAAGATCAGCTAGGAAACCTGGATTCTCAGAGTTTTACTCTGAGCAATCTTGAGACTACGATGGTAAAGACGGAAAACGCAGTAATAACCGATTACTTTCTTTACCAGAATTATCCCAATCCATTTAATGGAGTGACCAAGATACGTTTTAATGTAAAAGGATATTCACAGACCGAACTAATAGTTTCAGATCTTTTAGGCAGGAGAATAAGGACATATACATTAGGGAAGCTTTCTACAGGGTCGCATGAAGTGACCTGGGATGGCAATGATGAGTTAGGGAATCCTGTAGCATCAGGTATTTATCTTTATCAGGTCAGTTTTAATGATGACGACTCAGGGAAGCTCAATTTATCAAAGAAGATGGTTTTCCTGAAATAAGTGACAAGTGGAAAAAAAGAAGTAAGTTTCAGACAGGAAATAAAAAAAGGCAGTCAATTTTGGCTGCCTTTTTTATTTTCCGGTGGTGAATTCTCTGACGATTAATTTTCAGTAGTATCTTTCAAATTTATATTTTATATTATTAACAAATGCAGGTCTTTAACAAATAAAGAACTAAAGTGAAAAGAAACTTAGACGTGGAACTTATGAAAAACAACAGAAAAGTATCTGAGGAGATACCTGAATATATATTGGAAAACATTGAGAAAGAGAAGAAAATCGGAGTAATGATAAGTGAGACAAAAAAGGAATTACAGACCAATCCGGTTTACAAGGAGTTCTTTGAAAAGTATAATCCTGCAAGCATAGAGTCATTTATTGAAAATTATGCGCTCAAGAAGACGCGTTATCTGACATTTGGTGAGATGTTAAAGGAAAATGAGGAGAATGCGTTTATCAGGCGTCAGATGGAAGCAGAGGAGAGGCTTTGGGAGATACAAAGGAAAAAGCTATTTAATCTTGAATGTCAGTGGCGTGCTGAGATGATAAAGATACAGGGTATTGAGATCACGCTGGACTTTGAATACTGGGAGAAGAACATAGAAAACTGTCCATTTTTATCCCCGATAGCTCAGGATGAATTTGATCTATATCATGAATACATTTTAAGCGAGGAATTCAGCGACTTTAATCTGGATTACTTGTGGATGGGATATAATGAGATAAAAGAAAGTCTTAAAGAAGATGATGCTATTCCGCCGTGGTACGAATATTTTGATAATCACATGGGGACAGGTTCATTGCTCTGGCTGCCGGATATAAGGGGGGAGAAGGAAGAATATTATTTAAGGATATTAAGGGAGCATAATTCGCCGAAAGAAAAAATAAAGCCCGGGAGGAGGAGGAAGCTTACCAAAACTGATCCAAGGCCATATTTATACGGGCATGAACTTTCAAATATTGAAGAATTCATAAAGAAATTCGAAAACAGTAAAGTATTAGAGTATTTTTATCTTTACGAAAAAGAGCTTAACAGTTCAAACAATGAGCTTGAACGTGCCCTAAACGTCTTAAAAGAAGCTGATGAAAAAGTGCCGGTAGAACAAAATGAAGACTGGAGGGGAGCAATAATTCATGCTGCAAAGCGATATGAGCAGAGAAAGCTTGCTGCAGCGTGTCAGAAAGCATACAGTCAATATTTATACAGGACCAAAGTAGGCATTGCACACGAGGTACACAGCAGTGATTCAAACATTGCATGGGCAAAAGAGTGGGCAGAGCAGGTAAAGCATCAGATAATCCAGGCCAGGGAGATTTCAGGAGAGCCGGCCGATCTGAATTTCTGAAATTTATTTGGAAAATTTTAAGTATTTAGAAAAGAGTGAAAAAGGATCCGGGTCCTGAAAAAAGAGATCAGGAATTACGGATCCTAAACTTCCCCGATCTAAACTTCCTCAAGAAACTTTTCATCAAAAATATTTCCTATTCCTAAGATATGTTTAGGGTCGAATGTATTTTTGAGTCTTGCCATTTTCTTTATGTTTTCCTGACCAAACATCATCATCAGGTATTCTTTTTTCAGCTTACCAATGCCATGTTCAGCAGAAACAGTGCCATTAAGCTCTACTGCCTTACGGCAAATATCCATATAGATCTTTTTAGCCAAAGCAAATTCCTGCTGGTCTTCAGGCAGCATATTAAGATGAGCATGAGAATTTCCGAAATGTCCATAAACGACGTAATTAAGTCCTGCCTGTTTCACCTCTTCGACGATATCTTTCAGGAAGCCTCTGAACTGATTATCAGGGACGGCGATATCGGTGCCGACCTTAGTAATGTTTTTCTGTGCAATAAACTCGCTTATTTTCCAGGAAACAGAATGTCTGAAATCCTTGAATTTTTCTCTATCGGCTTTATTTGAAGCAAACCAAGCAGATTCCTCATTGCCATTAAACTGAAGTACAAGTTCGAGCCACTTTTCAAAAATTATTTCTTCATTAGTATCGTTTATTTCCTGTTCGAACCAAACTGCAGCCTGGGCTTCCTGAGGGATCTGCGGATAATCCTCTTTTAGCAATAAAAGCGAGCGGGAGTCAAAAAATTCCAGTCCACGGGCGTCAAGTTCATTTAAGTTTTTACTTTGGCGAGACTGGAAAGAAAGAGTTCGGGCGTGGTCAATAAAATCAAGACCATCGGTTTCAGTTGAAAAGAAGATAACGGCAGACAAGATATTTTCAGGAAGATCAATAAGTTTTAGTTTTATTTCAGAAATTATACCCAGTGTGCCTTCAGAGCCAATAAAAAGGTCGACAGGATCGATATCCTTTTTAGAATAATAGCCTGCTGCATGTTTTGTATCAGGCATCATGTAATCAGGGATTTCGACATTATAGATCTTACCTGACTCAGATGTCAGATTAAGCTTATAGCCATCGGCTTTATGCTTACCGCGAACGAGTTTCAGGGTTTCACCATCCGGAAGGACGACTCTTAGCTCAAGTACATAATTTCGAGTTGGTCCATACTTAAAGGTTTTAGCTCCCGAGGAATTAGTAGCAACAGTAGCGCCGATAAAGCAGTTTGTTTCAGTAGGGTCAGGTGGATAGAAAAGGCCTTCAGATTCAACCAGGTCCTGAAAATCCTTAAGTATAACAGCCGGCTGAAGCCGCGCATATTTTTCTTCTTTATTTATTTCAATAATACTGTTAAGTTTTTCAGTTGCTATTACAATGCCGCCTTTAGGTACCCTTCCGCCTGTAAGTCCGGTACCGTTACCCGAAACAGTAACTTTAAGTGAATGTTTGCCGGCATCCTTTAAGATATCTATAATATCCTGTTCATTTTCAGGGAAGTAAACCGCATCACAGAAGCCCTTTACGTTAGCAGCATCGAGCAGATAATTTTCAATTTCGTCTAAAGATGTTTTTTTTATCATTTATTATTTTTCTAAAAAATTAACGGGTCAATCAACATTTCTACCATGTTTTTTCATTATTTCCTTCCATGATTCGATATCCAGCTGTTCAGATTCCTCTATCAGCATGATAGGAATATCATCCTCAATACGGTAACGTCTGCGGGTCTGTTTATCGACAGAGACAAGGTAATTACCCTCAAGTACAAGGTCAGCCTTAGTTTCAGGGCAGCAGAGAATATCGAGCAGTTCTTTGCTGATCATAATTAGCTCCAAATTTTGTTTTATTCTACAAATTTAACAATTAAAACAGTTCAATAAAAACATCTTAGAGATATAATTATGTTTACTTATCCGGAAAAGACGTATAAAATAATTAAAATTAAAACTTTTTATAGTTTCTATGCGTCAAAAACGATGCAGTGTTATTATTTCAATAATAAATTACCGGAGAAACAAATGGATCATGTAGTTTTTGTTGAAGCTTCATCAAAAGAGCTAGAGAAAATTCTAGACGGCAGCAAGACAATCATACTGCGCGGAGCTGCAGGCAGGAAACTTCCATACGGCAAAGTAAATACCGGAGATACATTATATTTTATCAATAATAATGGCGAAGGGGCAATAAAAGCTTCAGCTACTGTGCAAAGTGTATTTAACTCAGAGAAAATGACTCCAGAGGAGTCGGTAAATCTTATAGAAAAGCATGAAAAGGCATTACTGCTTTCAGAAAAGCAGAAGGTAAGATTTGCAGGGAAAAGATATATTGTACTTATTGAGATCACGAAGCCAAAGAAGATCGCAGCAAAAAATATAGATAAGAGCAACTTCTCCAACATGGATGACTGGCTTCCTGTAGGTAATATTGAGGATGTAATTGTAAATAATTAAATCAGTTCAATTGTTCAGTAAAAAAAATAGTTCAATAAGGAAATAGTTGGGGAAAGCAAAAGTTCATGAAAGCAAAAGTTCAGTAAAGCAAAAGTTCAGTAAAGCAAAAGTTCAGTAAAGAGATAGCCTACAAAAGCAATATTTTCAGCAAATAACTTTTAATAAGAGGAGTTTGTATGTCAGGGAAGATAATCTTAATTTTTCTTTTACTTATAAGCGGGGCATTTGCCCAGCAGCAGCAGCAAGTGGCGGAGGATTTCAACTTTTATTACAATAAAGGATTTGAGGCATATCAGAAGAAAGATTACCCGGGATCGGTTGAAAATTTCAAAAAGGCACTTAAGCTTAACCCCAGCAGTATTGGAACGTGGTATAATCTTGCCTGTGCATATGCATTAAACGGAGATAAAGATCAGGCAATAGCGTTATTAAATAATCTTTTAGATAAAGGTCAGGGTTTAGATGCTGAGAACGATGGTGATTTCAGTTCAATCAGGGACACGAAGGAGTTTAAGGTTATTCTGGAAAGAATAAAAAAAGCAAAGACTCCGGTTAACAGCAGTCAAAGAGCTTTTATTGTAAAGGAAAAAGATCTGATACCCGAAGGGATAGCGTATGATGAAAAAAGCGGGTCATTTTTCTTAAGCAGCATATACAAAGCAAAGATCATTCAGGTCAGAGGGGATAAAGGTCATAAAGATTTTACATCAGAAAGGCAGGATGGGTTATGGGCAGTAATAGGGATGAAAGTTGATCCAAAGCGCAACGTGCTCTGGGCCAACAGTTCTGCAGGAAGAAACACAAAAGGTTCAAAAGCCTCTGAGATAGGGCATTCAGGAGTATTTAAGTATGATATTGCGACAGGCAAACTGATAAAGAAGTACATACCCGAAGACACGCTTAGTCATTTCTTTAATGATCTGGCAATAGCTGATAATGGTGACATATATTTAACAGACAGCCAAAGTCCTGCAATCTATAAAGTTTCAGCAGATAAAGACGAGATAGAGCTTTTTCTGGACATGAAAAGCCATATTTATCCTAACGGGATAGCTATATCGGCTGACAATAAAACTCTTTTTGCAGCGCATTCGAATGGTGTAATAAAAGTAGATCTTCAGAGCAGAGGCTACAAAGAAGTAGCTCACCCTGAAAATATATCACTTAATTTTATAGATGGGCTTTACTTCTATAAAAACAGTCTTATCGGAATCCAGAACTTTGGGTTCAACAGAGTGGCAAGGTTTTATTTAAATGATCAGCAAGATGAAGTTAAAGACATTAAGGTAATAGAGGCATATAATCCTGACTTTATTATTCCCACAACAGGTGTAATAGCAGGTGATGATCTTTATTATATTGCAAACAGTCAGCTGGCAAGTTTTGATCAGCAGGGAAATATCTTCCCGGAAGATAAGTTAAAAGATGTAGTAATACTAAAGGCTAAATTATAAGTAAAAGAGAAATCATAAGAAAAAGCGAAATGACGGCAAACGAGATAATAGAAAAGATCAAATCAATGCATAATCCTGTTAATGTAAAAGGGATGGCGCGTTTTGGCATAAGTTCTGAGAACACATATGGTGTACCGATGCCTGTCTTAAGGGGGCTTGCAAAACAGATAAAGAAGAATCACTCGCTAGCGCTTGAGTTATGGAAGAGCGGCATTCACGAAGCCAGAATACTTGCAGCCTTAATTGATGATCCGAAAATGGTAACCGAAGAGCAAATGGAGGAGTGGGTCTCAGGGTTTGATTCCTGGGATGTATGTGACCAGTGCTGCATGAACCTTTTTGACAAAGCGTCCTTTGCTTACACCAAGGCATTTGAGTGGGCAAAAAGGGAAGAAGAATTTGTTAAGAGGGCAGGTTTTGTAATAATGGCCTCAGCTGCCATACATGACAAAAAAGCCGAGGACAAAAAGATCATGGAATTTCTTCCTATTATAGAAAAAGAGGCTTCAGACGGAAGGAATTTTGTAAAGAAGGCCGTAAACTGGGCATTGCGTCAGATAGGCAAAAGGAATGCAAATCTAAATAAGTCTGCAATAGAGACTGCAGAAAGAATATTAAAGCAGGATAATAAGACATCGCGCTGGGTAGCAAATGATGCTTTAAGAGAGCTATCAGGAGACAAGATTTCCGAGATGCTAAAGCGACGGCTAGCAAAATAAATTAACTATTCAATACCATCCGGCTTAAAAAAAAGGATGTAAGAGCATTGCATATTTTTTAAGCCGGTCCTAAATATTTCAATAAAACCGCACTTATTTCAAGCAGTCCAAAATTTTTCTCTTTTTCTTCATAGATCACTTTGGCATTATTTACCAATCATAGCTATCTGAATTGACTTAAGTAACGATAACTCAAACAGTCAGCAAAAGCAAATAAGCTGGTTAAAAAAAAAGAAACACTATGGGTTAAAAACAAAAAGGAGGAATAACATGCCTATTCAGGAAAATATGTCGCTTGTAAGGAAATACTATGATTCATTCAACAGCCGGAAGTTTGATGAAGGAAGAGTCTTTATAGACAACAGTTGTGAATTTATAAATCCAGTCTTTGGGACAAACCTTAAAGGTCCGGATGGATACAAAAAGGGCTTTGAAGTCTGGTTAAAAGCATTTCCGGATGGAAAGGTCAAGATAAACAACATAATTGCAGGTGAGGACTTTGTAGCGGTTGAATTTACCGGAAGCGGGAACAATACCGGTACACTTTCGACGCCGCAAGGAGAGATAAAGCCTACAAGAAAGCTGGTAAATCTGCCATTTTGTGAAGTTTTGAATATTAAAAGCGGAAAGATTGTCAGGTCAGTTTTGTATTATGATCTAGCCTCAATGCTGCGCCAGATGGGTGTACTGGCTGAAGTAAAGCATTAGACAAATCAGCTAATTAAAGAAAGAGTTAAATATCAGGAAAAAGGAGGAACAATATGCCTATTCAGGATAACATAAGGCTTATACGTACGCAATTTGAAGCATTAAGCAAAGGCGATATAGATGCAGCGGTATTGATGGTTGACAAGAACTTTGAAGGGACAAACGTTCCATTTAACACAAAAAAGCGAGGGCAGCAGGGTTTCAGGGATTTTCTGAATCTCTGGTTTAACGCAGTGCCCGATGCAAAAATTGATATAAAGAACATTCAGGCTACTGAAGAATGGGTAGTTGTGGAATTTACCGGTAAAGGCCGTAATGAAGGTCCGTTCAATGCTCCCGAAGGGCCTATTATGCCGACAGGGAAAGAAGTAGAACTTCAGTTCTGTGAGCTTTTCCAGGTAAGGGGAGGTAAAGTGATACGTGCAAAGCTATATTTTGATGCTGCATCGTTAATGCGGCAGCTAGGAGTTGCTCCTGAGCTAAAGATGCAGGCATAGCTAAAGATGCAGGCATAGCTAAAGATGCAGGCATAAAGGATAAAAAAGCTTAAGATAAGCAATTAAGCAACATCTAAAAGGGGTGCAGGGGTTATATAAAGTGCAAAGGGAGATCCAATAGGCTCTCTTTCTCTCTACAAACCCTGCACTCCTTTTTAAGAGGGGAAAATACACCTTTAATAAGTATTTCATAAATATTTTTTTTAGGAGAAGCAGGCCTAAACTTTTTTGAATAATTCCGATAATAGAAGGAACTTACAGTTTTTATTACTGTTTAACATATAACAGGCGGCTAATAATAAGTTATAATTAATTGCTTGACATATTAGCCTTATATGTATAAGTTTGCAGCAGACTATGAAGATCAACAAGAAAATATTATTTACAGTACTTTTTTTCTTTGTCCTGTCAAATACCGGGCTGCCGGTAATACTGCATTTCTGCGGTATGGGAAAGACTATAAAGTTTGAGTCCTGCAATATGTGCAAGAAGGCAAAGGCAGGGGAGAGCTATGTAGATAATAGTATGGATTCTGGTTCTGATGGTATGCAGTTATCGAAAGTAAAGCATAACTGCTGTGATTCAAAAGTACTAGCCGCTCCTATTTCAGCAAAGTATATTTCTGTAAAAGTAGATAATGATAACAAAGCTTTTGTACTTGCAGCGATCATAGTAAATTCAGCTAATATTCAGGATTCATTTAATTCTGAAAATTCAAATCTATTTATAAACTCGCCGCCTCCGGGTCAGGCATCCAACAGTTTATATCTAACCAACTCAGTACTTCTTATTTGAGATTCTCCACTCATTTTATCTCTATTTGTTTCCTTTACCGGGAAAAGCAATAATATTTTTCCAGTCAGGCAGAGAGAGAGATAAAGGCAATTCCTTTATATAAAAATCCAAAAAACAAATTTTGAATCTAATATTCGCCTGTTAAACAATGCATTTTAGCAGCAAAGGGGCGGATCTTAGAGGGGTCAACAGAATTATAAAAGATTCCTTTAAAAAAGATTCCTTTAGTGGAGAAATTTAAATGATAGAGAAAATAATAGACTGGAGTGCCAGGAACAGATTTATTGTAATTCTGGCATACCTGATAATAGCCGGTGTGGGGATATATGCCTTAGCTAACCTGCCGGTGGATGCAATTCCGGATTTATCGGAAAATCAGGTTATAATCTATACCGAATGGATGGGGCGTTCACCCGAAGTAATTGAGGATCAGGTAACATTTCCGATAGTTTCAGGGCTTCAGGGGCTTCCACAGGTAAAGGCCGTAAGGGCTACATCAATGTTTGGAATGTCCTTTGTATTTGTAATTTTTGATGATAACACAGACATATATTTTGCAAGGACCAGGGTACTTGAAAGGCTAAATACAGTACAGGCGCAGCTCCCGTCGGGGGTAGTGCCGGCCTTAGGTCCTGATGGTACTGGTGTAGGTCACGTATACTGGTATACAGTCGAAGGCAAGGGTTATGATCTGGGGACATTAAGGTCAGTGCAGGACTGGTATGTGCGCTACAAACTTTCAGCAGTTGAGGGAGTTGCCGAGGTTGCCTCGATCGGCGGATATGTAAAGCAGTATCAGGTTGACGTTGACCCGATGAAGCTAAGAGCATACAATCTCTCGGTGTCTGATGTAGTAAATGCAATACAGCGGAGCAACAATGAAGTAGGCGGAAAGATAATAGAAAGAAGCGATGCCGAATACTTTGTACGTGGTCAGGGATATATAACAGGAAAAGAAGACATTGAAAAGACCATTGTAAAAAATAATACTAATGGTATTCCAATTCTTTTAAGCAATGTTGCAAAGGTTCAGATTGGCGGAGATATAAGGCGGGGTTCGCTTGATAAGAACGGCGATGGGCAGGTTGTAGGCGGCATAGTTGTAATGAGAAATGGTGAAAATGCGCAGCATGTAATTGACAAGATAAAAGATAAAATAAAAGAGATCTCGCCGGGGCTTCCACCAGGAGTTGAGATCATTCCTTCATATGACAGAAGTACGCTTATAAGGGAAGCTGTTGGGACGCTGGAAAGAGCATTATGGGAAGCTTCAATTACAGTAGCAATAATGGTTGCAATATTCCTGCTTCATTTCAGGAGCATAGTAAGGATATTAATTGAGCTGCCGATATCAGTACTGCTTTCATTTATTTTCATGTATGCCTTTGGGATCACCTCAAATGTTATGAGTCTTGGGGGTATTATACTTGCAGTAGGTGTTATGGTTGATTCCTCGATTGTGCTTGTGGAGAATGCATACCGTAATCTTGCAAAGGCAATTGAAGAAAAAGGGCATTTAAGCGCCAAGGAGTACCGTGATATTTCCATAATGAGTGCAAAGCAGGTAGGCCGTGCGATATTCTTCTCGGAGCTGATAATATTAGTATCATTCCTTCCGGTATTTATGCTAACAGGTCAGGAAGGCAGGATGTTCAAGCCACTTGCATACACCAAAACATTTGCGATGTTATCGAGTGCAATTGTTGTAATTACACTTATTCCGGTACTAATGACAATGCTTATGCGGGGCAATTTCAAATCGGAGGATAAAAATCCAACAACAAGGTTTTTTATAAGGATATATGAGCCGGTAATACACTGGGTACTTAAGCACAGGGCCTTTACGATTGCAATAAACGTAATAGCACTTGTCATAACAGTGCCTATGGTAATGAAGACAGGAAGCGAGTTTATGCCGCCTCTGGATGAAGGTTCAATTCTTTATATGCCTGTAACACTTCCTAATGCTTCAATTACTGAGGTAAACAGAATACTACAGCTACAGGACAAGATAATAAAAACTGTGCCTGAGGTTCATCATGTATTAGGCAAAGCCGGGAGAGCAGAGACTGCGACCGACAATGCACCTTTAAGCATGATAGAGACAATAATTCTGCTTAAGCCAAAGGATCAGTGGAGGCCTGGAGTTACAAAGAAAGACATCATAAACGAGCTGGATCAGAAGCTTCAGATCCCCGGAGTAAGGAACGGATGGACTCAGCCAATTATTAACCGTATTAACATGCTTGCCACAGGTGTAAGGACTGACATTGGTTTTAAGATATTCGGACCGAATCTGGATACACTTGAATACTATGCAATCAAAGCCGAGCAGATCTTAAAGAACGTTAACGGTGCAGCAGATGTTGTAGCTGACAGAGTTCAGAACGGCTATTACATGGATATACAGATCAAACGTGATATAGCAGCGCGTTACGGAGTAAACATCCGCGATCTGCAGGATATAATTGAAACGGCAATAGGCGGGCAGAACCTGGGACTTGTTCTGGAAGGAAGGATGAGATTTCCGATAAGGATGAGATATGAAAGGGATTACAGAGATAACATTGAGGAACTGAAGAATCTGATAATCCCTGTTTCCACAAATCCCGGGATGAATTCAGGCGGAATACAGATGGCTTCAGCCGGATCGATGGGAGGAGGAGGCGGAATGCAGGGTTCAGCAGGCAATGGGGGAGGATCGATGGGGTCGATGGGATCATCAGGCGGTACTTCGGCCAATATGCAGGCTCAAGCCCCACAGGCAACTGCACCCGCTCCTGGCAATAGTTCGTTAACTGAGACTCAGGGAAGTTCAGTCGTTTATCTCCCGTTATCAACATTAGCAGATGTAAAGATACTTACAGGTCCGCCAATGATCTCGAGTGAAAACGGTATGCTTAGGTCGATAGTTTTTATGAACACACGCGGACGTGATATGGGCAGTGTTATGGAAGATGCCAAGAAAGCAATTGAAGAGAATCTGAAGCTTCCAAGCGGATATTCATATAACTGGAGCGGACAGTATGAAAGCAAAGTAAGAGCTCAGAAAACAATTACATATATAATGCCGGTTGTTTTCCTTGTAATATTCACACTACTGTTCTTTACTTTGAAAGACTACAAAGAAGCAGGTGTTGTAATGCTTTCAGTTCCGTTTGCTCTTATCGGCGGGATGTACATGGTATATCTTCTGGGATATAACTTTTCGGTTGCCGTATGGGTTGGTTTTATTGCTCTTTACGGAATTGCAGTTGAGACCGGTGTTGTAATGGTAGTTTACCTGCATGAGGCTTTAGACAAGAGGTTAAGAGCATTCCACAAAGGTGAACGCGGAGAAATAACAAATCAGGATATATACGAAGCGACAGTTGAAGGGTCAGTATTAAGATTAAGGCCAAAGCTTATGACAGTTGCAACATCAATGGTCGGACTAGTTCCCGTAATGTGGGCAACCGGTACCGGAAGTGATGTTATGAAACCTCTTACTGCACCGATGATAGGCGGATTACTTACCTCTGCGATACATGTACTAGTAGTAACTCCTATACTATTTGCAATAATGAAAGAGCGTGCATTAAAGAAGGGGAAACTTGAGCTCTCTAAAATGGCAGACTGGATGAAGGAGGGATAAAAAGATGTATAAAGCAGAAAAAACAAAAAATAAATCGACAATTAGATCAATCATTACAAAAAAGTGGTTTTGGGTAGTATTTGCTGCAGTAATTACAACTTCTCAAATAATGCCGCAGTCACTTGATTCACTAATCAGTGAAGCAGTAAGAAATAACCCAAGACTAAAGTCACTTGAGTACAAGACAAAGTCGGCTGAATACCGAGCTGAGTCAGTAAATTCCTTACCGGCGCCGACGCTGGGCATTGAGTTCGGTGAGATACCATTTGGGAAGTACAACATAATAAATGATGCTTATTCGAATTCAATATCGCTTTCGCAGATGTTCATGCTTGGCGGAAAGATAGGTGCGATGACAGAAGTTGAAAAGAAGAATGCGCTTGTTCAGACGGACAATTACGCAAGCTACAGAGTAAACTTAACCGGACAGATAAAGATGAGTTATTATAATTTGTGGATGGTAGAGAGGAAGATTGAAATTCAGAAAAGCACAATTGAGCTTTACAAAGACCTCATTAATAATATTAATGTTCTTTATTCAATCAACCGGATCAACCAGGCTGATGTACTGACAATCAGGACGGAGATAGCTTCGAGTGAAACGCAGCTTCTTAATCTTCAGAGGGAGAGGGAAGCTGAGGTATACAAATTAAATAAACTACTCGGGCGTGAATTATCTTCAAATACAGTATATGCTGAAAAGGAAATAAAGTTCGACTCACTTAGTTACACACAAGCCGAACTTGAAGAGAAGTTAGTTGAAGCAAATCCATCCTTAAGGCAGATGAACAGCATGGTTGAGATGAACAAAGCGATGCTGAAGGCAAATGAAAAGGACCGCATACCGGATCTTATGGTTCAGGCGATGGTAATGCGTCAGCCTCAGGGAATGCCGCTTACAACCAAGAGTGATATCAGCATGCTTGCAATGGGGATGCCGGGCGAGCCAATGAGTGATTATATGTATTCAATCATGGCTTCAATTACTCTTCCATTTGCACCCTGGTCAAGTAATAAGTACAGTGCAAGGGAAGAGGAAATAGCAGCAGGCATACGCGGCATTGAGTACGAAAAAAGTGATATGCAGAGGGAAATGGCTGCAGGAATAAGGCAGGCTTTTTCGAAGCTTAAGTCATCGGAAGATCTGATAAAGCTTTACAGCGGAAGAGTTATTCCGTTATATGAAGAAGCTACGCGTTCGCAGGTGAGTGCATATCAGAACGGCAGAACAAGCATCAGTACAGTAATTGATTCATACAGAATGCAGTTAATGCAGAAGATGAACTATTACATGGCGCAGGCTGATTACCAGATGGCAGCTGCTGAAATAGAAATGATGATCGGTAAAGAATTGAAAAAGGGAGAATAAAATGAATTTCTTAAAAAAGAATTTTGTAAAAATGAGTTTTATAAAAATAAATAAAATAAAAATAATTTCTCTGGCTTTACTTATTGGGATAATCAGCGGGACAATGCTGCTTGAGGGCTGTTCGACGAAGAAGGCCGAAGGAGAAGAGCTTTCAGAGGCACACAATCACAAAGATCTATATTACTGCCCGATGCATCCTAATGTAACATCGGATAAGCCGGGGGTATGCCCGATATGCCATATGGATCTAGTAAAGAAAGCCGATGATGCAACAATGAACGATATGAGCAACATGCTTGAAATAAGCAAAAGAGGCCAGGTGCTGGCAAATGTTGCAACAGTAAAGGTAGTTTCAGGTAACATTTCAAAAGATGTAACAGCATTTGGGTATCTTGATTTTACCGAGCCCGGCAGGAAGATGATAACAGCGCGTTTCAGCGGCAGAATTGAAAAGCTTTTTGTAGATGCATCTGGAAAGAATATTCAGAAAGGTCAGGCATTGTTTGAGATCTACAGTCCCGATCTTGTACAGGCGCAGAACGAATATTTAATCGCAATAAGGAGCACAAAGAATCAGGCCTATGCATCAGCAAATAATAGCATAGAAAGAAATGATAATTCACTGATGCTTTCTTCGCGCAGAAAACTAGAGCTTTTCGGACTTACACAAAAGCAGATCAAGGAGATTGAGCAATCAGGTGAAGTTAAGCTTACGATGACTTATTATTCTCCATATTCAGGGACTGTAATTGAGAAGAAGGTTCAGGAAGGTATGTATGTTCAGGAAGGCAGTCCTGTTTATGATATTGCTGAAATGTCGACGCTCTGGAATGTTTCAGAGTTATATGCAGATGATATTACAGCAGTTAAAGTTGGTGATCAGATAAAAATGCATACCTCAGCCTATCCGGGTGAAGAATTTGCAGGCAGGGTAACTTTCATTTATCCGGTAGTAAATTCAGATACACGAACAATTAAAGTACGTTCTGAGGTAAAAAATCCGCAAGGGAAGCTGAAGCCTCAGATGTATACAGAGACTGTATTCAGCAAGAATTACGGTAAAGGGCTTCTTGTTCCTGAGAGTGCAGTATTATTCACAGGCAAAAGGAACATTGTCTGGGTAAAGACAAGTGAGGGAATGTTTGAGCCGCGTGATGTAACGGTTGGAGTAAAAACAAACGGCAGCTATCAGATACTTTCAGGATTAAAAGAAGGTGAAGAAGCAGCATCATCGGGAAGTTATCTGATAGATTCTGAAAGTCAGCTGCAGAGCGGCAATAGTGCCGGAGGTCATCAGCATGGGGGCAGCGGAGCAGCTCCGCAGAACAATAATCAACAAAATAATAATCAGCAGAACAACGGCCAGCAGAACAACAGTCAGCAGAATAATCATGAGGGGCACAATGCACAGCAGCAGCCTCTTCAGGGTAAACAGCATCAGGGGCATTCACAGGCAGTACCAGCAGAAAAGCCAAAAAGTGCAACAGCTGGAATATGGAACGCATATTGCCCGGTACTTGGAAGCAAGGTCAACCCGGCAATAAAGACCGTTCAATATAAAGGAAAGACAATAGGATTCTGCTGCGGCGGCTGCGACAAAGAATTTATTGCTAATCCGGAGAAATACCTGCAGAACTTAAGCAGTGACGGAAAAACCTTTATAGCAAAGAAATAATAGAAAAAAAATAAAAACAGGGAAATAAGCTGAAGAAATAAAATAATATAAGGGGCAATACTGAGCACATTTTAAGGTGACTATTATTGCCTCTGAAAAAGTAAGTAATTAAATACGATAATAGAACTAAACAAAAAAAATGGAGAAAAAATGTTTTCAACAAAATCAGCAGCTCATATTATTAAAAACATGTTTGCAATCATAATTGCACTTTTTGTACTTGCAACCATAACTCTTAATGCTCAGGAAAAAGGCCACGGGCATGATAAGTCAAAGGGTAACAAAGAATGTACAGATGCACAGATGAAAGATGGCAAGACATGCAGTGATGATGCCTCAAAGGAAGCAAAAAGCTGCTGCAGCAGCACGACAGAAGTAAAGGCGAAAAAAGCAAGTTTAAGTTCATCAAGTAAGAAACCATGGAATCAGGTTTGTCCGGTTTTAGGAGACAAAGTAAATCCAAAGGTAGAAACAGTAGAATACAAAGGAAAAGTCTATGGGTTCTGCTGTGCAGGATGCGATGAAAAATTCAAAGCTGATCCGGAAAAGTATTCAAGTCTTTTAAGCAAAGACGGCAAGAAACTCTTAAAGAACTAAAAATATTTTTGTAACTTTAAGTACGGATATGGAATTAAAAATTACTAAAGGAGCAGTAATGAGAAACCAAAAAAAGAGTTCACTTTTAATAGCAATTGTAATATTCTTGTCAGTAATTATAAGTGCCTGTGCGGATAATAAAAATGAAAACAAAGCGATAAACAATCAGCAGCAGCAAATACCATCGATAGTTGCAGCTGATACGACTGTAAAAGATGCCGCCGGTGCGGTATCCTCAGCTTCTATTGTAAGGCAGGGAGTTATTGATCTTAAAGCAATTGATGAGAACAATGATGGAAAAGTATTCGAGTGTCCGATGGATTACAATGTAATCAGTGATAAAGCCGCAGCATGTCCGGAATGTAAAATGGATCTAGAAGAAGTGACTCTTGGTAAGGCAAGAGAAAACCTTAGGGCAAATAACTTTCAGGTAAAGTAACTTCCAGGTAAA